>DVLB01000039.1 GCA_018715695.1 Candidatus Galloscillospira stercoripullorum
AGCCAGGGCCTGCATGAGACGGTCGATCTTCCGGTCGATGGCGGCCAGGCCGCGCTGGGCGGCGCTGTCCTCCGGCCCCTGCCGCGCCGCCTGGGGACACTGGGCCAGGAGGGGCTCCAGCTCCGCCGCCACCGCGGCCTCCAGACACCGCAGGTCCACCCGGATGGACTGGCCGCACACCCCCAGGTTGGACCGACCACTGCACAGGAGGTAGTATTTCTCCCCGTCCCGGTTGACTTTGACGCTGTACCCGCAGCTGCCGCACTTGAGCAGGCCGGACAAAAAGGTGTGCTTTCCCCTGCCTCCGCCGCCCAGCTGTCGGTTGGCGTCCAGCTTGTGCTGGCAGGAAAGCCAAAGGGAGGAGGGCACCAGCCCGCCGTGGTTGGCCAGGGAGAAGTGCTGGGCCTGGGGCTCCGGGCCCGCCCCGCCGCCCCGGTCCCGCCGGCCGGCGATCATCCCGGCGTGGAATCCGTCAAAGGCCTCCGGCCCCTGGGACAAGACAAGCCCCTTGCCTTGATAGTAGAGGTAGATATCCTCGTCGGCCATGACATACAGGGGACTGTGGAGCAGCCGGGAGAGGGCGACGCTGTCCCAGACGGAGCGCCTGGGCGCCGGGACGCCCTCGCTGTTGAGCTGCCGGGCCACACTGCCCAGGGTGGCCCCCGGCTGGGCGTAGGCGGCAAAGATGCGCTCCACCGTGGGGGCCTGGCCGTTGGGGATCAGAGTGGGGATGGGCTTTCCGCCGGCGCCGGGCAGCCTGCCGATGGAGAAACCGTAGGGGGCAGGCCCGCCGGGCCAGGCACCCAGCGCCAGGCGCTGGTAGTAATTGTCCCGCACCCGCTGGGCGGTGGTCTCCCGCTCCAGCTGGGCAAAGACCATGACGATGCTCAGCATGGCCCGTCCCATGGGCGTGGAGGTGTCGAAGGTCTCGTGGATGGAGAGAAACTCCACCCCGTGCCGCCGCAGAGTCTCCCACAGCCGCCCGAAGTCGGCGATGGAGCGGGAGAAGCGGTCCAGACGGTAGACCACGATCCTGCTGATCTTGCCCAGAGCCACGTCGGCCATCATCCGCTGAAAGCCGGGCCGGTTGGTGTTTTTGCCTGAATATCCCCTGTCCTGGTAGACGAGGCACTCCCCGCTGGTCTTCCGGCGGCACAGGTCGATCTGGCCCTGGATGGAGAGGCTGTCCGCCTTGTCCACCGACTGCCGGGCATAGATGGCGTCCATATGCGTCCTCCCTTGCTTGACTTTCCCGCGTAGCTAGTCTCTGCCGGAGAGAGGCTGCGTCCCGTCGATCTCCAGCCGCCGCAGACACGCCAGCAGCAGGCGGCTTAAGCACTCCTGCCGCTGAGCGGGGGAGGAGAAGACGGGGTGGTGATGGCATATCTCCATGTCCGATCCCCCTTTCAGGGAAGGATATGCCGGGGCAGGGGGGAACAGTACAGCAAAAAACCGGAGGACATCCGTTTAGGATGTCCTCCGGCGGTGTTTGAGAAAAATTTAGCCCAGATACCCCAGCTCCCGGGAGATCTGGCGGGCGGTGTTCTTCACATCGGTGATAAGCCCATCCAGGGCCGCGGGGACCCGGTTGACCGGCATGGAGATGCTGATGGCGCCGGTACACACCTCGCTGCTGACGGTAAAGATGGGCGCGCCGCAGCAGAAGAGGCTGGTCTCGCCCTCTTCGTTTTCCAGGGCGTAGCCCTCCCGGCGGATGACCGCCAGCTGTTCGAGAAGCTGCGCCTCGGTGACGATGGTGTTGGGGGTATAGCGTTTGAACTGGATCTGGGAGATGATGTGCTTTTGCTCGGAGGGAGACTGGAACGCCAGGATGCACTTGCCGCAGGCTGTGATGTGGATTTTCCGGGTGCCGCCCACATTGGGAGTGGTGAAGAAGCTGCGGTTGGCGTTGGTCTTAAAGATGCACAGGATCTCGTCCCGTCCAGTTCCCACCGACAGGTTGGTGGCCTCGTTATACCGCTGGGAGAGCTCGGTGAGGTAGGGCTTGGCCACGTTGGCCAGTTCCTGGAAAAGCCGCACTTTGTTGCCCAGGATGAAGCAGTTGAGACCCAACCGGTACTTGCCGTTTTCGCTGTTCTGGCTGATATACCCCACGCTCTCCAGTGTGGTGAGGATGCGGTGGGTGGTGCTCACCGGCATCTCCAGGTGGGCGGCGATGGTGCTGATGCTCAGCTCGTACTGCTCCAGCGTAAAGAGGTTGAGGACCGTTGCGGCCTTGACGATGGACTGATTGAGATATTTCTGGTTGGAGTGGCTGGACTCCTTCATGTTGATCCGTCCTTCCAGTAAAAAGAGGAATAGACTTCCAATTTTATTATATTCACTCCAATACTAGCAAACCTGGTGGGGAATTTCAATACCAAACTGCCATACATTGTCCGGGTTTGGGGAAGAAACGGAGTTTAGGAACATTTATGGCATGGAAGAGAGGAGTGCTTCCCACTGTGTGCGGAGGAGGTCCCGGAAATCCGGGTGGGCAATGGCGATGAGGTTTTCCGCACGCTGCCGTACGGAGCGCCCCCGCAGGGGGGCCACGCCGTACTCCGTTGAAAATATGAGAGGAGGAACACTTTACATGGGCACCCCTATCGTTCTGTTGTGGCTTGTCATCGCAATCGCAATTATTCTGGTCCTGATCCTCAGGTTTAAGATGAACGCGGCTATCGCCATGTTTATCGGCGCCCTGTTCATGGGCATCGCCAGCGGCGTGGGCATGCTGAAGACCGTCAGCACCATAAGCGCCGGCTTCGGCAGCACTATGACCGGCATCGGCTTGTCAGTAGGCTTCGGCGTCATGCTGGGCCAGCTGGTGGCCGACGTGGGCGCGGTGCAGACCATCGCCAACGGCCTGCTCAAGGTCTTCGGCGAGAAGAAGGCCGACTACGCCATGGGCTCCACCGGCTTCATCGTCTCCATCCCCGTGTTCTATGACGTGGGCTACGTCATCCTGATGCCTCTGGCCAAGACCCTGGCCAAGGACAGCACCAAGAAGATCCTGCCTCACTTCATCGGCGGCCTGGTGGCCGGCCTGGGCATTGCCCACACCTTTATTCCCCCCACGCCCGGCCCCATGACCGGCGGTGAGCTGATGGGTGTGCCCATCGGCGTGACCATCGCGGTGGGCATTGCCATCGGCCTTCCCACCTTCCTGATCTCCATGTTCATCTACAACAACCTCTTCCTGGCCCGTAAGGGTTTCTGGAATCCCGCCACCTGCGAGGAGCATGACCCCGCCCTGGAGGCCGAGGCTGCTGCTCGGGCCAAGGAGCTCATGCGGGACGAGAGCAAGCTGCCCGGCATGTTCGCTTCCATCCTGCCCATCGCCCTGCCCATCGTGCTCATCCTCATCAACACCGTGTGGGGCGCCGTGGTGGGTAAGGACGCCAACGGCGTGTCCCTGGTTCCCGACTTCGTGCAGATGATCGGCTCCAAGGAGTTCGCCATGGTGGCCGGCACCATCGCCGCCATGGTGGTGTGCCTCATGCGTCACCGCATGGACATCAAGCAGGTTGAGAAGAGCGTCAGCTCCGCCGTGGGCGCTGCCGGTACCGTGCTGCTCATCACCGGCGCGGGCGGCGGCCTGGGCTCCGTCATCACTGCCGCCGGCGTGGGCTCTGTGCTCCAGAGCATGCTGGAGACCATCAATATGCCCATCATCCTCTTCGTGTGGATCATTGCCGCTCTGCTCAAGGTGGCCCAGGGCTCCGGCACCGTGGCCATGATCACCGCGCTGAGCATCGTGGCTTCCATGGGCATCACCGGCGCCAACCCTGTGCTCATCGCCATGGCCGGCTTCTCCGGCACCCTGTGCGGCGCTCACGTCAACGACTCCGCTTTCTGGATCACCACCAAGATCTCCGGCCTGACCACTCTGGGCGGCTTCAAGACCTACACGCTGGTCTGCTTCATCCAGTCCATCATCAGCCTGGTCATCATCTTTGTGGCCAGCATCTTTATCCACTAAGGCTCTCCCGGCACAATCGGGGTAATCTCTGTACGCGGAGCAGCGCGGATGATCTCCGCGCTGCTCCGTATTGTATTTCCCGGCCCGGCTCTCCGGGGAGGGGCCGGAAAATGTTCTGAGGTGATAGTATGAAAATCGTCATCATCGGCGGCGACGCCGCCGGGATGAGTGCCGCGTCCAAAGTCCGCCGCAGCCTGCCCCAGGCCCAGGTGGTGGTCTTTGAGCGCACCGGGGAGACCTCCTACGGTGCCTGCGGCCTGCCCTATTACATCGGCGGTGTCAACGACGACGCCGACCGCATCCGTATCCGCAAGCCCGAGGCCTTCCGCAAGAGCGGCGTGGACCTGCGCACCTTCCATGAGGCGGTGGCGGTGGACGCCTCCGCCAAAACGGTGACCGCCCGCAACCTTCTCACCGGGGAGCAGGTCACCGAATCCTACGACGAGCTGGTGGTGGCCTCGGGAGCATCCCCCATCCTGCCCCCCGTGGAGGGGAGAGAGAAGGAGGGGGTCTTCACCCTCAAGACCATCGCCGACGCCGAGGCCATCCGCGCCTGGGCCGAGCAGGGGGCGGTGGAGGACGTGGTCATCGTGGGCGCGGGCTATATCGGCCTGGAGCTGGCCGAGTCCTTCGTGCGCCTGGGCAAGCGGGTCAACATGATCGAGATGGCCCCTCGGCCCATGATGGTCATGGACGAGGACTTCGCCCCTCTTATCACCGACGCTCTCCAGCGCCACGGCGTGACCCTGCGCACCAGTGAGACGGTGAAGGCGGTCACCGGCGGCGAGCGGGCCGCGGGTGTGGTCACCGACAAGGGGGAGTATCCGGCCCAGCTGGTGGTGCTCAGCGTGGGCGTGCGGCCCAACACCGCCTTCCTGGCCGGCACCGGGGCGGCCACCCTGCCCAACGGCGCGGTGGTGGTGGATGAGCAGATGCGCTCCAGCGTGCCTCACATCTACGCCGCCGGCGACTGCGCCACCGTCACCAACAAGGTCACCGGCAAGCCGGTCTACCTGCCTCTGGGCACCAACGCCAACAAGCAGGGCAAGGTGCTGGGCGAGGTGCTCTGCGGCCAGGACGCCCGCCTGGAGGGGGTGCTGGGCACCTCCATGTGCCGGGTGGTGGACCTGGAGGTGGCCCGCACCGGCCTCAACGAAAAGGAGGCCGCCGACGCCGGCATCCCCGTCCAGGTGGTCAAGACCACGGCCCACACCAAGCCGCCCTACTACCCCGGCGGCTGCGAGCTGACCATCAAGCTCTTCTGCCACAAGGAGACCAAGGCCCTGCTGGGCGTGCAGCTGGCGGGGCTGGAGGGGGCCGCCTCCCGCATCGGGATGTGCGCCCTGGCCATCGACGCCGGCGTCACCTGCCCCCAGCTGGCCATGGCCGACCTGGGCTACGCGCCCCCCTTCAACTATGTCTGGGACCCGGTGCAGCTGGCCGCGGGCATGGTAAAATAATAGAAAGGAAGGATACGATATGTCTAAGGTAATGGATCTCTCCGCCGCCGTGGCCCTGGTCAAGGACGGCGATACGGTGGCCTTCGGCGGCAACGTGCTCTATCGCTCCCCGGTGGGCGCGGTGAAGGAGCTCATCCGCCAGGGTCGCAAGGACCTGGACCTGGTCAAGACCGCCATCGCCTATGAGGTGGACCTGCTGTGCGCCGCCGGCGCGGTGCGCTCGGTGACCGCCGGCTTTGTGGGCTACGAGGGGGAGTTCGGCCTGTGCCGCTGGTACCGCAAGGACGTGGAGGGCGGCACCGTCAAGGCCTATGAGAACGCCTGCTACTCGGTTATCACCGCCTGGCGGGCCGCCGTCTACGGCGTGCCCTTCCTGCCCATCCGGGGCATGACGGGCTCCGACCTCCTGGAGCACGTGGGCTTTAAGACCGTCAAGTGCCCCTACACCGGGGAAGAGGTGGTGGCCATCAAGGCCATCGCCCCCGACGTGGCCTTCCTCCATGTGCAGAAGGCCGACGAGGACGGCAACGCCTGCATCATCGGGCCCAGCTATGAGGACCTGACCATCGCCCGGGCCGCCAAGAAGCTGGTCATCACCGCCGAGGAGATCGTGCCGGGCAGCTTCTTCGCCGAGGACCCTCACCGCGCCGACATTCCCGCCGTGGTGACCACCGCAGTGGTCCACCTGCCCGGCGGGGCCAAGCCCTGCGCCGTGAGCGGGTACTATGACATCGACCGGGAGGAGCTGCGCGCCTTCCAGAGCGCCAAGGAGCCCTCGGCGGCCCTCGCCGCCGCCGGGCTGTAAAGGAGGAAGCACTGATGAGCCAGAACGATATTTCCCGTACCGCTGACCTGATGGTCACCGCCATCGCCCGGGAGCTGCGCGCCGGTGAGAGCGTGTTCCATGGCCTTGCCTCCACCGTGCCCCATGTGGCCATCCAGATGGCAGACCGCTGCTACGGCAAAAACCTCAACTATGTGAACATCACCGGCGGCTATAAGATGCACCCGGACAAGCTGCAGGTCTCCACCGACGGCGACAACCTCTTCAACGGCACCAAGTGCAGCTTCAACCTCACCGACATCTTTGACCTGGCTGCCCGGGGCCGGCTGGACACCGCCTTCCTGGGCGGCGTGCAGATCGACCAGACCGCCCATCTCAACAACACCTGCATCGGCCCCTATGAGCAGCCCAAGGTGAAGCTGCCCGGCGGCGCCGGCAGCGCTGTGCTGGTGCCCAACGCCCACCGGGCCCTGGTGTGGCGCACCAAGCACGACAAGCGCACCTTCGTGGAGCATGTGGACTTCATCACCTCCTTCGGCAACGTGGACAAGGTCTTCACCCCCCTGTGCGTGTTTGAAAAGCGCCAGGGCAAGCTGGAGCTTTATCTGCTCTATCCCGGCGTGACCTACGAGGAGGTGGCGGAGAACACCGCCTTCCCCATCGGCAATGACTACAAGGTTATGGAGGATCTCACCGAGGCCGAGCGGGCCTGCCTGGCCGAGATCGATCCGGAGCGGGTGCGGGACACCGAGTTTTAAGGGCACACTCCAACCTGGCAAACGAAAGTGAAAAAGGCGGCCGGTCTCCTGCGGGGGACCGGCCGCCTGAGACTGTCGATAAACCCTTCTGGCCAAAGGGTTCGGAGGGAAAGATAGTGTGAAAGAAAACCGTCAGGGTTGTCTTTCGCGTCTAGTCAAACCACTTTTTGAACCTTTTTGAAGGGTCAAAAAGTGCAACAGCTTGTCGAAAAGACTTTTTCGACAAGCTGAGGCGGCCGGCCTCCATTGGGAGGCCGGCCGCCTTCCGCCTGCGGGAGAGGCCTTTCTCGTGAGACTACCCCATTTACCCCACGCACATCCGCTGGTTTCAAAGACGGACTGAAATGGAGCGCAGAGCGGCTTATGCGGCAGCGGGACTGAAATGACGCCAGATTTTGGCGAATTTAACAAAACGTTGACGGGATGGGGTATTTAGTATATTATAAATATCAATCATGGAACGATTTGAGGCCGCTCTCTCCGGAAGGGCGGACTCTCCGACACAAGGCGTATGGGGGGTTCCCTGTGGTAAGGATTGGGATCGTGGATGATGAAAAAGAGGCCAGAGAGCAGCTGCGAGCCGCAATCAAACGGTTTGAAGAGGAGAACCATGTGGAATTTGCGGTGCAGGAGTATGACAGCGCACAGGCCTACTTGGCTGACCCGCACAACGATTGCGATATCTTATATATGGATATCGACATGCCCAAGATGACGGGGATGGAACTGGCGGAACGAATCCGGGAGACCAACGGGGAGATCATCCTGATCTTCTGCACGAACCTGGAGCAGTTCGCACTCAACGGGTATAGCGTTTCCGCACTGGGCTTTCTGGTAAAGCCGGTTCAGTGGTATTCGCTCCGGCTGTATCTGGACCGGGCGCTGAAGGTGCTCCGGAAACGGGAGCAAAGGGCGCGGGAGGCGCAGGCGCGGCGGATTGTCATCAAGAACGGGGCGGTCTCCAAGGTGACGGACGCGGCTTCCATCCGGTATGTGGAGGTCCAGCAGCACTATCTCTTCTACCACATGCTGGAGCGTGATGGGGAAGCGGGCGATGTGCTCAAGATCCGGGGGACCATGCAGGAGGCTGCGGACCTGCTGGAGCCCAGAGGGTTTGTGCGCTGCAGCTCCAGCTTCCTGGTCAATCTGGAGCACATCACGGCGGTGAGCCGCATGAACGTGTACCTGGGAGAGGATGTTCTGCCTCTGGGCAGAACCTATAAGGACGCGTTTACCAGGGAGTTTTCGCGCTTCCTGGCAAAAAAGGGGTGGGGAGATCCGTGCTGATCCTGGAGTTTCTGATCCGCTGGCAGATTGAAGCCGGGATGTTGGGCGCGGCCTGCCTGTTTGTGCCGTGGAACCGGCGCAGGAAGCGCTTTTTCCCCCGCGCCGCGCTGGGGCTGGCCCTCCTGCTGGTGCTTACCTACTGGGCGCCCGACCTGCTGGACGGGATGTGGCGAAGTTCTCTGCTGCTATATGTCCTTTCCCTGCTGCTGGACACGGCCCTTCTGGTGCTCCTGATTTGGGGGTGCTTTGACTGCACCCTCGTCCACGCGGTGTTTTCCGCCACCTGTGCCTACGCGGTGCAGCACATGACCAGCAAGCTGGCCTATATGGGGGCCTTCTCCCTGATGTACCGGGGCGGGGCTACCCTCCAGTCCTGGCATTTCCTCGCGCTGCTGCTGCTGGCAAATGCTCTGGTGTGCGTGCCCATCTTCTTCGGCTTCACCCGCCGCTTTTTCAAAGCGGGGGAGCTTATGTTCGACCGGGCCAAGACGGTGGGCTACTCCGGGGCGTTTCTCTTTGTGGCGGTCTACCTCAGCGCTTTGCTGGAGCAGAACCTGGATACGTCAAGTCCCACCTACCTCACCAGCTACCTGGCCCTCAACGCCTTTTGCATTCTGTTTGCCGGCGCCGTGCTGTCCATGGAGTTCTCCAACTGCAGCATCAAGCGGCTGGAGAGCGAGAAGATGATTCTGGAACAGATGCTGGAAAACGACAGGCAGCAGTACGAGCAGGCCAAGCGGGAGATGGAGAAGATCAACATCCGCTACCACGACCTCAAGCAGCAGTATTCCCGGGCCCCGGATGAGGAGCGGGCCAAGCTGGAGCGGGAGATGGAGGCCATCCGGCTGCGCTACTACACCGGCAACAAGGCGCTGGACATCGTCCTCACCCAGAAATCCGGCTTCTGTGAGAAGGAGGGCATCCATCTGGTGTGCTCGGTGGACGGAAGCTGTCTGTCGGGCATGACCCATTACCACATCTACTCCATGCTGGGCAACGCCATTGACAATGCCATAGAGTGTCTGGCCAAGGTGGAGGACAGAGAGAAGAAGGTGATCAACCTCTCCATCTGCCGCCGGGCGGACATGGCGGTTATCTGCGTGGAGAACTACACGCCTGTCCTGCCGGTGGTGCGCCACGGCGCCCTGGTCACCACCAAGCAGGACGCGGCCTCCCACGGCTACGGTACAAAGAGCATAAAAAACATCGCTGAGCTGTACGGAGGGACCGCCGATTACTTCGTGGAGGAAGAGGTCTTTTGCTTGCTGATTACCATCCCGTGCACGGGAACGGCCGCCCGATCTGACCGCGAAACGGGCTGAAACAGAACCGGAGAGAAAATATCCCCCCATGGATATGGGGGGATATTTTTTTGCGCCATGTTGATTGCGACACATTTTTTGACAAGGGTGCCAGAGCGATTGACGCTCTGATCAAAACTCAATATCATGGGCGTATCAGACACAGACAGGAAACGTTTCCGACCCGGCGCGTCCCGCAAGGGACGCGGCCACCCCGGGCCGGTTTTTCCTCGGCAGGGAAGTGCGCAGCCAGCCTGGGGAGAAAACCGGCCTTGCTGCAAAGATGTTAAGGAGGTCAAATTGATGGCACGAAAGGCAACCACGAAAAAGTCCCAGCGCTGGCTCGGACTGGCTGGTGCGGCGATCCTGATCGCAAACCTTGCTTTGACCGGGACCGCCGTGGCGTTCCAGCAGGAGGGCGAGATCAACCATGCGCTGGGCATCGAGGGCTCCGGCGCCGGCTACGGCGGCACCGAGTTCACCGCCGACGGCAGCCTGACTGACGCGGGCTACGCAGCGTACATTGAAGCGGCTTACGACTTCTGCGAGCAGGAAGAGGAAGAGGGTAGCGTCCTGCTCTACAACAAAGACAACGCCCTGCCCCTGGCAGAGGATGAGCGGAACGTGACCGCCTTCGGCCGGGGCAGCGTGGACCCCGTGTTCCGCAGTACCGCCGGCGGCTCCTCCACCAACAAGGAGTATCAGCAGACCCCGGTGGACGCCCTGAAGGGCGCAGGTTTCAACGTCAACCAGACGGTGCTGGACGCGTATGCCTCCGCCGCCGATCCCGGCGCGCGCAGCGTGTCCCATGTGGGCGAGTATGACCCCGCCGTTTACACTGACAGCGTCCAGGCCTCCTTTGGCGAGTACGGCGACGTGGCCTTCGTCACCCTCTCCCGCTTCGCCACCGAGGGTAACGACCTGGCCATGGTCAACGACAAGGGCGCCCGGATGCTGGAGCTGGACGAG
This sequence comes from Candidatus Galloscillospira stercoripullorum, assembly GCA_018715695.1. Lineage (GTDB taxonomy): Bacteria > Bacillota > Clostridia > Oscillospirales > Oscillospiraceae > Galloscillospira_A > Galloscillospira_A stercoripullorum. Next base: position 10,545 of record DVLB01000039.1, read on the forward strand.
TACGAGCGGGCCATCTTCCAGATGATCAAGGACTCCGGCAAGTTTGACAAGGTGGTGGTGCTCCTCAACTCCGTGTTCGCCCTGGAGCTGGACTGGCTGGAGGAGTACGGCGTGGACGCGGTGCTGTGGGTAGGCAACCCCGGCTTCTACGGCATGCCCGGCGCCATTCGTGTGGTCACCGGCGAGGTCAATCCCTCCGGCCACACCGTGGCCACCTTTGCCGCCAACTCCCTGTCCGCTCCCTCTGCCGAGAACTTCGGTCTGCACGATTATGACTACGGCAGCAAGACGCCCCGGGCCGCCGGCAGCAGCTTCGTGAGCTACAACGAGGGCATCTATGTGGGCTACAAGTACTACGAGACCCGGTATGAGGACACCGTCCTGGGCCAGGGCAACGCCGACTCCTCCGTGGGCGCCAAGGCGTCTAGCGGCGGCTGGGACTACGCTTCGGAGGTGTGCTTCCCCTTCGGCTTCGGCCTGTCCTACACCACCTACGAGTACACCATGGACAGCCTGGAGTATGACGCCGACGCCGACATCTTCACCGCCACCGTCACCGTGGCCAACACCGGCGCCATGGACGGCAAGGCCAGCGTCCAGCTCTATCTCCAGAGCCCCTACACCGACTACGACAAGGAAAACGGCGTGGAGAAGTCCGCCATCCAGCTGCTGGCCTACGACAAGGTGGACGTGGCCGCCGGCGCCTCCGAGACCGTCACCCTGGAGGTGCCGGGCTACCTCCTGGCCTCCTACGACTCCCATGACGCCAAGGGCTACATCCTGGATGCCGGCGACTATTACTTCGCTGTGGGCAACGGCGCCCACGAGGCCCTCAACAACGTGCTGGCCCTCAAGTGCGGCGATGCGGTCAGCGGCAAGCTGGTGGACCACGACGGTAACGTGGTGACCGGCACTCCTGCCGCCGCCGCCAAGTGGACCTCCATCAACACTGCCGTGGACACCGAGAAGTACCGCCAGTCTCCCTATGACAGCGCCGTCACCGTCACCAACACCTTCGATGACGCGGACGTCAACTACTGGCTCAACGACGACGAGAAGATCACCTACCTCTCCCGCAGCGCCTGGGACACCACCTACCCCGTGACCCTGGAGACCATCACCGTCAATGACAAGCTCTATGACGGGCTCAACATGCAGTTCTATACCAAGGCCGCCGACGCCAAGAGCGTCTCTGATTTCCAGCTGGGTGTGGAGCTGGAGGAGAAGATCGACTTCATCGACATGAAGGGTGTGGAGTTTGACGATCCCAAGTGGGATGAGTTCCTCTCCCAGCTCACCCTCAGCGAGCTGCTCATCAACATGGGCGACTCCAAGGGCATCAAGGCCGTCAAGGCGGTCAACAAGCCCGGCTGCACCATCGTGGACGGCCCCGAGGGCATGAACGGCCAGTTCAAGTACGGCGACCGCCGCAACTGCACCGGTTGGGCCACCCTGCCCATCGTGGCGGCCTCCTGGGACCATGACCTGCAGTACCGCTTCGGCCAGATGTACGGCGAAGACGCCCTGTACGCCTCCATCCCCATCGCCTACGCCCCCGGCTGCGACATCCTCCGCTCCCCCTACTCTGGCCGCAGCTCTGAGTATTTCTCCGAGGACGGCATGCTCAGCTACTATGCTGCCGCCAACGTCTCCGAGGGCATGCGCAGCAAGGGCCTCATCGGCACCATCAAGCACTTCTTCCTCAACGAGCAGGAGGCCGGCCGGCAGGGTATCTCCACCTTTGCCAACGAGCAGTCCATCCGTGAGATCTACATGCGGGCCTTTGAGGGCGCTCTGTCCAGCTCCGGTGGCCCCACCGACAGCAAGTCCCTGGGCGTGATGACCGCCTATAACCGCATCGGCGTGATGTACGCCGCGGCCAGCAAGGGCATCGAGCACATCCTGCGGGATGAGTGGAATTACGGCGGCTACATCATCGACGACGCCCTGACCGCCTCGGAGTACTCTTCCGCCCCCGAGATGCTCATGGCGGGCAACAACATCTTCTGCCTGGATACCGCCCGGCCCACCCAGATCGAGGAGCTGATCACCTCCACCGACGACGGAGACCTGCTGGAGAAGGTGCTGGAATCCAATCGCTACCTCTACTACGTCATGCTCCAGTCCTCCATGGGCAATGCCTCCGCAGAGGACCTGGTGGTGAGCGATGCGATGCCCTGGTGGCAGATCCTGCTCATTTCGGTGGACGTCCTGTTCTGCGCGCTGGCCGCTGCCGCCGTCGTCATGTATGTGCTGCACACCTATACCAATGTATTTTCCGGCAAGAAGCGAGTCGCCGGGCGTAATTGACGGAGGTGGAAACAGATGCTGAATATGGGCATTAAGAATAAAGCGGCCGGCAGCTATCTCTCCCTGGTCGCTGCTGTGGTGGCCCTGGTCACGGCCATCGTGTTCCTGACCACCCAGGCCACGGCGGCCCCTCTGGGGCATGACGGCACCGCGCCCGGCGTGGTGCTCCTGGCGGGCGTGGCCGCCGCGGTAGTGCTTTTCATCTTCCCCATTCGCTTTGGGGCGCTGATCCAGGCCGCCATCTACAACATCGCACTTTACCTTGTGGTGGTCCAGCTTTACTTCGTGTTCGCCGACGTGATCAACAATGTCACCTTTGCGGGCGGAAACGCCAAGCTGTGTGTGCTTTATATGCTGGGTACGCTGGTTTGCTGCCTGCTGAGTGTGGCGGCCTGCTTCTTCCGGCAGACCCGGGATGAGGCCACTGAGAAGAGCGGCGACGAGCCGCAGAAAACCAGCCGTGTGGGCGCTGTGGCACCTGCTGTGCTGCTGTGCGCCATCGCCGTGTGTGTGGGTGTGTATTTCAATATGGACGGCTCGCTTGCCATCTCCAACCCCGGTACCAGCGAGGGCGAGACCGCGGACGGCGAGAATTTCAGCTTTAACTACAGCGACAACACCTTTAAGGACATGTCCATCGAGGAACTGGCCGCCATCCCCCGGGAGACCTGGGAGGCCAAGGAGGCTGACGGCCAGGTGGCCTACTACTTCGAGGGTCAGTACACCGAGGGCTTCAGCACCATCGTGGACCCGGGCTGCCTGGATCTGTACTGCTGCACCGACGGCTCCGTGTACGGTTCCTTCAGCGGCCCCGCCACCTCCGTGGCTGGCGGCACGGTGTCCTATGTGTACGGCTACTGGTACAACTACGATGAGAACGGCGAGTACAATTTCGTCATCCACATCACCGGCAACCAGAACCTGGACGGCTCTACGGTGGCTACCAATGTGGACGGCGGCGCCGACGCCGACGTGTACATCTTCGATACCGACCACGGCGCCTACAACTGGGAGGCCAGCCTGAGCTACGGTCTGTACGGCGGTATGATGACCCGCAACATCAACATCTATGGCCAGGTGTATGCCAAGGCCCAGAGCCTGACCATCGACTCCTCCGCGCTGCCTGTGTTCTATACCGGCGACAGCTTTGACGCCACCTCTCTGGCAGCCACCGCGGTCCGCGGCAACGGCTCGGAGGAATCCATCTGGAACGGACGCATCAGCTACAGCGGATTTGACTCCCAGACCCCCGGCACCAAGACGGTGACCGCCAGCTTCCTGGGCGCCACCACCACCTTCGACGTGACGGTGGAGGAACTGGTGGCCGAGACCTACACCGGCAGCTATGAGCTGGTGGCGGACGGCGTCCCCACCGCCACCGAGGCCCAGATGGTGGTGGACTACTCCCACAAGACCTGCCGGGTGACCAGCGCCGACGGGACCCTTTCCATCAGCGGCACACTGGTGGAGGTGGGCGACGGCAGCGTCACCATCACGCTCAACGGCAGCGCCCCCCTGACCGCCCCCATCACCGAGGGCAACGCCGGAAAACAGATCACCATCCCCGCCCACCAGGAGGTGGTCTCCGGCTGGGGTACCAGCGAGACCTATGAGATCGGGGAGTGCATCCTAAATTTGGCTTCCTGAAAACTCTTCAAAACCAGAGAGGCGGACACGCGGCCTATGCCGCGTGTCCGCCTCAGCTTGTCGAAAAACCTCCCCGCTGGGAAGTCTCGCTAGAGTTCCGCCGCGCGCACGCGGCGGAATAAAATTAGAATCTGTCATTTCCGAGGACATGTGCCTTGGAAATGACACTTCTCATGACGGACGGGGTGACAATTTCTCAAGAAATCGAACCCTGTCCGTCATGCAACCCCTTGTCGAAAAAGGCCAAATGGCCTTTTTCGACAGTCTCAGGCGCGGGGATATATCCCCCGCGCCTTTTTGTATCTTTGAGAGGAGGTGAGGGCTGATGAGTGGAAGGAAATGGGGCATAATAGTCTTTGGGGATGGGATGAAACGGATACGGCGCGTTCTGGTCACACTGGCGGCCATCGCCGCGGCGGCGGCGCTGTGCTGGCTTTTGGCCCGCTGGCGGGGCCTCATTCTGTACCACGACCAGGTGGACCCCCAGGGGTGGGAGGTCTTCGGAGTGGACGTCTCCTCCTACCAGGGCAAGGTGGACTGGTCCCTGCTCAAGCGGCAGGGGGTGGACTTCGCCTTCCTCAAGGCCACCGAGGGCAGCTCTCTCACCGACCCGTGCTTTGCGGAGAACTGGGCGGGCGCGGGGGAGGCGGGGGTGCTGCGGGGCGCCTATCACTTCTTCAGCTACGACAGCCCCGGCGAGAGCCAGGCCCGCAACTTCATAGCGGCGGTGAGCGCCGAGGATTTCTCCCTCCCGCCGGTGGTGGACATCGAATTTTACGGCACCTATCTGCAGGAGCCCAAGGACCGCGATGAGGTCCTGCCCATCCTGGAGGAGCTGCTCTCCGCCCTGGAGGAGCACTACGGCTGCAAGCCCATCCTCTATGTGACCGAGCGGTCCTACCAGCTCTACGTCCGGGGCGCGTATGAGGACTATCCCCTCTGGGTCAGCATGCCGGTCCTTGCGCCGGTGTGGCATTCGTGGAGCTTCTGGCAGTACTCCCACACAGGCAAGCTCCAGGGGTACGACGGTACCCAGGGGCATATCGACCTCAACGTGTTCCGGGGGAGCATGGCGGAGCTGGAGGCGCTGTGCCGCCCGGAGCAGGGCGCGGCATGAAACTTCGTGGCTGTACCGCCTGGGAAGCAGGGCGCGGCATGAAAATTGCCGCGCCTTTTTTGCCAGGCTCTTCTAATCTGGGGGAGTATCTGTTATAATGATACATTAGGAACAATATGCGATACAGGAGGCAGCCAATGGACCGATACGCCATCCTTACAGATGAACTGCGCCGCCGGTGCCCCGGCATGGAGCTGCGGGAAAATGAGAGCATGAGCCGGTACACCACCTTCCGGGTGGGGGGACCGGCGCGGCTCATGGCCCTGCCCCGGAGCGCCCAGGAGGCCGGGGCCGTGGTGCGCGCCGCCCGGGAGATGGACATCACCCCCTTTTATCTGGGCAACGGCTCCAACCTGCTGGTCTCCGACGCGGGGTACGAGGGCCTGGTGATCCGCACCGTGGGCGCCCTGGACCGCTTGGAGGTCCGGGGGGAAACCATCATCGCGGGGAGCGGCGTGCTGCTCTCCGTCCTCTCCCGCCGGGCCTGGGAGCAGGGCCTTGCGGGGCTGGAGTTCGCCGCGGGCATCCCGGGCAGCCTGGGGGGTGCGGTGACCATGAACGCCGGGGCCTACGGCGGCGAGATGTGCCAGGTGGTGCGCCGGGTCTCCTTCCTGGACCAGGCGGGGGAGCCGGGGGAGATGGAGGGGGAGACCCTGGGCTTTTCCTACCGGCACAGCGCCTTCTCCGGCGGTGAGCGGCTCATCCTGGGCGCGGAGCTCTCCCTGGTCCCGGGGGACCGGGAGGCCATCGGCGCACGCATGGCGGAGCTGGGGGAGGCCCGCCGCTCCAAGCAGCCCCTGGAGTACCCCAGCGCGGGCAGCACCTTCAAGCGCCCGGCGGGCCAGTTCGCCGCCGCCCTCATCGACCAGTGCGGTCTCAAGGGCATGGCGGTGGGCGGAGCCCAGGTATCGGAGAAGCACGCGGGCTTTCTCATCAACCGCGGGGGCGCCACCTGCGCGGACATCCTCAAGCTCGCGGAGCTGGTGCGCTCCCGGGTGCTGCGGGAGACCGGCGTGGAGCTGGAGCTGGAGATCAAGACCCTGGGACCTTGCGCGTTGGAGGAGTGAAGCATATGGAATTCATCATCATATCCGGCCTGTCCGGGGCGGGGAAGAGCAAGACGGCCTCCATCATGGAGGACATGGGCTTTTACGTTGTGGACAATCTGCCCGCCGCCCTCATCCCCCGGTTTGCCCAGCTGTGCATGGCAAGCCAGGGCCAGTATGACCGGGTGGCCCTGGTGACCGACATCCGGGGCGGCCAGACCTTTGACGGGCTTTTTGAGGCTCTGGACGCCCTGCACCAGCTTGGCTGCGCCTACAAGATCCTCTTTGTGGAGGCCCGGGACGACGCCATCATCAAGCGCTATAAGGAGACCCGCCGCGCCCACCCCCTGGCCAAGAACGGTCGCTCCCTGGAGGAGACGGTGAAGCTGGAGCGCAACGCCCTGTCCCCGGTCCGGGCCCGGGCGGAGTATATCATCGACACCACCGCCCTGTCCACCGCCAAGCTGCGGGGGGAGGTGCTGCGCCTGTTCGGAGACGGGCAGGTGCAGCGGTCCATGAGCATCTCCGTGATCTCCTTCGGCTTCAAATACGGCATCCCCATCGAGGCCGACCTGGTCTTTGACGTGCGCTTTCTGCCCAATCCCTACTACCTCACCGAGCTGCGCCACCAGACCGGCCTGGACGACGGGGTGTATAACTTCGTCTTCGGCTACCAGCAGACCAAGGACTTTATGGCCCACCTGGAGAGCATGCTCAATTTCCTGCTCCCCCTCTACCTGGAGGAGGGGAAGACCGCCCTGGTCATCGGCATCGGCTGCACGGGGGGCCAGCACCGCAGCGTGGCCATCACCCGGGCCCTTGCTGATTTTATCAAGCAAAAGGGCTATAACGCCACCGAGAACCACCGGGATATGACCCGGGCCTGAGGGAATACATAGATGCGGAGGGAGTCATGACGCAACCATACAGCCGCAATGACCGGCGCTGGGAGCATGGGCCCAACATCGTGGCCATCGGGGGTGGGACGGGCCTGTCCACCATGCTGCGGGGCCTGAAAGGATATACGAAAAATCTGACCGCCATCGTGGCCGTCACCGACGACGGCGGCAGCTCTGGCATGCTGCGCCAGGAGCTGGGCATGCTGCCCCCCGGCGATATACGCAACTGCATGCAGGCCCTGGCCAACGTGGAGCCCCTGATGGAGCAGCTGCTGGCCTACCGGTTTCCCGCGGGCTCCGGGAACCTGACGGGGCAGAGCTTCGGCAATCTGCTGCTGGCGGCCCTCAACGGCATCTCCGGCTCCTTTGACGAGGCGGTGACCAAAATGAGCCAGGTCATGGCCATCACCGGCCGGGTCCTGCCCGTCACCAACACCAATACGGAGCTGGAGGCCATTTTTGAAAACGGCACCCGGGTGGTGGGGGAGTCCAAGATCTTCCACTTCAAGAAGGAGCAGGACTGCCGCATCGAGAGCGTCCGGCTCATCCCGCCCCATCCCCCCGCCCTGCCGGAGACCCTGGAGGCCATCCGCTCCGCCGACCTCATCTTGCTGGGGCCGGGGAGCCTTTACACCAGCGTGATCCCCAACCTGCTGGTGGACGGCATCGCCGACGCGGTGCGCTCGGCCCGGGCGCTCAAGATCTACATCGCCAATATCATGACCCAGGACGGGGAGACCGAGGGCATGACGGCGGGGGACCACCTCTCCGCGCTGCTGCGCCACTCGGGGCCCGGCCTGGTGGACATCTGCCTGTGCAACTCCGCGCCGGTGCGCAAGAGCCTCATCGAACGCTACCAGGCCGAGGACGCGGCGCCCCTGGTGGTGGACAGGGGACGTATCGAGGCGCTGGGGGCGGAGGTGCTGCTGCGCCCCCTGGCCTCCGAGACGTCCCACTACGCCCGCCACTCCATCAGCCGCCTGGCCGCGGCCATCATGGAGATCTACGGAGAGCGGGCGGAGACCAGGATCTTCTAAGACCCATACAAAAGAAACGGGGAGGTGGGAGAGGTGTCCTTTTCCAGCCAGACCAAATCGGAGCTGTGCCGGGCGGGGCTGTCCCGCAAATGCTGCGCCCAGGCGGAGTGCTACGGCGTGCTGCTCTTTTGTAACCAGTTTTCCGCCCAGGGCATCAAAATCGTCACGGAGAGCGGGGAGTTTGCCCAGCGCCTGACCCTCCTGCTGCGCAAGGCCTTCCACATGGAGCTGGACGGCGACGCCGTCTCCGGCGCCAAGCACACTCTGTCCATCACCCAGCCGGACAAGCTCAGCCGCATCTTCGAGTGCTTTGGCAGCGACCCCGGCGAGACGGTGGCCCACCACATCAACTTCGCCGTGCTGGAGGAGGAGCACTGCCGCACGGCCTTTTTCCGGGGCGCCTTCCTGGCGGGGGGCTCGGTCACCGATCCGGGCAAGGCCTACCACCTGGAGCTGGTCACCTCCCACTATCACGTCAGCCGGGAGCTGGCCGCCCTTCTGCGGGAGGGGGGCTTTTCGCCCAAGGAAACGACTCGCAAGTCAAATTACTTGACATACTTTAAGCAGAGCGAGTTTATCGAGGATTTTCTCACCTCCATCGGCGCGCCGGTAGCGGCCATGGAGGTGATGAACGCAAAGGTGGAGAAGCACCTGCGGGGGAGCGTCAACCGCCGGGTCAACTGCGACGCGGCCAACCTGGACAAGGCGGTGGAGGCCTCCCAGGAGCAGATGGAGGCCATCCGGCGGCTGGAGGAGCGGGGGATGCTCCTGGAACTGCCGGACAAGCTCAAGGAGGTGGTGGACCTGCGGGCGGCCCATCCGGAGTTCACCCTCTCCCAGCTGTGCGCCCTGTGCTCACCGCCCATCACCAAGTCCGCCCTCAACCACCGCCTGCGCAAGCTGGTGGAGCTGTCCAAGAAGTAAGGAGGCCGCGCCATGTCCTTTGTCCATCTGCATCTGCATACGGAGTTCTCCCTGCTGGACGGCGCCTGCCGCATCGACAAGCTGGTGGGGCGGGTCAAGGAGCTGGGGCAAACTGCCGTGGCCATCACCGACCACGGCGTCATGTACGGCGTGGTGGACTTCTACCGCGCCTGCAAGCGGGAGGGGATCAAGCCCATCATCGGCTGCGAGGTCTATGTGGCACCTCGAAAGCGCACCGACATGGTCCACGGCATCGACAATTACGCCCGCCACCTGGTGCTGCTGTGCAAAAACGAGACCGGCTACCGCAACCTGAGCGCCCTGGTGTCTCAGGCTTTTTTGGATGGCTTCTACGTCAAGCCCCGTATCGACAAGGAGCTTTTGTGGCAGCATAGCGAGGGGCTCATCGCCCTGTCGGCCTGCCAGTCGGGGGAGGTGCCCCGGCTGCTGCTCTCCGGGGACTACGAGGGGGCCAGGGACGCGGCGCTGGAGATGGAGGCGCATTTCGGCAAGGGGAATTACTACCTGGAGCTGCAGGACCATGGACTGCCCTCCGACCCCACCGTCACCGCTGGACTGCTGCGGCTCCACCGGGAGACGGGCATCCCCCTGGTGGTGACCAACGACGCCCACTACCTCACCCGTGAGGACGCCGAGATGCAGGATGTGCTCATGTGCATCCAGATGGGCAAGACGGTGGACGACCCCAACCGCATGAGGATGGAGACAGCGGAGCTCTATGTCAAGAGCGAAGCGGAGATGTCCGCTCTCTTTCCCGACTGGCCCGAGGCATTGGAGAACACCCAGCGCATCGCCGAGGCGTGTGAGCTGGAGTTTGAGTTTGGCAGGTACCACCTGCCCGAGTTCAAGCTGCCCCAGGGCTGGGACGACCCGGACGCCTACTTCGAGCACCTGTGCCGGGAGGGGTTCCGGCGCCGCTACCCGGAGGGGAGCGGGGACTACCGGGCGCAGCTGGAGTACGAGATGGGGGTCATCCGGCAGATGGGGTTCGTGGACTACTTCCTCATCGTCTCCGACTTCATCGGCTACGCCAAGAGCCGGGGCATCCCGGTGGGTCCTGGCCGCGGCAGCGCGGCAGGGAGCATGGTGTCCTACTGCCTGAACATCACCGACGTGGACCCCATGAAGTACAGCCTCTATTTTGAGCGCTTCCTCAATCCCGAGCGCGTCACCATGCCCGACATCGACATCGACTTCTGTATCCGCCGCCGCCAGGAGGTCATCGACTACGTCCAGCGCAAGTACGGTGAGGACCATGTGGCCCAGATCGTCACCTTCGGCACCATGAAGGCCAAGGCGGCGGTGCGGGACGTGGGGCGGGTGCTCAACATGCCCTACGCCGAGGTGGACGCGGTGGCCAAGCAGGTGCCCTTTGACCTGCACATGACCCTGGACGAGGCCCTCAAGCTCTCCAAGCCCCTGCGGGAGTCCTATGAGGGGGATGAGCGGGTGCACCGGCTCATCGACATGGCCAGGGCCATCGAGGGGATGCCCCGCCACGCCTCCACCCACGCCGCCGGCGTGGTCATCACCCGCCGGCCGGTGGTGGACTATGTGCCCCTGGCCAAAAACGACGAGTCGGTGGTCACCCAGTATGTGATGACCACCCTGGAGGAGCTGGGGCTTCTCAAGATGGACTTTCTGGGCCTGCGCAACCTGACCATCCTGGACGACACCATCAAGCTCATCCGGCGCACCAGGCCCGACTTCGACCCCGCCGCCATTCCCGACGACGACCCGGCGGTGTTCAAAATGCTCTCCGAGGGCAAGACCTCCGGCGTGTTCCAGATGGAGTCGGCGGGCATGACCGCCGTGGGCGTGGGCCTCAAGCCCCGGAGCATTGAGGACATCACCGCCATCATCGCCCTCTACCGCCCCGGCCCCATGGACTCCATCCCCAAGTTCCTGGAGTGCGCCCGCAGCCCGGAGCGGGTCACCTACGCCCACCCCATCCTCAAGCCCATATTGTCGGTGACCTACGGGTGCATCGTCTACCAGGAGCAGGTCATTGAGATCTTCCGCAAGATGGGCGGCTACACCATGGGCCAGGCCGACATGGTGCGCCGGGCCATCTCCAAGAAGAAGAAGGCCCAGATCGAAAAGGAGCGCCAGGCCTTCATCTACGGCGACGAGGAGCGGGGCATCTGCGGCTGCGTAGGCAACGGCATCGACCCCAAGATCGGCGAGCAGATCTACGCGGAGATCGAGGCCTTTGCCCAGTACGCCTTCAACAAGGCCCACGCGGTGTGCTACGCCATCGTGGCCTACCAGACCGCCTATTATAAGTGCCACTATACCCGGGAGTATATGGCGGCGCTGCTCACCTCGGTGCTGGACTCCAAGGAGAAGGTGGCCGAGTATATCGCCGAGTGCAGGGAGTGCGGCATCGCGCTGCTGCCGCCCGACGTGAACGAGTCGGGGGTGACCTTCACCGTCTCGGAGGGGAACATCCGCTTCGGCCTGGCGGCGGTCAACGGCGTGGGCCAGGGCTTCAGCCAGGCGGTGGTGCGCGCGCGGGAGGAGGGCGGACCCTTCGCCGGCTTTTCCGACTTCTGCCAGCGCCTGCAGCACGCCGACCTCAACAAGCGGGTCATGGAGAACCTGATCAAATGCGGCGCCTTCGACTCCATGGGCGTGTACCGCTCCCATCTGATGGCGGCCTACCCCCAGCTGCTGGACAGCCTGGCCGAGGCCAGAAAGAAGAACCTGGAGGGACAGTTTGACCTGTTCGGCGGCGGGGGAGACCTGGGCCCTTCGGTGCCGGAGGTGAAGTTCAAGACCATTCCGGAGTACTCCAAGCGGGAATTGATGGCAATGGAGAAAGAGACCATCAATCTCTATCTTACGGGGCACCCTATGGATGAGTACCGGGAGGCGGCCAAGCGGCACCGGGCGGTGGGGATCGGCTCCATCCTGGCTGATTTCGCCCGGGAGAGCGGCCCGGAGCGGTATCAGGACGGGGAGCGGGTGGTGCTGGCGGGCATCATCTCCTCGGCCAAGACCAAGACCACCAAGAACAACACCCTCATGGCCTATGTGACCGTGGAGGACGACACCGGCTCCATGGAGCTGCTGGTCTTTGCCCGGGTGCTGGGGGAGAGCGGCAGCTACATCAAGGAGAACTTCCCCGTGGTGGTGACGGGCAGGATCTCGGTCCGGGACGAGAAGGCCCCCCAGCTGATGGCGGACAGCATCCAGCCGCTCCAGCAGGACCTTCCCCTCCAAGTCCTGAAGCCCAAAGAGGAGAAAGAGAAAAAGCTTTACATCCGTCTACCCAGCGAGAGCGACCCCCGGTGGCGGAAGATCACCCTGATCCTGGAGATGTTCCCGGGCAAGGAGCCCTTCCGGGCCAAGTTTGAGGACAGCAATCGCTGGTCGGAGACCATGCCCTGCCAGGTGCATGGTCTGCTCTTGGAGACCCTGGAGGAGCTGCTGGGCAGCGAGAATGTGGTGGTGAAGGAGAGCGGAAGGGGGACGGGCGCGTGAAGGGACTGAAAAAGCTGGCGGCGCTGCTGTTCCACCGCACGGCGCTGGTGGGGCTGCTGCTGATCGTGCAGATCGCGGTTCTCGTGGTGATGATCTCCCTGTTCACCGAATACTTTGTCTACTTTTACGGCTTTTGTACCCTGCTCTCCCTGATCGTGGTTCTGGCCATCGTGAATACCCGCAGCGACCCGGGGTATAAGATCGCCTGGATCATCCCCATCCTGATCGCCCCTCTCTTCGGCGGCCTTGTCTATCTGCTGTGCGGAGGCAACCGGGTCTCGGGGAACGTGCGGCGGAGAATGGAGGGCATGAACCGCAAGCTCTCCGACGTGCTGGGTGGGGAGGACAGAGCGGAGCTGCTGCTGGAGCGGTACGGCCCCGACGCCGCCAACCAGTCCCGCTATCTGGAGCGATACGCCTATTGCCCGCCCTACACCAACACGGTCACCAAATACTACCCTCTGGGGGACGATGTGCTGGAGGACATGCTCTCCGCCCTGCGAAGCGCGCAGCGGTATATCTTCCTGGAGTACTTCATCATCACGCCGGGGGTGTTCTGGAACGCCATCCTGGAGGTACTGGAGGAGAAGGCCAAAGCCGGCGTGGACGTGCGGGTCATCTATGACGACGTGGGCTGCCTCTACACCCTGCCCAAGAATTATGACCGTCTCCTTCGCTCCAAGGGCATCCGCTGTCAGGTGTTCAACCGTTTTATCCCGGTGCTGTCGGTGCGCCTCAATAACCGGGACCACCGCAAGCTGTGCATCATCGACGGCCATACCGCCTTCACCGGCGGCATCAATCTGGCGGACGAATATATCAACCGGGAGCTCAAGTATGGGCACTGGAAGGACAGCGTCATCCGGGTGATGGGGGAGGGCGCCTGGAGTATGACCGTGATGTTCCTGAGCATGTGGGGCTATGTCTGCGGGGTGGACGAGGACTGCTCCCTCTTTCGCCCCGCCAGCCAGCCGGACAGCGCCCGCCAGGGCGGCGGATATTTCGTGCAGCCTTACGGCGACAGTCCCCTGGATGATGAGCCGGTGGGGGAGACGGTCTACCTCAACCTCATCAACAAGGCCCGGCGCTATGTCTATATCATGACACCCTACCTCATCGTCTCCGACAGCGTGAGCGATGCCTTGAGCAACGCCGCCAAGAGCGGCGTGGACGTGCGCCTTATGACCCCCCATGTGCCGGACAAGAAGATCGTGTTCGAGGTCACCCGCGCCCACTACGGCCCTCTGCTGGAGGCGGGCGTGCGCATTTTCGAGTATACCCCCGGCTTTGTCCACGCCAAAAACTTCGCCGTGGACGACCTGTACGGGTGCGTGGGCTCCATCAATATGGACTACCGCAGCATGTTCCTCCATTTTGAAGACAGCGTCTGGCTGTGCGGGGACCCCACGGTCCTGGACATCAAGAAAGACTTTCTGGAAACGCTCCATAAGTGCCAGGAGGTCACCCCGGAGCACTACCGCCGCCTCTCCCGGGGCAGGCGGCTGCTGCGGGCCATCCTGCGGGTCTTTGCGCCGCTGATGTAAAAAAACACCTGCCGAAAAAATCGGCAGGTGTTTTTTGCTCGTTATTCGTCGTCAGCGCGCTTTCCGGCGGCGCGGCGGACCCTCTCCCGCAGGGCCTGGCCCCGGTGCTTGACCGACTCCAGGGTCTTGCCCCAGGTTCTGGAGCTCATGTCGCGGTAGGCGTGGCGCAGGCGGCGGCTCTGCCGCTCCGCCTTTTCCAGCAGCTCACGGTATCTGCGCTGAAGGGCGTAGGCCTGCTCTCTGGTCTCCTCCGGCAGGGAGGAGAGCAGGGCGTCCATCCGGTCGGTCAGGCTGTCCTTTGCCGTGTCCAGCTTCTCCGCGAAGGCATCCTGAAGGCTGTCCAGCCGGTCGGAGAGCTCCTCCCGGCTCTGGCTGAGCTGCCGGCGCAGCTCCCGGTTGACCTCATCCAGTCCGGCCATGAGCTTGGTGATGAGGGCCAGCTGCCGGATGGTGAGCACGATATCCACCGTGAGGAGTACCGAGAGCACCCCCGCCGCGATATACCGCGCCGTGAGGGGGATGGCCAGCACCAGGGTGCTGATGAACGGGTGGACCCAGAATATGACCACATAGGACAGCGCGCCCCACACCAGGCACACCCACAGGCAGATGCGCCCGTGGAGGTTGAAGCGGAAATTGCTGTAATCCCAGTATTTGATGTGGGTGGTGGTCTCCAGAAACCAGCCCACAAAATACTCCCAGGCAGACATGACCACGGTGGAGACCACATAGAAAAGAAAGGGGTTGCCGGTGAGAGGAGCAAACCAGCAGATCATCATCACCACGCCCACGCCATAGATGGGGCAGATGGGCCCGTAGAGAAAGCCGCGGGCCACAAAATGTCTCGCGCCGATGGAGCAATAGGTGGTCTCCATGGCCCAGCCCAGGAAGGAATAGATGATAAAATAGAGAAACAGCAGGGAGATGGGCAGCGAGAATAGGATGGGCTCCGTCACGGCGTTCTCTCCTTTTTTTCTGCGGCTTGGAGCAGCAGCTCCAGAATCCCGTTGTAGATCTGCTCGGCCTTGGCTTGGAAGCCGGAGGCAAGCCGCTCGCCCTGCGCCTGGGAGGGGCAGGAGAGCTCCAGGGTCATAACGGTTCCGGCGGCGTCATCCAGCGTAAGGCGCACCATGGAGGTACCCTCCGGGCCAGGCTGCACCTCGGAGCGGACCTGGGCGCTGCGGCGGAGGGCTGCGTTGAGCCGGGCGAGGTTGGCGTCGCACTTGGCGCGCACGGAGTAGGGCAGGCTGTTTTCGCACTCGTGGCCGTTGCGCCGGCCCTCCTCTGTAATGGCGTAGCGGTCCTCCTCAAGGGTCAGGTGGCCGGTGGCGACCAGCTCGGGAACGGCTTCGGCAAATTCAAAGTAATCCACGCCCTCGTCGATCATGGTCAGATCGGTGAGGGTAGCGAAGTCGATGGGGGCGGCCACCCGGGCCATGATATATAAAATAAGAAATTTGATATCGGTCTTGTCCCGGATAAAGCCAAGTCGGGCCATAGTGGGACCTCCTTTCAAACGGCGGACAACTAAACTCATTATAATGGAAACAAAGTAGATTCACAAGGGGTTTTTCTCGCCTTGACAGCGGGAGGAATTGTGTCGTAATATGGGATTGAAAAGGACGGATTGGAGGATCTGCCATGCGTAACCTGAAAAAACTGCTTCTCCCTGCCTTGCTGGTGCTTGTTCTGCTCGCATCCTGCGGTGCTCCCACGGCGGAGCAGACGCCCTCTGCCGATCCTGACGTGACCAACTCTCCCACGCCCACGCCCTCGCCCCAGCCCTCTCCCACGCCCTATGACGGACCCCTCAACCCGCTGACCGGGCTTCCCATGGGGGAGGACTGGGTGGACAAACGCCCGGTGGCGGTCATGCTCAACAACCTGAAGGCGGCGCTGCCCCAGCAGGGACAGTCTCAGGCGGACATCATCTATGAGGTGCTCACCGAGGGCGGCATCACCCGCATGCTGGGGGTGTACCAGAGCCTGGAGGATGTGGGCACCATCGGCTCGGTCCGCTCTACCCGCACCTGTTTTCTGGAGCTGGCCCTGGGGCACGACGCGATTTTGATCCACGCCGGCGGCAGTGAGGAGGCCTATTCCAAGATCTCCGCCTGGAACGTGACCAGCCTGGACGGTGTCCGCGGCCCCTATATGAGCAACACGGTGGGCGGTGGGCTCATGTGGCGTGACCCGGACCGTCTGGAGACCATGGCGGTGGAGCACACGGTGGTCACCAGCGGTGAGAAGATCCAGGACACCTTTGAAAATTACTACTTCCGCCAGGAGCATGAGAGCGGCTATACATACGACATGGCCTTTGCCGAGGACGGCACGCCCCAGGACGGCAAGGACGCCGTGACCATGACCGTGCGCTACTCCAACTATAAGACCGGCGTGTTCAGCTATGACCCGGAGAGCCAGCTCTACATGGTAGAGCAGTATGGAAAGCCCTACGAGGACGGCAACACCGGGGAGCAGGTGGGCGTGACCAACGTGCTCATCCTGTACACCACCTGCCGCAACACCGGGGACGCCTACGGCCATGTGGATGTTGACCTTTCAAGCGGCGGAAGCGGCTATTTCGCCTGCGGCGGCAAGGCGGTGGAGATCCGCTGGAGCAAGAGCTCCCCGGACGGGCAGCTGCGCTACACCGACAAAAGCGGCAACCCCATCACCCTGGGGGCGGGCAGGAGCTATGTCAATATCGTGCCCACCAATGCAGCGGTGACCATAGAATAAGAGGCCCATCAGCAAGTCCCCGGGCGCGGCACGCCGCGCCCGGGGACTTGCCGCGTCTTGCCGGGGTGCGCCGCACCAAAGCGGAAGCGAGACATAGTATGGTATGGAACACCGTGGATTCCAAAACAAGTTTGGGAGGTATTGCAATGCCTGAAAAGGTCGTACCCGGCCCCGTGCAGGATACCGCCTGTATCCGGGAGGCTGTGTGTATACACACGAAAAAGATCTTCGACAGCTGCCGTGAGGAAGATATGGCACATTATAAGATGAGCCCGACCGCTCTGATGAGCGGCCGGGCTCTTATAATTAGAATGGCTTGAGATTGACCTCCAGGGCGAAGTCCATGGGCTTGGTCTTTTTGCGCTTGGTGTACCAAATCTGGTCGATGACGCCTTTGAGCAGCGCGTTTCGCTTGGCTGCGTCTGCTGTGTCGTAGGCGGCCAGGGCGTCCTCTATGCGCCTGGAAAGGGAAGAGGGGTCCACACACCTGGCCCTGTCAATGTCCTGGGCCTGGACGCGCTCCTGGCGCTCCAGGAGGGCGATCTTACTCTTGACCACATCCATGCGCTCTCGATATGTGGGGAGATCGTACTCGCCGATCTCCAGCAGCTCGTAGAGCCGGGCCTTCTGCCTGTTGGCCGTGGCCAGATCCCGGCGGGTGGCCGCCAGAGCAGCCTCCATCAGCGCCAGGTCTCGGGGCTGGTGCTGGGGCTTGTCCGCCTGCATATCGGCCAGGGCCTCCCGGAGGTGCTCCAGGACCCTGGTTTCAACGTACTCAAATTTGGCGCTGGCGCAGCAGCCGACGGTGTTGCAGAGGAGGTAGGGCTCGCCTTTCATCACCAGGCGCTGCATGTTTTTGCCGCAGGCTGCGCATTTGACCAGGCCCGCCAGGGAGCTCTTCACCGTGCCGTCGTTCTTGCCGGGCACATGTCGTCCGGACATGATCTCCTGGGCCTTGTTATAGGTCTCGGCGTCGATGATGGCGGGGTGCAGCCCGTCGGTGATGGTCCACTTCTCCCGGGGCTGATAGATGGTGATGTGCTTTGGATTTCCGTGAGCGCCCTTCTTAATGTGCTTTTTTTGGTCCCACACGATTTTGCCCATATAGGTCGGGTTGCGCAGGATCGTGGCTACTGAGCTGCGGGAGAAGGCGCTTACCCGGTGGGGGTGGGCGCCCATGGCGTTTACCTGCCGTGCGATGGAGATGCAGCCGTAGCCCCGGAGGTAGAGATCAAACATGAGGCGCACATACCGGGCCTCCTCCTCGTTGATCTCCAGGGTGGGCTTGCGATCCACCGTGACCTTACGGTAGCCATAGGGGGCGTTGGCGACGTAGCAGCCGGCCTGGATGGACTGCCTGAGGCCCCGGCGCAGCCGCTTGTTGATGATCTTATACTCACGCCTGGACATGAACGTCTTAAACTCGGCCAGCTCATCGTCCAGATCGTCGGAGAGGTCATAGGTTTTTTCCGGGGTGATGATGAGGGTGCCGGAGTCCCGCAGGGCGTCCAGGATAATGCCCTGGTCCTTCATCCGGCCACGGGAGAGACGGTCAATGTCCATGACCAGGACGGCGTCATAGAGGCCCTTCTCCACGTCGGCGAGCAGGCGCAGCATCTCAGGTCGGGCGTAGAGGCTCTCGCCGGAGACCACCTCATAGTAGGTCTCGACGATGTGGATGTCATGCTGCGAGGCGTACCGGGACAGCTCCTTCCGGTGCTTGGCCAGCACCTCCTCGGTGTCCATGCCCTCCTCCATGCGGGATTTTCGCAGATATTGGGCGGCTTCCATTCGATCCCTCCTTGCGTCCCGGTCTGGCAGAATCAAATCCGCAAGCGCTTGCGGATTTGTACCGTGTTAAGGTTGTCTCCTTTACTATTCTGTGATACCAGCTAAAGCGTCGTCAACTGCGTCCCAAAAGTCGGTTTCATTCACAATGACGACTTTGGCTCCTTCTTTCCGAAGCGCCATGGCCTCTTCGATTTTTCTCCCGTAGCAAGCGTAAGCCCAGCATGAATTCCCAGCATTGCCGACAATGAGATAGTCGGTTTTGGCGGAGACGGAGGAGCGGGCTTTCCCACCCAACTGTTCAATGACACTCACGATATCGGCGCGTTTTGCACGGTATGACTCACCTGTAAAGCAAAATAGCTTCTCACTAAATTCGATGGTGGGACACACGGCGCAGATACCGGCTACGCTGTACTTTGCGCGCAGATCGGAAAAAACCTTTTCAGATAGATTGTATGAACTGGTGAAGTCGATAACGCCGCTGAAAAGGGCCATCAAAGCCTCCTTCTCTCGGGAGGTGATCTTTTTGTCCTCCAGTACCACAAAGAGCAGGCTGTTGATCTCATCAAAGGGATATGTACCGGCGAGAAAGTCGTTGGCGTCGATCCACGCTTTAAGAGAAGCGATCTCCTTGTCAGAGAGCTCTCCGTCTGCCAGCAGGCCATGGAGCATTCCGGAGAGAAACTGGATGGAGGAAGTTACCACGTCGTAGTAGGAGCTGCTGTCCGCAAAGTTGTTGCAGAGCCAGAGAATATCCCGGGCTTCTTCATCCGTTACCACGCCGTCTGAGCAAGCGTGAGCCACAACGGGCAGGAGCTCAGAAAAGG
>DVLB01000040.1 GCA_018715695.1 Candidatus Galloscillospira stercoripullorum
CCGTTTACCAACAGGCAGAACAGGCTCTCTCCCTCGGCGTTGGTGCGGACGTAGAAATGGCGCACCAGTCCCTTGAAGGTCCGCTCATCGTAAGCGGAGACGCCGTAGCGCTCCATCCACGCTTTGGCCGCACTGCGAAGCCGGGTAGCCGCCTCGGGCTGGAGCAGGCAGTCTTCCACGTCGATGACATGGTGGCTGCGCTGGCGGTAGAACCCCGCCTTCACGCCGCAGCGGTCAGAGACGGGAAACTGGACCTTATTGCGATAACGCTTCGTATTTTCAGATCCTAATATTACAGAAACCCCCAGGTCCAGGCCGCCGATGCGGCGCAAGGCGTCCTCCACCCGGCCGCGTTTGAGGGCAAGCTCCTCTGAGTAGGTCATGTGCCGCAGCTGGCAGCCGCCGCAGGTCTCGTAGTAGGGACAGTCGCTCTCCATCCGAGCGGGGGAGGGGACAAGCACCTTCACCGCCCGGCCCCAGACGGCGCTGCGGCCCACCTTCTCCAGCACCACGTCGCACGTTTCCCCACGCAGGGCGCCCTTGACGAAGATCACCACGCCCTCCTGCCGGGCCACTCCGGCGCCGTCGGCAGCGTAGCCGGTGATCTCCAGGCGCAGCACCTGTCCCTCTTTCCATCCGTTCATGTCCTTCACTCCCCGGGGGAGCCCCCCTCAATTTGAGCACCATTGTACCACACCACGCCCCCGCCGTAAACGGACAAACGCCTCTCCCCGCCGGGTGGGGCGGTTTTATTCACAATTTCTACTTTTTTATTGGAGGGGAGTGTGCTATACTGTCTCTGATTGCAGCTGCGGTGCGTCCGGGCAGGGTATATCCCTTGCCCCCCTCCGCAGGGAAAGGTGACCAGGAACATGGGAATTCTTAAAAAGATTTTCGGAACCAGCTCCCAAAAGGAGATCCGTGCCATCGAGCCTCTCGTCAACAAGATTGAGAGCCTCTCTGATGAATACAAGGCCCTGTCCGACAAGGCGCTTCAGGCCAAGACCGGGGAATTCCGGGAGCGACTGCGCGCCGGCGAGACTCTGGACGACCTGCTGCCCGAGGCCTTTGCCGCCTGCCGGGAGGCCTGTGACCGGGTGCTGGGCCTGCGGCCCTACCGGGTGCAGCTCATCGGCGGCATCATCCTCCACCAGGGCCGCATCGCCGAGATGAAGACCGGTGAAGGCAAGACCCTGGTGGCCACCCTCCCCGCCTACCTCAACGGCCTGACCGGCGAGGGCGTGCACATCGTCACGGTCAACGACTACCTGGCCAAGTACCAGAGCGAGTGGATGGGCAAGGTGTACCGCTTCATGGGCCTGACCGTTGGCCTGGTGATCCACGCGGTGGAGCCCAAGAACCGCCGCGCCGCCTACGAGGCCGACATCACCTACGGCACCAACAACGAGTTCGGCTTCGACTATCTGCGGGACAACATGGCCATTTACAAGAGCGAGATGGTTCAGCGGGGCCACACCTTCGCCATCGTGGACGAGGTGGACTCCATCCTCATCGATGAGGCCCGCACCCCCCTCATCATCTCCGGTCAGGGGGACCAGTCCACCCAGCTCTACCAGATCGTGGACTCCTTCGTCTCCCGTCTCAAGGGCAAGCGGGTGGTCACCGTGGACACCAAGGAGGAGGAGGACCCCAACGAGGACGCCGACTACATCGTGGATGAGAAGGCCCGCACCGTCACCCTCACCGCCCGGGGCATCCGCAAGGCCGAGCAGCAGTTCAACCTGGAAAACTTGGCCGACGTGGAGAACACCACCCTCTCCCACCACATCAACCAGGCCATTCGGGCCCACGGTCTCATGCGTCGGGACATCGACTATGTGGTCAAGGACGGCGAGGTCATCATCGTCGATGAGTTCACCGGCCGCCTGATGATCGGCCGGCGCTACTCCGAGGGCCTCCACCAGGCCATCGAGGCCAAGGAGCACGTCACCGTGGCCCGGGAGTCCAAGACGCTGGCCACCATCACCTTCCAGAACTACTTCCGCATGTACAACAAGCTCTCGGGTATGACGGGTACCGCTATGACCGAGGAGGACGAGTTCAACGGCACCTACTCCCTGGACGTGGTGGAGATCCCCACCAATAAGCCGGTGATCCGTGTGGACCACCCGGACGTGGTGTATAAGACTGAGGCGGGCAAGTACCGCGCCATCGTCAAGCAGATCCAGGAGTGCCACGCCAAGGGCCAGCCGGTGCTGGTGGGTACCATCTCCATCGAGAAGTCCGAGCTGCTCTCCGGCATGCTCAAAAAGGTGGGCGTGAAGCACAACGTCCTCAACGCCAAGCACCACGAGAAGGAAGCGGAGATCGTGGCCCAGGCGGGCAAGCTGGGGGCGGTCACCGTGGCCACCAACATGGCCGGCCGCGGCACCGACATCATGCTGGGCGGCAACGCCGAGTTCCTGGCCAAGGCCGACCTGCGCCGCGCCGGCATGAGCGACGAGCTCATTGCCGAGGCCACCGGCTTTGCCGACACCGACGATCAGGAGATCCTGGACGCCCGGGAGCAGTTCAAGCAGGCCGAGGCCAAGTACAAGGACGAAATCAAGGCCGAAGCCGAGCAGGTCCGCTCTGCGGGGGGGCTCTTCATTCTGGGCACCGAGCGCCACGAGTCCCGGCGTATCGACAACCAGCTGCGTGGCCGTGCCGGCCGCCAGGGCGACCCCGGCGAGACTCGGTTCTACCTGTCCCTGGAGGACGACATCATGCGCCTGTTCGGCTCCGACCGGATGAAGGGCATGATGGAGACCCTGGGGGTGGACGAGGATACCCCCATTGAGCAGAAGATGCTCTCCAACGCCATCGAGTCGGCCCAGAAGCGGGTGGAGTCCAAGAACTTCCAGACCCGCAAGACGGTGCTGGAGTACGACGACGTGATGAACACCCAGCGCGAGGTCATCTACAAGCAGCGCCGCCAGGTGCTGGACGGGGAGGACCTGCGCAGCAGCATCCGCACCATGCTCCAAAACTCCATCACCTCCGCCATCCAGGGCCACATGGGCGAGCGCAAGCACATGGACGCCGAGAGCTTCCGGGAGGCGGTGGCCCCCTTCCGCGGGATGTTCCTCGCCCCCGACGAGCTGCTCCTCACCGACGAGGAGCTCTCCGGCTACTCCGCCGAGCAGCTTGTTGACCTGGTGGAGGAGAAGGCCAACGCGGCCTATGAGCGCAAGGAGGCCGAGCTGGGTGAGCCCCTCATGCGGGAGCTGGAGCGGGTCATCATGCTGCGGGTGGTGGACGAGTTCTGGATGGACCACCTGGACAACATGACCGAGCTGCGCCAGGGCATCGGCCTGCGGGCTTACGGCCATAACGACCCGGTGGTGGAGTACAAGCGGGAAGGCTACGAGATGTTCGAGAACATGATCGCCGCCATCCAGGAGGAGACCATCCGCCGCCTGTTCCTGGCCCGGGTGCAGCCCCAGGCCGAGGTCAAGCGGGAGCGGGTGGCCAAGGTCACCGGCACCTCCGGCGGCGGCGACCAGACCGTGCGCAAGCAGCCGGTGAAGAAGGTGGTCAAGGTCGGCCGCAACGACCCCTGCCCCTGCGGCAGCGGCCTGAAGTGGAAAAAGTGCACCTGCAAGGAGTACCATCCCGACTGAAGCCAAGGCTGAAAACAGGAAGAGGCTCTGGTCCCGCCCCGGGCGGAGCCGGAGTCTCTTCTTTTCTATTATGAGAAAGGGAGGGCGCGCGCTATGGAATTTTCCCAGCTGACCGTCTCCGGAGTGTCCTTTGACGCGGTCCCCGGTCTGGGTGACGGCGTGGTCCACGGCTTTTCCACCCGGCTGGGCGGGGTGAGCGAGGGGATCTTCTCCTCCCTCAACTTAGGACCTAACCGGGGGGATGACCCGGCGCGGGTCAGAGAGAATTTCCGCCGCTTCTGCTGCGCCGTGGGGGCGGACCCCGCCGCCATGGTCTTTGCCAAGCAGGTCCACCTGGACACGGTGCGGCCCTGCACCGCCGCCGACGCCGGGTACGGTCTGGACCGGAACGTGGACTACGAGGCCGACGGTCTCATCACCGACGTGCCCGGCCTTGCCCTGGTGGTCTTTTCCGCCGACTGCCTGCCCATTTTGCTCCACGACCCGGTGCGCCGGGTGGTGGCCGCCGTCCATGCCGGCTGGCGGGGCACTGCCCTGGGCATCGTGGAGCGGGCGGTGGAGCGGATGAAGGAGGGCTATGGCTGCCAGGCCTCCCACATCCGCTGTGCCATCGGCCCGGGCATTTCAGCGTGCTGCTTTGAGACCCACGCCGACGTGCCCGACGCCATGACCGACGCCCTGGGCCAAGACGCGCTGCCATATATCCAGGTGATGGGGGAAGGCAAGTTCAAAGTGGACCTCAAGGGCATCAACGCCCTGCGCTTACGGCGCGCCGGGGTGGAAAGCGAGCACATCGCCATCTCTCCCGACTGCACCGCCTGCCGGAGCGACCGCTACTGGTCCCACCGCGTCACCCGCGGGGAGCGGGGCAGCCAGGCCGCTCTCATCGCCCTGCGGCCCTGATCACCCAAGAAGGAGGCATCTCCACATGAAACGCCGCGTCTCCGCCCTGGCCCTGGCTGTGCTGCTCACCCTGGGCGGCTGCTCCCTGCCCGGGGACCCTGCCGTCACGCCCACACCCTCTCCCACGCCCTCCCCCACGCCGGAGCCGGTGGAGACCGTCTTCTCCCTGCCCTGCTACCCGGAAGACGGCTTCCACCCCATCACCGGCGCCAACCGCACCAACCTGCTTCTCGCCCCCCTGGTGTACGAGGGGCTCTTCGCCCTGGATGAGACCTTCACCCCCCATGAGGCCCTGTGTGAGGACTGGACGGTAAGCGAGGACGGCCTGGTGTGGACCTTCACACTCCGCAGTGCGACCTTCTCCGACGGCTCCCCCCTCACCGCCGACGACGCGGCCTACTCCCTGACCCTGGCCATGGGCTCGGAGCTCTACGGAGAGCGGCTGCGGGGAATTCGGGCGGTGTCCGCTCCGGCGGAGGACACTTTGGTCCTCACACTCCACGCCCCCAACGGCGGTCTGAGGGCCCTGCTGGACGTGCCCATCGTGCGGGAGGGAGCGGAGGGCGAGCCTCCGCTGGGCACCGGGGACTATGCCCTTATCTTCGGCGGAGAGCACTGGCTGCTGCGCCGGGTCAGTCCGGTGAGCGAGGGCTCCTCCGCCCCGGTGGAGATCCCCCTGTACTCCATCCGCCAGACCGACGACCTGATCTACGCCTTTGACGCCCAGAACATCTCCCTGGTCTCCACAGACCTCACCGGTACCAACTCTCTGGGCTTTTCCGGCAGCTTTGAAACCTGGGACTACCCCACCACCACCCTGCTCTATGTGGGTCTTCGCACCGACGGCGGTCCCTGCGCCGAGCAGGCCGTCCGCCAGGCCCTGCTCTACGGCTTTGACCGCTCCGCCGTGGTCTCCTCCCTTCTCTCCCGCCACGCCCAGGCCGCAACCCTGCCCATCCATCCCGACTCCCCCCTGTACGATCAGGACCTGGCCGGAGAGCTGGAGTTTTCCTACCAGACCATGGAGCAGCGGCTGGAGGAGGCGGGCTGGGTCCTCTCGGACGCGGTCCGCGTCCGGGGCCGGGAGCAGCTCACCCTCACCTTCCTGGTAAACTCGGAAAACACCGCCAAGCGCTCCATTGCCGAGCATCTCTCCGCCGGTCTGGAGCGGGCGGGTGTGGCGGTGGAACTCAAGGTGCTGCCTTGGGAGGACTATATGGCCGCCCTGGAACGGGGCAACTTCGACCTCTACCTGGGGGAGGTTCGGCTCACCGCCGACTTTGACCTCTCCCCCCTACTCTCCTCCGGCGGCAGCCTCAATTACGGCGGCTATGCTGACGCCGAGACCGACACGCTCCTCGCCGCCTTCCGCGCAGCGGCCGAGAGCAGCCGCCCCGCCGCCGCCGCCGACCTGTGCGCCCACCTGGCCCAGACCGTGCCGCTGGTCCCCCTGTGCTTCAAAAACGGTTCGGTCCTCACCCACTGGGGAGACCTGTCCGGCCTCACCCCTACCCAGCAAAACGTGTTTTACGGCTTTGACGGCTGGGAGTTGTGACGTTTTTCTTACCTTTCGCCCCATACCTTGACCGTTTCCCGGGGGGTATGTATAATCGTGGAGGAAGGGAGTGGCCTGTATGGAACCTTATATTTTAGTGGTGGACGATGAGCCGGAGATCGCCGACTTGGTACGCGTATATCTGGAAAACGACGGATTTTCCGTCACCACCTGCCTCACGGGGACCGAGGCTCTCTCCCTGGTGGCCAAGCGGCCGCCCGATCTGGCAGTGCTGGACGTGATGCTGCCCGACATCTCAGGCTTTACCCTGTGCGAGGAGATCCGCCGGGAGCACCACTTCCCCGTCATCATGCTCACCGCCCGCACCGGGGACGCCGACAAAATCACAGGGCTGTCCATTGGCGCGGACGACTACCTCACCAAGCCCTTCAATCCGCTGGAGCTTCTGGCCCGGGTGAAGGCCCAGCTGCGGCGCTCCACCCGCTACAACAGCGGCGAGCGGCAAAGCGGCGAGATCATCGACTTCAACGGCCTGGTCATCAATCGCACCACCCATGAGTGCTGGCTCTACGACCAGCCCATCGCCCTGACCCCCATCGAGTTTGACATCCTGTGGCTCCTGTGCGAGAACCGGGGGCAGGTCATCTCGGCGGAGAAGCTCTTTGAGACGGTGTGGGGGGAGAAGTACCTGGACCGCAACAACACCGTGATGGTCCACATTCGCCGGCTGCGGGAAAAAATGGGAGAACCCAGCCGCAATCCCCGCTTCATCAAGACGGTTTGGGGCGTGGGCTACAAGGTAGAGTAAAATTCCTTTGGAATTTCTATCATAAAAAGGTTGACAAACTCCGTCAAATGGGCTATACTAACCCTTGCCCTGTTGACAAGGGTCCATTTGGCGGCATAGCTCAGTTGGCTAGAGCACGCGGTTCATACCCGCGGTGTCCCCGGTTCAAATCCAGGTGCCGCTACCATGCCGGCGCCGCCCATGGGCTTTGTCCATGGGCGCACGCCCGGACCTCTTTCCCGCCTAGCGGGTCATTTGGCCCGGTGGTCAAGCGGCTAAGACACCGCCCTTTCACGGCGGTAACACGGGTTCGATTCCCGTCCGGGTCACCATAGGTCTCTCCCCTTCGGGGTGGACATATATGGAGGCATAGCTCAGCTGGTAGAGCGTCCGCCTCACACGCGGAAGGTCACAGATTCGAGTTCTGTTGTCTCCACCAAGAACAGTCACACCACACGGTGTGGCTGTTCTTCTTTTTTGAAGTATCTGTGCATTTCGGCGGGCAACCGCCTCCAACGCCTCCAGATCACAGATTCGAGTTGCGTTGTCTCCACCAAGAACAGTCACACCACAGGGTGTGGCTGTTCTTCTTTTTTGAAGTATCTGTGCATTTCGGCGGGCGACCGCCTCCAACGCCTCCAGATCACAGATTCGAG
>DVLB01000041.1 GCA_018715695.1 Candidatus Galloscillospira stercoripullorum
TAGGTGTAGAGCTTGTGGTCGGTGATCTGGAAGTAGATCACCGTGTCAATCTGCATGGTGACGTTGTCCTTGGTGATGACGGGCTGGGGGGCGAAGTCCACCACCTGCTCCTTCAGAGAGACGATCTTGGCTACCCGCTCCAGCAGGGGGAGTTTGAAGTGGATACCCACGCCCCACACCGCGTGGAAGGCGCCCATGCGCTCCACTACATAGGCCCGGGACTGCTGGACCACCTTGACGTTGAGGGCCAGGACGATGAGAATGATGGCGATGATGGCGATACCGACGATCAGGATGGGATTGGGCATACCGGATTCCTCCTTTTTAATATGGACTGCGCGGAGCGTCCGCGGGAGTCACGAATACCTTCACGCCTTCGATGCGCAGCACCCGCACCCGCTCTCCCACGGGGATGGTGACATCCTCCTGCTGGCTGCGGGCGGTCCACACCTGGCCGGAGACCTGGACCTGGCCGGTGGCCTTGAGATTGTCCACCGCCTGGGTGACGATGCCCTCGGCGCCGATGACGCGGTCGGCGTTGGTGGCCACCCGGCGGGGGATGAGGTACTTGCGGGCCAGGGGCCGGATGAGGAGCAGGGCGATGAGGGAGACGGCCAGGAAGACGATGAGCTGGATGATGATGTTGTCGGTAAACAGGGAGGTGATGAGGGCGCACAGGGCCCCCGCCGCGAACCAGATGGAGGTCAGCCCCACGGTGGCGGCCTCAAAGGCGGCGAACAAGATGAGCAGTACGAGCCAAACAATATTGTCGATCACGGCCAAAGCCCTTCCTTTTCTTTGAGATAGACGAAGCGGTGGCCCCGTCAACGCTATCGTACCATGATTTGAGGCAAAAGAAAAGAAAAATCGGGCTCTGAGATCAAAGCTCCGTGGGGATGAGCCCCTGGGGAGTGAGGGCCAGCAGCCGGTCGCACACCTGCGCGAGGTAGAGCCGGTCGTGAGACACGCTGATGATGGCCCCGGGGAAGGCGGAGAGCACACCACGGATGACGGGGGCGGAGAGGGGGGAGAAGTTGCGGGTGGGCTCGTCCAGGATGAGCACGTTGCTCCCCTGGAGAACCATGGACAGGAAGAGAAGCTTGGCCCGCTGGCCGCCGCTGAGGCCCTCGGCAGGATGCTCCATCTCCTCGGTTTTATACTTCATGGCCCCCAGCAGCGTCCTGGCCCGGGTCACGTCCTCCTTGCGCCCCGAGGGAGAGAGCAGCTCCACCGGCGTCAGGTCGCCCAGGAGCTGCTCGCGGTAGTCCTGGGCCATGTAGGCCGCTCGGATGTCGGGCCGCTGGAGCAGCTCCTCCGCCACCCGGCGCAGCAGGGTGGACTTGCCCGCGCCGTTGGGCGCGATGATGCCCACCTTCTCCGGCCCGGTGACCCACAATCGAACCCCCTCTGAGAGCACCCTGTCTCCCGCCGTGAGCCGCTGCAGGTCCAGGCGTAGCACCGCCTTGCCGGAAGGTACGGCGCTGCGCTCCGGGTCAAAGGCGGTGAGGATGGCCTGCTCCCAGACGGGCATGGGCGTCAGGTCCTCCCGCTCTTTCTCAAAGCGCCGGCCCATGGACTGCACGGCGTGCATCTTCTTTTTCAAAAGCCGCCCGCCGCTGGGGTCCTGGCGGGAGATGGTATTTTGCTGGTGCTCCACCTTGCTGCGGATCTGGCGGAACTTCTCCATCTTGGCGTCAAACTCCGCGTGCTCCTTGCGGGAGAGCTGCTCCTGGCGGTGAAAGGCCGCCTGGCGCTGCTCCATGTACGCCTGGTAGCCGCCGCGCGCCACGGTGCAGCGGGGGGTGGTGCGGCGGTGGAGCCGCTCCAGGTGGACGATGAGGTTGGCGGTGCGGGAGAGCAGGGCCTCGTCGTGGGAGACATAGAGCACCGGCACCGGGCAGGAGAGCAGGAAGCGCTCCAGGGCCTGCAGCCCCGGGAGGTCCAGGTCGTTGGAGGGCTCGTCCAGCAGCAGCACGTCGGGCTGCTCCAGCATCAAAAGGGCCAGGCGCAGCTTGAGCCGTTCCCCGCCCGACAGGGAGGACATGGGGCGGCAGGCGTGAAAGAGCTGCGCGTCCAGCCCCAGGCGCTGACACAGCCGGTGGAGCTCTCCGGCCCCGGCGGCGCGGAAGGCGGGGCAGGAGCGGGCAAAGCGCCCGGCGGACAGGGCGCGCTCCTCCTCCGTCAGCTCCTGGGCCAGGTAGCCCTTGACCAGACCGGCGGGGGAGATCTCCCCCTGCCACTCCGCGTAGGGGGCCACCAGGGCGGGATCGTAGAGAAGCTTGAGCACCGTGGACTTGCCGTTGCCCTCCTCCCCGATGAGGGCGGCCCGGTCTCCGGGCCCCAGGACAAAATTCAGGTCCTCCACCAGAGTGGTGAGGTCCTTGCGGTGGGTGATGGTGAGGTGTTTGACTTGCAGCATAAGCATGGCTCCTTTCCTTCGGACGGACAAAAAGTCTGCCCCCGCGGACACGGGGACAGACTGACATGACACGAAGGCATGCCGGGTCGGAAAAACTCCGCCCGGATGGTCAGTAAACTGTCCCCGCGTCACGAAAACCAGGGCCCACCCCCAGGGGATGGACCAAACCATCGTTTTTCATGAAGCGAAACAGTTTACTTCTCCATGCTTTCACCCTTTTGCTGTTTTTCACTAGCTTACCACAGCCTCTGGGCCCTGTCAAGATGGGGGGCGGGCGCGGGAAAAAGATTTGCCAAGGGGGGAAAAATCGCTTATACTGGTAAAAGATATAAAAGGATGCGGGAGGGGAAGAGATGGAGCTGCTGGAGCTGGCGGTACCCACTTTGTTCGGCCTGGAGGGCCTGTGTGCCGATGAGCTGCGGCGCTTGGGAATGGCGGACGTGCGGGCGGAAAACGGCCGGGTGCGCTTCTCGGGCTCCCCGGCAGACATCCCCCGGGCCAACCTGAACCTGCGCACCGGCGAGCGGGTGCTGCTGGTGCTGGGCCAGTTCCCCGCCGAGAGCTTCGACGCCCTCTTCGAGGGGGTGCGCGCCCTTCCCTGGGAGCACTTCATCCCCCGGGAGGGCCAGTTCCCGGTGAAGGGCCACTGCCTTAACTCCGTCCTCCACGCCGTGAGTCCCTGCCAGGCCATCGTGAAGAAGGCGGCGGCGGCGCGGCTGGGGGAGAAGTACGGCATGGAGCTCCTGCCCGAGACCGGCGCCCTCTACCAGATCCAGTTTTCCATCATGAAGGATGTGGCCACCGTCATGCTGGACACCTCCGGCGCCGGACTCCACAAGCGGGGCTACCGGGCGGTGGGAGTGGCCGCCCCTCTGCGGGAGACCCTGGCCGCCGCCATGGTGCTGCTTTCCCGCTACCGGGGCAAGGACCCCTTCTGTGACCCCTTCTGCGGCAGCGGCACCATCCCCATCGAGGCCGCCCTCATCGCCAAGAACCGGGCGCCCGGCCTGGACCGCTCCTTCTCCGCCCAGCGCTGGGGCTTCATTCCGGCGGGGGCGTGGATGGAGGCCGCCCAGGAGGCCATGGACGGGGAGTACGACGGCAAGTATGACATCTGGGGCGGAGACGCAGACCCCGGAGCGGTGAAAATCGCCCGGGCCAACGCCGTCAAGGCCGGGGTGGAGGACCTGGTGCGCTTTGAGCAGGCCGACGCCACCCGCTTTTCCCGCACCGAGCCCTACGGGCGGGTGGTCACCAATCCCCCCTACGGCGAGCGCATCATGGAGAAAAGGGAGGCCGAAGAGCTCTACCGGGCCTTTGGCCGCGCCTGCGCCGCCCTGCCGGAGGGCTGGCGGCTCTCCGTGCTGTCCTCCCACACCGAGTTCGAGCGTACCTTTGGCCGCAGGGCCGACAAGAAGCGCAAGCTCTACAACGGAATGCTCAAGTGCGACCTGTTCAGCTACGAAAAACGATAAAAAGAGGAGAGAACATGAAAAAGAGCTATCTTAGGGCGGCGCTTTGCCTGTGCCTGGCCGCCCTTTTGTTCCTGCCGGCCCGGGCTGTCTCCTGGGAGCGGGTGGGGGAGTACCACGAGGGCCTGGCCCTGGCCACCAACGGCAGCCGCTGGGGCTACGTCAACGAGACGGGGAGCCTTGCCATTCCCCTGCGCTTCTCCCAGGCCGAGGACTTCTTCCTGGGCGTGGCCACCGTGACCGAGGGGGGCAAGCAGGGGGTCATCCGCACCGACGGCACCTACCTGCTGCCGGCGGAGTACGACAGCCTGGAGCGGGTGGACTACGGGGTGTATATCGCCCGGCAGGGTCAGGCCTGGCGGCTCATAAGCCTCAATGAGGTCCCTTCGGGCCACCGGCCCCAGGGCGCGGAGGATGCGCATCAGCTTCTCCCTGATGCCCTCTCCATCACCCAGGAGGGAGACACTCTGGTCCTGCGCTTTACCCTGCCAGACAGTACCGACGGCACGGAGCGCATGAGCGTCCCCGCGGAGGAAAAGAGCGCCGGGGAGGACGCCGGTGCGGAGGGCCAGACCGGTACGGCTGAGGCAGAGCAGCCGGTGAGCACCCAGCCGGTGGGCGGAGAGGACCGCTCCGCCGGCGATGTCCCCGACGGCACGGCGATAGACGCGGAGGAAAACGACGTCCCGGAGGAGGAGGGGGTGGAGCGCATCCCCGTCTCCCAGCTGCCCGAGCTGCTGGCGGAACTGGAGGTTCCCGGCTGGGCCTTCCCCCTGGACGAGAGCCGGCAGGCCGCCTTCCCCGATGTGAGCCAGCGCAACTGGTTTGCCGTGTGGGTGGACATCGCGTACAGCGCGGGCCTCATCGAGGGGCGGACCGACGGGAAGTTCTACCCCTCGGACAACCTGAAGATCTGTGAGGCCTTCAAGCTGGTGGCCATCATGGACAGCGGTGTTACTGGAGAGAGTATCCCCACGCCCAGAAAGGGAGAGAGCTGGTACGGCGGCTACCTGCGCTACTGCCAGCAGCAGGGGATCGTGCTCAGCGGTGAATTTGAAGACGGCTACGGCAGAGCCATCACCCGCGCGGAGCTGGCCTTGCTCTTCTCCCGCACCGAGCTCTACGCGCGCAGCGCGGACATCAACGACCGCAGCTGGATCGAGAGCGCCATCCCCGACGTGGGCACGGGGGACTATGCCGCCTCCGCCATCTTCGGGCTCTACGCCAAGGGCGTGCTCACCGGCAGCGACAGCCGCCTGACCTTCCGGCCCGACGCCATCATCACCCGGGGTGAGGTGGCCGCCCTCATCGGGCGGATGATCCGGCCTGAACAGCGGGTGGTCCTGACAAAGCCCTGAATCACATGAGCTGAAAGGGGTGCGGACGTGAAGCACCTGTTCATCATCAATCCCTCCGCGGGAAAGCGGGGGAGCACCGATGCCCTGGTAGGGCAGATCCAAAAGGAGATGGCGGGACTGGAGTACCAGGTGGCCGTCACCTCCGCCCCCGGCGAGGGGGAGGCCCTGGCTCGGAGAGCGGCGGAGAGCGGGGAAGAAGTGCGCATCTACGCCTGCGGCGGGGACGGCACCCTCAACGAGGTGGTCAATGGGGCGGCAGGGTATCCCAACGCCGCCGTCACCAACGTGCCCAAGGGCAGCGGCAACGACTTTCTGCGCATCTTCGGCTCGGGCTTCCGGGAGGGTTTTTCCGACCTGCGCGCCCTCTCGGAGGGACCCCAGGCCGCCTTTGACCTGATGGACTGCAACGGCAGGCTGGGCATCGGCGTGGTGTGCGCCGGGGTGGACGCCCGGGTGGCCGCCGGAATCCACCGCTACAAGGCCTTGCCCCTGGTGAGCGGGTCCATGGCCTATGTCCTGGCCCTGATCGTCAACGTGATCCGGGACCTGACCCGGTCCACCGTCATCGACATGGGCCCCATCCACCTGGAGGGGGAGAGCACCATCATCTGCATCTGCAACGGCCGCTACTACGGCGGCGGTTTCATGCCCGTGGGGGAGGCCGAGCCTGACGACGGCGTGCTGGACATGCTGGTGGTGCCCAGGGTGAGCCGCCTCACCTTCGCCCGCCTGGTGGGGGACTACGCCAAGGGCCGCTATCGTCTCCACCCCGAGGTCATCACCGACTACCACGGCCAGAGCATCACCTTCTCCTCGCAGCGGGAGCTGGTGGCGGTGGTGGACGGCGAGGTCATGCGCGCAAGGCGCTTCACCGTGGCCCTCGCGGAGAAAAAGGTCAACTTTTTCTACCCCGCCGCTCTGGACTTCCACGCCAAGGTTAGCACTCTCCAAGCGTGTTTGTGAACAGAAATTGAATTTTTACCTGATCGACCCCCTTTTTACAAAAATGGGGGTTGATTTTTTTCCCTGATAGGGGTATTATCATACTTGCGGTTAGCACTCCGGCAAAATGAGTGCTAAAACAACAGAGTGATCAAAAAACATTCATATAAGGAGGAACCCATTATGAAGCTCACACCCCTTGCGGATCGCGTGATCATCAAAATGTTGGAGGCCGAGGAGACCACCAAGGGCGGCATCATCCTCACCGGCGCTGCCAAGGAGAAGCCCGAGGTGGCCGAGGTCATCTCCGTGGGCCCCGGCGGCCTGGTGGACGGCAAGGAGATCAAGATGACCGTAAAGCCCGGCGACAAGGTCATCACCAGCAAGTACTCCGGCACTGAGGTGAAGATCGACGGCGAGGAGTACACCATCGTCCGTCAGGGCGACATCCTGGCCATCGTGGAGTGATTTCCAGGGGGGACGCTGTCCCCCCTGGATACGGCCTTGGTTCCCAAGGAAACCAAGGCCGATACCCCCCTCACCCGCCCACGGGGCGGGTGGTTGCCCGCCGGTGGCGGAGCAAGCAACGGTGTCCTGCGGCGAAGTGAATTCGCCTGCGGACAGATTTTGATTTTGATTCCGCCAAGGCGGAATTTTCATGGAGGTAATGAATTATGGCTAAGATCATCTGCTACGGCGAGGAGGCCCGTCACGCTCTGGAGCGGGGCGTCAACCAGCTGGCCGACACTGTGAAGATCACCATGGGCCCCAAGGGCCGCAACGTGGTGCTGGACAAGAAGTTCGGCTCTCCCCTCATCACCAACGACGGTGTGACCATCGCCAAGGAGATCGAGCTGGACGATCCCTTTGAGAACATGGGCGCCCAGCTGGTGAAAGAGGTCTCCACCAAGACCAACGACGTGGCCGGCGACGGTACCACCACCGCAACTCTGCTGGCACAGGCTCTGATTCAGGAAGGCATGAAGAACGTGACCTCCGGCGCAAACCCCATGGTTGTCAAGAGCGGCATCCAGAAGGCTGTCAACGCTGCTGTTGAGTCCCTGCGCAGCCATTCCAAGGCTGTTGACGGTGCTGCCGACATCGCTCGTGTTGCAACCGTTTCTTCCGCCAGCGAGTTCATCGGCAACCTGAT
>DVLB01000042.1 GCA_018715695.1 Candidatus Galloscillospira stercoripullorum
CCAACGCCTCCAGATCACAGATTCGAGTTGCGTTGTCTCCACCAAGAACAGTCACACCACAGGGTGTGGCTGTTCTTCTTTTTTGAAGTATCTGTGCATTTCGTCGGGCGACCGCCTCCAACGCCTCCAGATCACAGATTCGAGCTGCGTTGCCTCCACCAAGAACAGTCACACCACACGGTGTGGCTCAGCTTGTCAAAAACTTCCCCGCAGGGAAGTCTCACTTAAGTTCCGTCGTCCGCAGACGACGGAATAAAATCTGAATCTGTCATTTCCGGGGACATGCGCCTCGGAAATGACACTTCTCATGACGGATAGGGTGACAATTTCGTAAGAAATCGAACCCTATCCGTCATGCAGCCTTTTGTCGGAAAAGGCCAGCGGCCTTTTTCGACAGTCTGAGTCACACCACACGGTGTGGCTGTTCTCTTTTTGCATCTTTTGTTGTGCGGTGCGTCTTTTTCTCATTTTCACATTTTAATGTGTTAAATTTCTGACAAAATCTTTTCCATGTGCTTGTCACTCATTTCCATTTGTGCTATACTGAAGATACTCCTGGACTGTATTGGCACACATTTTGATATGGAGGTAATCAGTCATGGCAAAAATCATCTCTCTGGAGGAGGCCGTCGCTCTGATCCCCGATGGGGCCAGCATCATGTTCGGCGGCTTCCTGGGCTGCGGCAGCGCCCACAAGATCATTGAGGCCCTGGCCAAAAAGGGCACCAAGGATCTGACCATCATCGGAAACGACTGCGGCATGGCCACCGGCCCCAACGGCGAGGAATTCTACGGCACGGCCAAGCTGGTCCACAACCACCAGGTCAAGCGCGTCATTGCCACCCATGTGGGCATGACTCCCGATGTGGGCACCCAGGGCATGGTGGACAAGACCCTGCAGGTGGATCTGGTGCCCCAGGGCTCTCTGGCTGAGATGATCCGGGCCGGCGGCGCTGGTCTGGGCGGCGTGCTCACCCCTACCGGCGTGGGCACCATCGTGGAGGATTCCCCCCTGTGCATGGGCAAGCAGACCATTAACGGCCGCGATTACCTGCTCATGCAGCCCGTCCGCGCCGACTTCGCCATCATCTGCGGCCACACCGTGGACAAGTTCGGCAACATCTGGTACAAGGGCACCACCCGCAACTTCAACACCGTCATGGCCACCGCCGCCGACGTGGTCATCGCCGAGGCCGAGCACCTGGTGGAGATCGGTCAGATCGAGCCCGAGAACGTGGTCACCTCCGGCGCCTTTGTCAATTACATCGTGGATGGAGGGAATCTGTAATGGAAAAGTCTGAGATCAAAGGCTTTATCGCCAAGCGCGTGGCCAAGGAACTGAAGGACGGAGACGTGGTCAACCTGGGCATTGGTCTGCCCACCCTCATCCCCAACTACCTGCCCGAGGGCATCCAGGTGGTGCTCCAGTCGGAGAACGGCATCATTGGTACCGGCCCCAAGCCCTCCCCCGAGGAGGCCGACCCCCACTATAAGACCGACGCCGGCGGACAGCCTGCCCAGGCCGCTCCCTTCGGCAGCTACATCGACTCCGCCACCTCCTTCGGTCTCATCCGCGGCGGCCATGTGGACGCCACTATCCTGGGCGGCCTGGAGGTGGACCAGGAGGGCAGCCTGTCCAACTGGATCATTCCCGGCAAAAAGATGCCCGGCATGGGCGGCGCCATGGACCTGCTGGTGGGCGCCAAGACCGTCATCGTGGCCATGGAGCACACCGCCAAGGGCAAGCCCAAGATCCTCAAGAAGTGCACCCTGCCCTATACCGCCGTCCACTGCGTCACCATGATCGTCACTGAGATGTGCGTGTTCAACGTGACCAAGGATGGCCTGGTCATGACCGAGATCAACCCCGAGTTCACCGTGGACGACGTGAAGGCCGTCACTGAAGCTGACTTCACCGTCGCCGCCGACCTGAAGAGCATGGTGTGATCTCCTTTCCTTGACCTTTTCCCGCATCCAACCAGCTCAGCGCACCTCCGGGCAGAACCGGAGGTGCGCTTTTTTCTCCTTTTTTAGAAAGCTGGTGACAAACGCCTCTTTTGGATGTTAAAATAAGGAAGAGTAGCTTAGTTTGAGAAGGAGGGCACCCTATGATCCGCATCGCCATCGCCGAGGACGACCCCTCCTGCTGCCGTGTGCTGGAGGAGCATATCGCCCGATTCCGAGAGGAGCGGGGCATGGAGATCGAAAGCGTGGTCTTTTCCGACGGGCTGGAGCTGGTGGACGGCTACCGCCCGGTGTGGGACGTGCTGCTGCTGGACATCGAGATGCCGCGCATGGACGGCATGACCGCTGCCCACGGATTCGCGCCCTGGACCGGGACGTGGTCATCATCTTTATCACCAACATGGCCAAGTACGCCATCAAGGGCTACGAGGTGGAGGCCCTGGACTTCGTGCTCAAGCCGGTGGGCTACTTCGCCTTCTCCACCAAGCTGGACAAGGCCCTGCTCCAGGTGCGCAGCCGCCCAAGGAAGGTGCTCATGGTGCCCCAGGACGACGGCGTGCTCCGCCTGAGCATGGGGGACATCCACTATATCGAAGTCATCAAGCACCGGCTCCACCTGCACACCGCCGAGGGCGTACTCACCATGCCGGGGAGCCTCTCGGAGATGGAGCAGCAGCTTGCCGGGGAGCATTTCGTCCGCTGCAACAAAGGCTATCTGGTTAACCTGAGATATGTGACCCTCATCAAAGGCGACACAGTGCAGGTGGCGGGAGACACCCTTCTCATCAGCCGCCGGAGGAAGGAGGAATTTCTGCTGGCGGTGACCGACTACTACGGAGGTGGGAGCCTGTGAACGACTGGTTTGTACTGTTTCTGGACCGGACCAAGTTCACCTTTGAGCTTTTCCTGGCCTGCGCTCTGTTCTCCCTCCCCCTGGAACGCCGCTCCCACTACCCCTCCGGGTGGCAGCCAGCGTTGTGGTGAGCGCGGGGCTGCTGTGCCTGTACCCCTTCGGCGCCTGGCAGTTTCCCCTGTCCTTTTTGCTGGTGGGGCTCTCTGCCTTCTTCTGCCACGCCCTCTCCCCCGCTGACGCCCTCTACTGCGTGGCCTGCGGTTACGCCACACAGCACTTCTCCGTCATCCTCCACGAGGGGATCTGCTTTCTCCTGGGCCAGCCCGCTCCCGGGCTTGAGGACCTGAGCCCCCTCTACTTCCTGTCCCGGGCCGCGGTCTACGTTCTGTTCTATTTTCTTTTCGCCCGCCACCTCACCGGGGACAAGCAGTTCCATCTGGACACCGGGCGCTCGGTTCTCTCCACCCTGGTCATCCTTACAGTGGTGCTTCTGCTCAGCGTGGCCGCCGGACAGGTGCGCACCGCCGGGGATGAGCCTCTCTTCTTTATCTGCCGGCTCTACGCCGCCTTCTGCTGCGTATTCTTCCTGTGGGTCCAGGTGAGCCAGGTGCGGCGGGACAAACTCCAGGCCGACCTGCTCTTCCAGCAGCAGCTCACCCGCCAGCAGCGGGAGCAGTACGCCATCACCAAAGAGACCATCGACCTCATCAACCGCAAGAGCCACGACCTTAAACACCAGGTGGCCGCCCTGCGCACGGTGGTGCCCGAGGAGCAGCGGGAGAAGTACCTGCGGGAGATGGAAAAGGCGGTACAGATCTACGACTCCACCCTCCAGACCGGCAACGAGGTGCTGGACACCGTTCTGACCGAAAAAAGTCTCTACTGCGAGGCCCATCAGATCACCCTCACCTGCATTGCCGACGGCAGGCAGCTGTCCTTCATGGACGGGGTAGACGTCTACACCATCTTCGGCAACGCCCTGGACAACGCTATCGAGTGCGTGGCCCGGCTCCCCGAGGCGGAGCAGCGGCTGGTGTCGGTGTCGGTACGCGCCCGGAGCGGCCTGGCGCTCATACAGGTGGAAAACCAGCTCCAGGGTGACCTGAACTTCAAGGACGGCCTGCCACAGACCACCAAGGAGCAGAAGGACTACCACGGCTTTGGCCTGCGGAGCATCCGCTACACCGTGGAAAAGTACGGCGGACATATGACCATCCACGCCGAAAATGGGCGTTTTCTCCTCTCTTTGTCCATCCCCCAGCCCTGACGGCACCCACCACCGCCCCCGGATCTCAGATCCGGGGGCTCTTTTTATCCCCGGCCATTTTACCGTTTGGGCATCCAGCAGGACCGTTTGGGCAAAATCCCCATCTTCCGCCGGAGGGACGAGTATACTCTGGTCAATGCCCGTGCACGGGCACAAAACACAGCCTTTCGTGCGGCGAAAGGCTGGGGAGTGGCGGAGCCCCCACCCTCTCCGGCGCGCGGAAGAGCCCAGGATTCTGCATTTTGGGAGGTAACTATGAAAAGAACTGTGGCAATCACCCGAGGATTAGCCGCCCTGATGGCCTTCCTCATGCTGCTCACCATCTCGGCCTCCACCCTGATGTTTGAGTATGCCGGCGCCATCAACCAGGCTCTGAACGTATCCACCAGTGAGATCAT
This sequence comes from Candidatus Galloscillospira stercoripullorum, assembly GCA_018715695.1. Lineage (GTDB taxonomy): Bacteria > Bacillota > Clostridia > Oscillospirales > Oscillospiraceae > Galloscillospira_A > Galloscillospira_A stercoripullorum. The sequence goes on from DVLB01000042.1 coordinate 4,484, forward strand.
CACCGTGGACGACGGCACCGAGGTGGACACCGCCTACTACACCAGCGAGTTCGGCGCTGACTACACCAACAAGCAGTCGGCTCTGAAGCTGGAGATGGCCGTGGCCGCCGAAAACGTCCTCCAGATGGAGGAGGGCGCCGTGCTGCTGCGCAATGAGAACGCCGCCCTGCCCCTTGCTCAGGGCAGCCAGGTGACCATCTTCGGCAACGGCTCCTACAATTCCACCGCCAGCGCCTCCACCATCTCCTCCATCCCCACCATGACCTTCAACTCCGCCATGCAGAAGGTCCTGGGCGAGGAGAACGTGAACATCACCCTGGCCGAGAACGTGTACAGCGCTCTGGGCAAGACCACCAACACCGAGGTCATCGAGGCCCCCATCGCCGACGTGAAGGCCTATGAGTCCACCTGGCAGAACGGCTACAACGACGCGGCCATCGTGGTCCTCTCCCGGGTGGGCGGCGAGAGCAACGACGACGCTTTCTACGGCACCGACGGCAACCGTCTGCTGGGCCTGAGCGTCAACGAGGAAGCGCTCATGTCCTACCTCAAGGAGCAGAAGGACGCCGGCGTGTTCGGCTCTATCGTGGTGGTCATCAACTCCGAGCAGGCCATGGAGCTGGGCTGGCTGGAGAGCTATGGCGTGGACGCCTGCCTGTTGTGCGGCGATCCCGGCGCCGTGGCCTTTGAGGGCGTGGCCAACATTCTCTCCGGCAAGGTCAACCCCTCCGGCCGCACCGTGGACACCTATGCCGTCAACTCCCTCTCCGCCCCCGCCATTACCTACGCCAGTGATAACACCCAGATGTGGGGCAATGTGGACGAGGTCAACGCCTACTGCACCGACATCACCAATGGCGGCCGTGAGATCGACTACTACGTCATCTACGCCGAGGGCATCTATGTGGGCTACAAGTACTATGAGACCCGCTATGAGGACACCGTCATGGGCACCGGCAATGCCGAGAGCAGCGTGGGCTCCTCCACCGGCAGCGGCTGGAGCTACACCGACGAGGTGGCCTATACCTTCGGCTACGGCTTGAGCTACACCACCTTCGAGAAGGAGCTGCTGGGCGTGACCTACGACGCCGCGAGCGACTGCTACCTGGTGGAGGTCAAGGTGACCAACACCGGAGACGTAGCGGGCAAGGACGTGGTGGAGATCTACGCCCAGACCCCCTACGGCGACTACGAGAAGGAAAACAACGTGGAGAAGCCCGCCGTCAACCTGGTTGGCTTTGACAAGACCGCCGAGCTGGCCCCCGGCGAGAGCGAGACCCTCACCGTGTCCGTGGAGCGCTACTTCCTGGCCAGCTACGACACCTACGGCGCCGCCGGGTACATCCTCTCCGCCGGCGACTACTACCTCTCCGTGGGCGACAACGCCCATGACGCCCTCAACAACATCCTCTCCGCCAAGGGCTACACCACCGCCGACGGCATGGACTACGACGGAAACGCCGCCCTGACCTACACCTGGAACCAGGCCGAGCTGGACGCCGAGAGCTACAACCTCTCCCCCTACACCGGCGTTGAGGTCACCAACCTCTTCGACCACGCCGACCTCAATTACTACGGCATCGACTTTACATACCTCTCCCGCTCCGACTGGGAGGGCACCTATCCCGAGACCGCCCTGGTGGTGGACGCCACCCAGGAGATGATGGACGACCTGAACCTGGACTGGTATGAGACCCCCGCCGACGCTCCCTCCGTGGACAGCTTCACCCAGGGCGCCGACAACGGCCTCACCTTCATTGACATGCGCCTGGTGGACTATGACGACGATGAGACCTGGAACGCCTTCTTGGATCAGTTCACCGTGGAGGAGATGGTGGCCCTCATGCCCGACACCTTCGGCGTGGCCGGCATCGACCGTCTGGGCGTTCCTGCCCAGGCCCGCGCCGACGACTGCCGCGGCACCGGCACGCTGACCGCCACCGGCGAAAACGCCCTGACCTGGCTCTCCGAGCCCACCACCGCCCGCACCTGGAACACTGACCTGTTCACCTCCCGTGGCCGCTACATGGCTCTGGAGTGCGCCTTCTGTGGCCTGAACGAGCTGTGGTACGGCGCCGGCAACCTGCACCGCACCCCCTTTGGCGGCCGCAACCACCAGTACGTCTCCGAGGACGGCAACCTCTCCTACTATGTGACCGCCTATGAGGCCGCCGCCATGCAGGAAAACGGCATCAACTACGCCATCAAGCACTTTGTCCTCAACGACCAGGAATCCCACCGCGAGAGCCTGGCCACCTTTACCAATGAGCAGGCCCTGCGGGAGATCTACCTGCGGGTGTGCGAGGGCGGCTTCGCCGTGGGCGGTGCCAACAGCGTCATGACCGCCTTCAACCGTCTGGGCGTCATCTACGCCGCCACCGACAAGGCGCTGCTCACTGACCTGCTGCGGGGCGAGTGGGGCTTTGAGGGCCACATCACCACCGACGGATTCTCCAAGAGTTCTCTCTACAAGACCCACTACGAAGAGATGTTTGACGCCGGCCTCACCTTCTTCTGTCTGGACCCCGGAGAGACCGCCGCGGCCATGCTCTCCTTCATCGAGGCAGGCGACGGCTACATGCTCCAGTGCCTGCGCCAGATGACCAAGCACAACATCTACGCCGCCGTCAACTCCGTTTCCGTCAACGGCCTGAGCAGCAATAGCATTGTGGTCACCGTGGTGCCCTGGTGGCAGACCGCTATGCTCGCCGCCACCGCCGTGTTCACCCTGGGCTTCGCGGTGTGCACGGTGATCTGCGTGGCCTCGCTGGTCTCCGGCAAGAAGCGCAGCGTTGCAGCGTAAAGGAGGTCTTATGATGAATCTCAAACAAAAAAGCGCCAGCGCCAAGCTCAGCGTAGTGGGCGGCGCCCTCAACCTGATCACCCTGGTGTTCTTCTGCATCTACGGCGCGGTGTACGACTACTTCGACATCGTGGTTTTCCTCACCCTGGCTCTTGGGGTGGTGTGCGCCGCCCTGTACGCTCTGGGCAGCGGCAAGGTCTCGGAGATCCTGAACCTGGTGGCCGTGCTGTGCGTGTCCTTCGGCGTGGGCCTGTTCTTCCTCAACAGCTATCCCGTCTGGGCTGACCGGCTCAACAACATCACCATGTACGGCTCCCGCGGCACCCTGCTGCCCGTCATCTCCATTATGGTCCTGTGCTTCGTCACCGTGTTCCTCTATATCGCCTCCTGCTTTACCAGAAAGGAGCGTGCGGCATGAAAAAGATCAAACTGCTCACCCTGGGCCTGATGGCCGCCGCGCTGTGCCTGAGCTGCACCGCGTGCACCTCGCTGGCCGAGAACACCGAGACCTATTTCTCCAGCGTCTCCTCCATTCTAAGCAACCTGATGGCCAGCGGCAAGACCCCCCAGACCCAGCAAACCGCCGGTCCTGTCAGCACCGGCACCCCCCTGGACGCCCCCACCAACTTCACCATCGACGCTGAGGGCAACTACTCCTTCACCGGCGTGGCCGACGCGGAGTACTACTTGCTCTACTTCTGCGCCCCCGACGCCACCTCCGACTCCGATACCTTCATCTACTCCAGCGAGCCCATCCAGGATGACGGCAGCGAGACCTACTCTGGCCACGCCTCCGACGCCTTCCAGTACGCCTTCGGCGAGTATCTGGTGAAGGTCTACGCCTTCCCTGACTTGACCGACGACACCCGCTCCATGTCCACCGCTGCCACCGCCACCTACACCTACACCGGCAACCAGAGCGCCCCGCAGGTCTACTACTACTGGAACACCTTTGACGGCACCATGGGCGTCCAGGTGGCCAACATGGGCGACTATCTCTATGAGGCCTATCCCGACAAGGTGGAGGTGACCTTCACCAACACCGCCGACAGCAGCGACACGGTGACCGTGGCCATCGAGGGGGTCTCTCCCCAGAACTACGCCGCCTCCACTGACGCTCTCACCCGGGGCGCCACCTACTCTGTCACCGCCGTGGCCACCAGCTCCAGCAGCTTCGTGCTCAACCCCACCTCTGACACCACCACCGTCAGCGATGGCCTGACCATGGGCGACACCCACCTGTTCACCGACGGCTATATGTACAGCGACGGCTTCGCCAACGACATCTTCCGCTGGCCTGTCATCGGCGAGAACTTTGATATGGCCAACGGCGGAGCGGCCGGTCTGGCGCCCTCCATGGGTGGCGGCAGAACCACCTTCACCACCACACCCGCCGCCACCACCGCCGGTTCCTCTTACACCTACACCCTTCAGGCCGGTAGCTGGGCCGCCGGTACCTTGGAGCTCTACCCCGACGGCACCTTCTACGCCCATGAGACCGGCGGCGGCCCCGTCAACGCCAGCAACATCCAGGGCACCTGGGTGGATAACGGCGACGGTACCGCTACCCTGAGCTACGACCACAGCACGCTGGTCATCGAGTAATCCGCACCGCGCTATCCTGTTCTGCCGGCGGCCCCGTCCCAGGCGATGGGACGGGGCCGCTCCTTTGCTTTGCAGCTTACGCCAGAAAAACTGCAATTTGCGCCACGCTCATCCACAAACGCTGGCGTGCCTGCTATACTCAGATCATCTTCGTGACCGGACACGAAACAACGAAAATTGGGGGCAGCGGCAACAATGAAATACCAAGACCTGATTTCCAAAATGACCCTGGAGGAGAAATGCTCCCTCCTCAGCGGAAAGGGCCAGTTCACCACCAAGGAGGTGGCGCGGCTGGGCATTCCGTCCATGTACCTGTCCGACGGTCCCCACGGTCTGCGCAAGCAGGCGGGGGCAGCGGACCACCTGGGCCTCAACGAGAGTGTGAAGGCCACCTGCTACCCCACGGCGGCCACCATGGCCAACTCCTGGGACCCGGAGCTGGGAGAGGAGCTGGGACGGCACCTGGGCGAGGAGTGCGTGGCCCAGCGGATCAACGTGCTGCTGGGCCCGGGGCTGAACATGAAGCGCTCCCCCCTGTGCGGCCGGGACTTTGAGTACTTCTCCGAGGACCCGGTACTGGCCGGGAAGATGGCTGCGGCCTACATACGGGGCATTCAGTCCGCCGGGGTATCCGCCTGTCCCAAGCACTTCGCCGTCAACAACCAGGAGCTGCTCCGGCTCCACTCGGATAGCGTGGTGGACGAACGGACCCTCCGGGAGGTCTACCTCACCGGCTTTGAGATCGCGGTGAAGGAGGGCAAGCCCAAGTGCATCATGTCCTCCTACAACCGTATCAACGGCACCTACGCCAGCGAGAACAAGATGCTCCTGCGGGACATCCTGGTGGACGAGTGGGGCTTTGAGGGCTTCTCGGTCACCGACTGGGGCGGCAGCAACGACCGCGTGGCCGGTCTGGTCGCCGGTACCCACCTGGAGATGCCCACCACCGCCGGAGACAGTGACCGGGAACTGGCCCAAGCTGTCCGGGAGGGCCGTCTGTCCCAGGACGTGCTGGATGAGCGCCTTGACGAGTATCTCACCGTCCTCTTCGATACCGTCATCCCTCAGGGCGCCAGCGAAACTTTCGACGAGGAGGCCCATCACGCCTTTGCGCGCAAGGCTGCCCAGAGCACCATCGTGCTGCTCAAGAACGAGGGGCAGCTGCTGCCCCTCAAGCAGGGGACGCGGGTGGCGGTCATCGGCGACTTCGCCCTCACGCCCCGGTTCCAGGGTGCGGGCTCCAGCACCGTCAATCCCACCAAAACGGAGGTGCCTCTGGATTGCCTGAAGGCCGCCGGACTGGACGTAGTGGGCTTTGAGCGGGGCTTCAAGCGCCACGGGGGCGAGGACCCCCAGGCTCTGGAGGCCGCCTGCGCCCTGGCCGCCAAGGCCGAGGTGGCGCTGCTCTACCTGGGCCTGGATGAGCTCTCCGAGAGCGAAGGCCAGGACCGCGCCGACATGACCCTGCGTCCCTGCCAGAACAAGCTGGTGGAGGCGGTGGCTGCCGTCAACCCCAACGTGGTGGTGGTGCTGTGCGGCGGCTCTCCGGTGGAGCTGCCCTGGATGGACTCCTGCAAGGCCCTGCTCCACGGCTACCTCTCCGGCCAGGCCGGGGCGCTGGCCATGGCCGACGTGATCACCGGGACGGTGTGCCCCTCGGGCAAGCTGTCCGAGAGCTGGCCCATGGCCTACTCTGACGTGCCCAACGCCCGCATCTACCCCGGTCTGGAGCGCACTGCCGAGTACCGGGAGGGCCCCTTTATCGGCTACCGCTACTATGCCACCGCCGGGGTGAAGGTGCGCTTTCCCTTCGGCTTCGGCCTGAGCTACACCACCTTCTCCTACTCCGACCTGGTGGCCGAGGGCAGCGCGGTGACCTTCACCATCACCAACACCGGAGCGGTGGCCGGGGCCGAAGTGGCCCAGGTATATGTCTCCAAGCCCCAGAGCGACCTGTTCCGCCCGGCGCTGGAGCTCAAGGGCTTTTCCAAGGTCTTCCTGCAGCCCGGAGAGAAGCGCACCGTCTCCATCCCCCTGGATGACAAAGCCTTCCGCTACTTCAACATCAAGACCCACCGCTGGGAAACCGAGGGGGGCGAATACGAGATCCTGGTGGGTCCCTCCTCGGCGGAGCTGCCCCTCACCGCCCGGGTAGAGGTGGCCGGCACCGATGCCCCCATCCCCTACGAGCGCGCCAAGCTGCCCAGCTACTATTCCGGCCAGGTGGACGCGGTGAGCGACGGCGAGTTTGAGGCTCTGCTGGGCCGGCCCATCCCCCCTGCCAAGTGGGACCGCTCCGCCCCGCTGGACATGAACGACACCTTCTCCCAGCTCTGCTACGCCAAAGGCTGGACCGGGCGGCTGGTCTACCGCATCCTGTGCAGCAAAAAGGCCAAGGCCGAGGCCTCGGGCCATCCCGACCTGAACATCCTCTTCATCTACAACCTGCCCTTCCGGGGCGTGGGCAAGATGATGGGCAGCATGGTGGACCAGCGGATGTCCGCGGCCCTGCTGGAGATCTTCAACGGCCACTTTTTCCGCGGTGCGGGCCATCTGATCTCTGCCTATTTCCGCAAGAACAAGGCCGCCAAGGCCACCGCCGCCGCCCTTGCGCAGGCCGGGGCGGAGGAACACAGATAAGGAGGCGTTTTTCATGGGCTTTCTCAAAGGCTGGATTCAGCGGCACCCCGACATCTGGGAGTTCATCCTCTTCAACATTCTCTCCAACTGCGCCACCGTCACCAACTTCGTGGTCATGTGGATCTGCACCGGCTTCGTCTTTACCTCCTTTTCCGACACCCCGTTCCAGTTCCTCTTTTTCCAGTACACCACTCCCGATAGTCTGATGCTCTGCGGCTTCCTCAGCTTCCTGGTGGCCACCGCTCTGGCTCAGACCGTCAACTTCTTCGTGCAGAAGAACCTGGTCTTCAAATCAAATGCCCAGTTTTCCAAGGCGGTGCCCAAGTACATTTTGCTGGCGGTGGTACTGGTCATCGTCTCGGCCGCCCTGCCCGCCTATACCCAGGCCCTCTTTGTGAACATCGGCGTGCCTCAGAGCCTGGCTCCCACCCTGGCCAACATCGTCAACATCCTGGTCCAGGTACTGCTCAGCTATCCCACCATGAAGTTCTGGATCATGCCCAAGGACAAGGCCCCAAAGGCCGCCTGAGGCTGGAGAAGAGGTCTTTGCCATGATCACCATCAAAGAACTGGCCAAGCGTGCGGGGGTGTCTCGGGGTACGGTGGACCGGGTGCTCAACGGCCGGCCCGGGGTCAAGCCGGAGACCGAGGCGCGGGTCCGGGCCCTGATGGACCAGCTGGGCTACCACCCCGACCAGACGGGCCGGATGCTGGCCGCCCGGCGGAAAAAGCTGCACCTCGCCTTCCTGGTCCCCCACGGTCCGGAATTTGCCTTCTTTCTGGACATTCTCCACGCCGCCCGGGACAAGGCCGCCGAGCTGCGGGAGCTGGGGGTGCGGGTGGACTTCTACCTGCTGCGCAGCTTGGAGCCCGGCGCTGTGGAGCGGCTGCTGACCGAGGTGAGCGAGGCCGCTCCCGACGGCGTGGCCACACTGCCCCTGTCCGGCCATGCCTTTTCCGCCTTCCTGGCGCGGATGGCCGAGCGGAGCGTGCCCGTGGTCTTTTTTAACCTGGACCAGCCCCAGTCCTCCCGGCTTTGCTATGTGGGCTGTGACTATGTGCGCTCGGGCCGGGTGGCCGCGGGACTGGCCGCCCTGTGCGCCGGGGATGGAGGGGAGGTGGCTGTGGTGGCCTGCCAGGGTCCCACGCCGCCCAGCCACGCTCAGCGGCTGGAGGGCTTCTCCCAGGAGATCCGCAGCCGCTACCCCCACCTCACTCTGGTCCACGGCGGCGCGCCCACCGTGTTCCACAGTGGAGACTCCTCCGGCCTGGAGGACCTGCTGGCCCGCCATCCAGGGCTGCGGGCCTTGTACCTGGTGAACATGGGGGACCTGTCGGTGTGCCGGGCCGCCCGGGCCGCCGCCGGAGATCGTCCGGTGGCCATCATCGCCAACGACCTTATCCCCGAGCAGCGGGAAATGCTCCGGGACGGCACCCTCACAGCCACCGTCTCCCAGCAGCCGGAGGTGCAGGGCTCCGTCCCCCTCCAGATCCTCTACGACCTGCTGGTCCTGGACACCCGACCCACCTCTCAGCTGCACCTCACCCAGCTGCACATCCATATCTCTCAGAACGTTTGACCCGCTTGCCGGGTAAAAATCCGCCGCGGAGAAGGGGAATCCCTTCTCCGCGGCTTTTTGGGCCTTTTTTACGGCCATCTCTTTCTTTTTTCACCGGATTGTGGTATAGTATTTGGTCAGTATCCCTGTAATTTTTCCAGGAGAGGGTGCGCTCTTTGGACTATGACTGTCTGCTGAATCTGGTCTCCGAGCTGGGCTGCCGTCTGATGGAGAGCGGCGCGGAGATCTACCGGGTGGAGGACTCGGTGCACCGCCTGCTCCAGGCCTACGGCGTCACCACCGGAGAGGTATTCGCCATCCCCAACTGTGTCATCGTCAGCGTCTCCATCGATGACGGCCGCCCCCTCACCCGGGTGCGCCGGGTGCCCAGCCACGGCACCGACATCGACCTGCTGGAGCGCTATAACGCCCTGTGCCGTACCCTGTGCGTCCAGACCCCACCCTTGCACGAAGCCCTGGATGCCCTGAAAAACGTACCCGCCTCCCGACGGACCTACTCCCTGCCCGTGCTCACCGGCGGCTACTGCCTGGCAGGAGGGGCCTTCTGCCTTTTCTTCGGCGGCACCCCGCGGGACGCGGTGTGCAGCGCCCTGTGTGCCGTGGTCATCTGTCTCTGTCTGGCGGTCATGGACCGCATGGGCACCAACCAATTCTTCCGCACCCTGGTTTCCGCCACGGCGGCCAGCCTGCTGGCCCTGGGCTCGGCGGCGGTGGGAGTGGGAGAAAACTCCGACCTCATCGCCATCGGCGCTCTCATGCTTCTCATGCCAGGTATTCTCTTCACCACCGCCATGCGGGATCTGATGGCGGGCGACACCGTCTCAGGAGTGTCCAAAACGGTGGAGGCCCTGCTCATCGGCTGCGCCATCGCCCTGGGCGCCGGCGCGGCGTTGTGGCTGACCCATCTGGTGGGGAGGTGAGCGGGAAATGACGGAGCTGTTCATCACCTATATCCTGCCCTGCATCTTCGCCTTTGTGGCCTGCATGGCCTACTCTCTGGCCTACAACATCCACGGCGTGGGCATCCTGGTCTGCGCCGGGGGCGCGGCTTTGGGCTGGTTTATTTACCTGGCCACCGCGCCGCTGTTTGGCAGCGATCTTTTGCAGATCTTTGTGGCCTCTCTGGTCATCTCGGTCTACTCGGAGATCATGGCTCGGGTGCGCAAATACCCGGTGACCGCCTACCAGATGGTGGCCCTGTTCCCCCTGGTACCCGGCGGCGGCGTGTACTACTCCATGGAACACGCCATCAACGGGGAGACCTCCCTGTTCCTGTCCACCTTGCTTCACACCCTGGGCCTGGCAGGGGCCCTGGCGGTGGGGGTGCTGCTGGTGTCCTCAGGGGCCCGACTGCTCAACGCGGGGGCCCGGCGGCGGCGCCGTCACTGATTTGTAATCTCTTGTCTCCGGTTTGAGATTATTTTCACATCCCTGTCTTGCTATACTGTGAGGAGAATTTTTATGGCCCGATACCAGTACGTCCTGTTTGACGCGGACAACACCCTTTTTGACTTTGACCGCTCGGAGTGGGAGGCCCTGGGGCTCACGCTGGAGGCCCACGGCATCGACCCCACCCGGGAACGGAAGCTCCGCTACCAGGCCATCAATGCCGAGCTGTGGGCCGCCTTCAACCGGGGCGAGCTAGAGCAGCCCTTCCTGGTGGTGGAGCGCTTTGCTGTCTTTCTACGAGAGTTCGGCCTCTCCGGCGACCCGGCAGCCATGAACGCCGACTACCTTAATTTTCTGGCCCAGCAGGGCTGTCCCCTGCCCGGTGCCGAGGCGCTGTGCGCCGCCCTGGCTCCCCACTGCACCCTGGCCCTGGTCACCAATGGTCTTTCGGTGGCTCAGCGGGGCCGTTACGACCGCTCCCCCCTGCGCACTTACCTGCCCCACCTGTTCATCTCCCAGGAGCTGGGCTGCCGCAAGCCCCAGAAGGAATTTTTCGACCGGGTCTTTGAGGCCCTGGCCATCTCCGACCCCCGCCAGGCGGTGGTGGTGGGGGACAGCCTGAGCGCCGACATCCAGGGGGCGGTCAACGCCGGGATGGACTCCATCTGGTACAATCCCAAAGGAGCGTCCCTGCCCGCCGCCCCCCGGCCCACCTATGTGGCCCCGGACTTTGACGCCGTGCGCCGCATTATCCTGGGCTGATCGCCCCTTTACCCTGCAACAAGTGCGCCCGTCAAGTCGAATCACGTCTGAACGGGTCGGTATCGATTGAAGGAGATCGTTTCACCATGTTCATGCTTCGTCCCTCCGCCGCGGTCAAGGCCGCGGGCAGAGTGTTCGCTCTTTGTCTGGCTCTGGCGGGAACGGCCATGGCGCTGAGCGGCTGCGGCATCGCCTCCGGGGAGAGTCTTCCCACGCTCTCCCCCACGCCCTCAGTCACCGCTGCAGCCACACCCACGCCGTCCCCGTCTCCTACACCTACGCCTACACCTACGCCCACCCCCTCTCCCACGCCCTCGCCCACACCCACCGTCGCCCCCTTCGACTTCTCCCGCAGCGCTCCGGAGACCGAGGCGGTGGACAACGACTACTTCGGCGACGCTGTGTTCATCGGCGACTCCCGCACCGACGGGTTGCGCCTTTACAGCGGCATTACCGGCAGCCACTTTATCAGCTACCAGGGGGTGTCGGTCTTCTCCGCCGCCGACCCGGACAAAAAGCTCATCGACCTGGGTGACGGAGAAAAGGTCAGCTTCCTGGAGGCGCTGGCACGGCGTTCCTACGCCAAGGTGTACATCATGCTGGGCATCAACGAGCTGGGCTACTCCGACCGTACTGCCTTTGCCCGGGCCTATGCCTCCCTCATCGACCAGGTGCGCAGCATACAGCCGGAGGCCATTCTCTACGTCCAGTCCCTGGTGCCGGTGAATGAAAAAAAGTGCAAGGAACATAAGCAGCCCTACTATGTCACCAACAAAAACGTCCAGACCTATGCCGAGCAGCTTATTCCCCTGGCGGCGGACAAGCAAGTGGTCTACCTGGACGTGGCCTCGGTGCTGGTGGACGAGAGCGGAGAACTCTCCTACGACCTGACCTCCGACGGAGTCCACTTCACCCGGGAGGGATATGTGCGGTGGCTGGACTACCTCAAGACCCACACGGTGGACCCAGAGGCCTACTGGGCCGGGCTGGACCTGCCCCCCGTTCCCGCGCCTTCCCCCACCCTCACGCCCTCGCCCGAGCCCACACCGGAAGCTACGCCCTCGCCCACACCTTCGCCCACGCCCATCCCCACCCAGGAGCCCACCCCTACGGCGGAGGTGACGGACAGTCCCGCGCCCTCACCCACACTTACCCCCAGTCCCCAACCCACTGTCACCCCGGAACCCATGCCGTCCCAGCCGCCGGCAGAGCCCTCTGCCCCGGCGCCGTCCTCTATCCCGGAGGTCTCACCCTCCCCCACTGTCTCCCCCAGCCTGCAGCCCACTCCGGAAAACACCGGGAGCAGCGCTTCGGGGGAAGTTGAAGAAGGAGTTGCCCTATGATGAAAAAAGTCTTTTCCCTTCTGCTCACCGCCGCTCTTTGCCTGTCCCTGGCCGCCTGCGCCCCGCAGGAAGAGGCCCAGGCCAAGGCCTTTGACCTGGACACCCTGCCCCAGACCCTGCTGGATTCGGGAGCTTTCACCGACCCGGACGACATGGTGCCGCCCATGGACGCAACCGTGCGCTTTGACACCCTGGACGCCTCTTCTGTCACTGACAGCGCCCTCTACTCCTCCACCTATCTGGCCGAGCTGATCGCGGTGCTGGTGATGAAGGATGAAGATTCCGCCAAAACCGCTGTCACGGTGCTGGAGGACTATGTCTCCGCCACCATCGAGGCGGAGAAAACCTACCGTCCCGACGAGGTGAGCAAGCTGGAGAGCGCCATCGTGGAACAGCGGGGCAACACCGTGCTGCTGGTAGTAGCCGCCGACACCCAGGCCGCTCAGACGGCTCTGGATAGCTGGGGCTGAGCACCGCGCCCGTTCTGGGGTCTATCCCTGTTGCCCTGTGGGCATCATATCCATATAGGTCTTTTCCGGCATGTCTGATCGCCGTGAAGAGGAGGGGTCATTTTGTCTCGAAAATCCACATATCGGGGCCGGCGTGCCCGAGGAGGAGCACTTCAAATCGTAGCCGTGGCCGTGCTGGCCATCCTGTTGGTAGCCGGAGCCGTGGTGCTGCTGACCATGGACCCCTCGGACTATCCCGCCCAGCCCACCGCTACTCCCTCTCCGTCTCCGTCGACTTCTCCGTCGCCGTCGCCCTCTCCATCGCCTTCCCCGTCCCCCTCAGCGTCGCCGTCGCCCTCGGTGGCTCCCTCGCCTTCCAATGAGCCGGGAAGCTACACCGAGACCAAGTTTGCCACCTGGCACGACTACGACTATTCGCTGGATGAGTCGGAAGCGGTGGACCTCAGCTATTTCTCTGACGCCGCTTTCATCGGGGATTCTCTTACCGACGGGCTGCTCATTTACAGCAGCCTCAACACCACCTCGGCGGCCAACCTGTCCCATCAGGGGCTCAACGTACTCACCGCCCTCACCGAGGAGCATTTTACCCGGGATGGCCGCTCCGTCACCGCGGTGGAGGCCCTTGGCATGGGCGACTACAGCAAGGTATATCTGATGCTGGGGGTCAACGAGCTGGGCTGGTACAATGACCAGCGCTTTTACAACTGCTACGCCGACCTGGTAGACGCGGTGAAGGAGCAGGTCCCCGACGCGGAGATCTATATTCAAACCTTGCTGCCCGTAACAGCGGAGAAGTCCTCCTCCCACGACTACTTCACCAATGAAAAGATCGTGGTCTACAACGACCTAATCGCCAAGCTGGCCCAGGAAAAGGGTGTGCATCTGCTGGACACCCATGTGAGCGTCATGGACCAGGAGACCGGCGTGCTCCCCGCCGAGGCCAGCTCCGACGGCATCCATCTCAAGCGGGGCTACTATGAAAAGTGGCTGGACTATCTGAAGGTCCACACCGTACCGGCAGACTGAGCGCCGGGCTATGTACGCAAAAAAGAGGAACGGCTCATTGAGCCGTTCCTCTTTTTTGCATTATTCCTTTGTCCGACCCGTTTCGGGGTCCCACATCTTGTCGGCCATTTCCTTCCAGTTCTCGGCATAGGGCCGGCACTTGTCACACAGATGATCCACGCTCTCCGGCGACTGTAGGTCAGTAGACTTGGCGCCGGTTTTCTTGACCATCTCCCGCAGCCGCTCCGGGTTCTCCAGCATGGGGCAGGGCCGGAGCATGTTCTCATTAAAGGGCTGCGCGTTATGGTAGGCCATGAAGATGGGACTCTTGAGGGCCTCCAGCAGAGTATGGTCGTGGATATTCACGTTGGAGTAGTGGATGAACACGCAGGGTTCCACATCCCCGGCGGCGTTGATGTGCAGGTAGTTGCGCCCGCCGGCGATACAGCCGCCCACAAACTCGGCGTCGTTCTGGAAGTCCATGGAGAAGATGGGCTTGGTCTCCCGGAAAGCGCGGATGCGCTCCAGAACCGTTTTGCGCTGCTCGGGGTTGGGGAGAAGCTCGGGGGCGGCGTCGTTGCCCACGGGCATGTAGTGGAAGAACCACACGAACAGGGCCCCCGCCTCGATGATCATGTCGAAGAAGGCCTCGCTGCTGATGTCGGCGTAGTTGGCGCTGGTATAGCAGGTGGAGATACCGAAGGGAAGCTTGTGGCTCTTGAGCAGAGCCATGGCCTGCATGACCTTTTCAAAGATGCCCTGGCCCCGGCGGCCATCGTTGGCCTGCTCAAAGCCCTCCAGGCTGATGGCCGGGACGAAGTTCTTCACTCTCAGCATCTCCTGACAGAAGGCCTCGTCAATGAGGGTGCCGTTGGTGAAGGCCAGGAACTCACAGTCAGGGTGCATCTCGCACAGACGGATGAGGTCGGCTTTGCGCACCATGGGCTCACCGCCGGTATAGATGTACAGATAGGTCCCCAGCGCCTTGCCCTGGCGGATGATGCTGTCGATGGTCTCCAGGCTCAGGCTCTGATCATGGCCGTACTCCGCTGCCCAGCAGCCGGTGCACCGCAGGTTGCACGCCGAGGTGGGGTCCAGCAAAATGGCCCAGGGGATGTTGCACCCCTCCTTCTTCCGGGCGCTCTCCTGCCGGGAGCTGCCGATGAGGGAGGCGTTGATGATAAAATTCTCCAAAAACGCCTTGCGCACCCCCTCGTCCAGCTGGAACACCCGCATGATGAGCTGATACCAGTTGCCCTCCGGGTGTTCCAGAACGTGGTGGAACACCTCGCGCTGCTTGGCGTAGAGGTTTTCCTTGTCAAATTTGTCCGCCCAGTCCAGCAGCTTGGGCAGGTTCTTCTCCGGCTCCCGCTCCACATACTTGAGCGCCTGCTTGACAGCGAAGGACTGCACCGTTTCCATCATCGATTTCTCTTCCAAGGATAAGATCTCCTCTCTATCTGTATTATGATATGATATTATTTTATACCTCCTATCTCGTGTTTACAAGAGTCTGTTTCTCTCTTATTCGACTTTATTTTCATAGATTCCCTGGATGATCTCTGCGCACCGATCGATGCCGAGGGTGCCGCTGTTGAGGGTAATGTCATAGTTCTGGGCGTGTCCCCACTTCATGTCGGTGTAAAACCGGTGGTAGGCTGCCCGGCGTTTGTCCTTGTCCCGGATGCGTTGCTCAGGCGAGGCCTCCCGCTCGCCATATACCTCCACGATGCGCCGCGCCCGGAAGTCCAGGTCTGCGTGGATAAACACCCGCAGGCAGTCGGCCTTGCCGCGCAGGATATAGTCGGCGCAGCGGCCCACGATAACGCAGGGCCCTTGCTCCGCCAGCTCGGTGATGACCCGGTACTGAACCTCCCAAAGGTAGTCCTCGTTGGTGGGGGCGAAGCCTCGGTGGGAGAAGGCGGTGGCCAGAAAGCCGCCGGGGGCATACTCCCCCGCGTCCTTGACGTAGTTTTCGTTGAAGCCGCTCTCCTTGGCGATCTTCTGGAGCAGTTCCCTGTCATAGCAGGGCAGGCCCAGGGCCTGGGCCACCTTCTTCCCCACAGTGCGGCCGCCGCTGCCGAATTCCCGGCTGATGGTGATCACTCTGTTGCTCATATTGGCAATCTCCTTCCTGTTCCTATCTGTATGGTTTCTCTGGTCCGGTTATTCTGCCGCGTGAAGGCTCTTGAGCTGTCTGATCTCATAGCCCACAAAGATCACCGCCAGGATGAAGGCCAGGGAATCTGCCACGGGGCCCGCCCAGAGCACACCCGTCACCCCGATCCATCGGGGCAGCAGGACAGCCACCGGCACCAGAAAGACGATCTGCCGGGCCAGGGTGACGATGGCCGACTTCACCGGCTTGCCTACCGCCTGGAGATAGATGGCCGCCACAGTCTGGAAGCCGTTGAGGGGGCACAGCAGCAGGAAGATGCGGAAGCACATCACCGCAAATTCATTGTAAAGTCCCTCCTCAGAGCCGAACAGGGACACCACGCTCATGGGGGCCAGCTGGAAAATCAGAAAAGCGATGACCGCCACCCGGACCCCCATTTCAAAGACAAAGATGAAGATGGGGTCGAACACGGTGTTGATCACCGCGCCCAGCAGCATGGAGACCATGGCGTACTTGGGGCTGCCGTCTGCCCGGATGATGGCGTTGAGGGCCGTGGAGATCATGGTAAACGGCAGGCCGATGGCGATGACATAGCCGTACTCCAAAGCGAAGGGCCGCAGCAGGTCCGTGGCCCCGAAGAGGGTGAGGATGGGGTCCATGAACACCAGGGTGATGACCAGCATGGCCACCCCTGCGATGGTCACCATCACGGCGGAGTTGCCCACGCCCTTCTTCACGCTGGCCATGTCCCCCTCCCCCAGCTTCAGGCTCAGGTAGGCCGCGCCGCCGTCGCCGATGAGCACCGCCAAAGCCAGGGTAATGATGGTGATGGGGAAGACCACGTTGGTGACCCCGTTGCCCAGGTAGCCCACGCCCCAGCCGACGAAGATCTGGTCCACGATGTTGTAAAGCGCGTTTACCACCAGCGAAATGACGCAGGGGATGGCAAACCGGACGATCAGCCGCCCCACCGGTTCTGTGGCAAACACGCTCTTGCTCTGCGCTTCTCTGTCCATTGGTTCTCGCTCTCCTTTTAAGTAACTAGTTACTTATTGTCCCAAAAAGCAGGCAGCGCCGCCGAGCGATCTCCTCGGCACGCTGCCTGGGGCATATACTCTTTCAAAACCGGCCCGTGGGGTCGATGTTGCGCAGGGCCTGGTCCAGCAGTTCCTCCAGAGCAGAGATCTGCTCGGCGGTGAGTCCCTGGCACAGCTCCTGAAGCACCTCCCGATCCTGGGAGAGGATCACATTGTGGATGCCGGCGGAGCGATCGGTACAGGTGATCTTCTTATACCGCCGGTCCACGGCGCTGGGAACGCAGCGGACAAAGCCCTTGCTCTCCAGCCGCTGGAGCAGGCGGGTCATAGCTGGATGGGTGACGTGCTCAATCCGCTCCAGGTCGTTCTGGTGGATCTCGGTCTCCCCCGCCGCCTCCAGGCGGCTCACCGACCCCAGCACCCGCAGCTGCACCGCCGTCAGGCCCAGGTCTGCCGCCCGCTGGTCCATCCGCTTGCCAAATTCCCGGCTGACAATGGCGATCTTTAGCCCGAAGGGCATCCTCACTGGCATCCTCTTCCCCTTCCTTTCAAATAGGTAACCTATTACATATTATATCGCGGCGTCCGGTTTGTCAAGACTCGGGGCAGCAAAAAGCCCCCGGACTCTTCCCGGGGGCTGAGACTGTCGAAAAAGGCCTTTTGGCCTTTTTCGACAAAGGGTTGCATGACGGACAGGGTTCGATTTCTTGCGAAATTGTCACCCCGTCCGTCATGAGAAGTGTCATTTCCAAGGCACATGTCCT
>DVLB01000043.1 GCA_018715695.1 Candidatus Galloscillospira stercoripullorum
GCACGCGGTGGACGCGGTGCTCGCCGAGGGCTGGCGCACCGCCGACATCGCCGAACCGGGCGTGGCGCCCATCGGGACAAAGGAGATGGGCCGCCTCATCTGCTCCAAGCTCTGAGCATTTTCCCTCAGCCAAACAGGTTTATGGACAGCCTCGGGCCGCCGGAATATTTTCCGGCGGCCTTGCTATTTGGCGCCATATCTGGTACAATAGCCACGCCGTTTGGGCAGGGAAGGGGAGTGGAACGCGTGATTCTAGCTATCGACATTGGAAATTCCAGCACCACCATCGGTCTGTTCGGCGAGCATGGCGGACTGCGTTTCCGCTCTGACCTGACGACCCGGAAGGGAGCCACCCGGGACCAGTGCGCCGTCAACCTGCTGGACGTGTTCCGGCTCTATGGAGCCGATATCGGTGAGGTCACCGGAACCATCATCGCCAGCGTGGTGCCCCCGCTGACCGCCGCTCTGTGCGGCGCGGTGGAGATGCTCACCGGAAGAGCGCCGCTGCTCATGGGCCCCGGCGTCAAGACCGGGCTGAACATCAAGGCCGATATTCACGCTCAGATGGGGGCGGACATCGTGGCCTGCTCCGTGGCGGCCATCGCCAAATATCCCGGCCCCATCCTCATCGTGGATATGGGCACCGCCACCACCATGTCCCTCATCATGGGCAACACCTATGAGGGGTGCGTGATCCTGCCGGGGGTTCAGCTCTCCCTGGAGGCCCTGTCCGACCGGGCCGCCGAGCTGCCCCACATCTCCATTTCGCCTCCCGCCTCCATCCTGGGACACAACACCGTGGACGCCATGCGCTCCGGTGTGGTCTACGGCAACGCCAGCATGGTGGACGGGATGATCGCTCGCCTGGAGGCGGCCAGCCAGCCGGCAGCCACTGTGGTGGGCACCGGCCAGGCCGCGCCCGACATCCTCAAATATTGCCAGAGAAGCATTGTCTATGACGCCGATCTGCTGCTGTGCGGGCTCTATCTGATCTATCAGAAGAACACCGAAGGAAAGCAGCGGAAGGCATGACCCATTTTGTGCTCACCGGCCCTGGGGGCCGTGAGTAAATAAATTGCGCTGCATCCTCAAGCGTGGAGGAGCGGCAGCAGGAGGTAATCGTATATGAATTCCGGCAAAACCCAGCGCCTGACAGGGCTGGCCCTCTTCACGGCCATCATTGTAGTCCTTCAGGTCATCGCTACCTTTGTCCGCTTCGGTCCCTTCTCCATCACCCTCTCTCTCATCCCCATCGTGGCCGGCGCCGCCATCTACGGTCCCAAGGCCGGCGCCTACCTGGGCGGTGTGTTTGGTGTGGTGGTGCTGGTGGCCTGCATCCTGGGGTGGGACGCCGGCGGTGCCATTCTCTGGAACGCCAACCCCTTCCTCACCGCGGTGATCTGCCTGGCCAAGGGCATTCTGGCCGGGTTTGCCGCCGGCGGGGTGTTCACCCTGATCTCCGGCAAGCAGCTTACGACGGGCAGAAGCCTGGTGGGTACCGTGTGCGCCGCCGTGGTCAGCCCGGTGGTCAATACCGGCCTCTTCATCCTGGCCCTGTATCTCCTTTTCCCCGACATCCTGGCCGCCTGGGCCAGTGATTTCGGCGCCGAGGTGACCACTTACATCCTGACCGGCCTGGTGGGCATCAACTTCCTGGTGGAGCTGGCCGTCAACGTGGTCCTCAGCCCCGTGGTGGTCCAGATCATCCGGGCCCGGGCCACCATGAACCCCCGCCGCGCCTGATCCTTCTGTTCCATATACCCGCAGCTCGGTGGGCTGCGGGTATATTTTTTGCCTATTTTGCACCATACAAATTTTCACCATTCAAAAAATAAGGATTTTTTCGGATTTGCACTTGCGTTTTTGCAAGTTGTCACATATAATATGTCAAGATGCTCTTTTTGATTTGCTGATTTGGAGGAGTTCACCGTGAAAAAGCTTTCTCAGATTGCAAGCGCCGTCCAGGCATCCACCACCATGGCCATCGACGCCCTGTTCAAGCAGATGAAGGCCGACGGCATCGACGTCATCGGCTTTGGCGCCGGGGAGCCCGATTTCAACACCCCCGACGACATCAAGGCCGCCGGTATCGCGGCCATTGAGAACAACTTCACCCGGTATACCCCCGCCGCCGGCACCGTGGAGCTGCGTCAGGCCATCTGCGACCGGATGAAGGCTGACTGCGGCCTCTCCTACAAGCCCAGCCAGGTGGTGGTCTCCAGCGGCGCCAAGCACGCGGTGTACCTTGCCCTGCGGGCTATCGTGGACCCCGGCGATGAGGTCATCCTGCCCGCGCCCTTCTGGGTGAGCTACTATGAGCTCATCAAGATGGTGGGCGGCGTGCCTGTGGTGGTCACCGCCACCGAGGCCGAGAACTTCAAGCTGACCGCCGAAAAGCTGGAGGCCGCCATCACCCCCAAGACCAAGGCCCTTATCCTCAACAACCCTTCCAACCCCACCGGCATGGTCTATGGCAGGGAAGAGCTCCAGGCCCTGGCTGACGTGTGCGTCAAGCACGACCTCTATGTGGTGGACGACGAGATCTACTACGGCCTGCTCTACGACGGCCAGACCTTCACCAGCCTGGCCTCCCTGGGGGAGGAGATCAAGGAGCGCGCCATCATCATCAACGGCGTCTCCAAGTCCTACGCCATGACCGGCTGGCGCATCGGCTACGCCTGCGCCAATGACCAGGTGGCCAAGGTGATGGCCAACTATGTCAGCCACTCCACCGGCTCCCCCTGCGCCATCTCCCAAAAGGCCTCCCTGGCCGCCCTGAACGGCCCCCAGGACGAGGTGGAGACCATGCGCCAGGCCTTCGAGGAGCGGCGCAACTACATCGTGGAGCACATGAACGCCATCCCCGGCGTCAGCTGCCTCAAGCCCGAGGGCGCTTTCTACGTCATGATGAACGTGGAGCAGCTCATCGGCAAGACCATCCACGGCGTCAAGATCAATAACGCCGACGACTTTGCCGACGCCTTCCTGAAATTTGGCCTTGTGGCGGTGGTCCCCTGCACCGGATTCGGTGCGCCCACCTTCGTGCGCTGGTCCTACGCCACCTCTATGGACAACATCAAGGAAGGCCTGCGCCGCCTGGAAAAATTCCTGGCCGAGTAACTCAAATTTTTACAGGAGCGGGCCTTGCGCCCGCTCCTGTTTTGTGATATGCTAATGCTGTCAAAACGTTCAAGTGAAAGCAAATTGTCTTTCTAACGAAAGGAAATGCTATGACACAAACAGATCGGTATGAAACGCCGCTCTCCTCGCGCTACGCCAGCGACGAGATGCTCCGCCTGTTTTCTCCCGACAAGAAATTCTCCACCTGGCGGCGGCTCTGGGTCGCTCTGGCCCGGGCGGAGATGGAACTGGGCCTGCCCATTACGGCGGAGCAGGTACAGGAGATGGAGGCCCACCTGGACGACATCAACTATGACCGGGCCGCCGAGTGGGAGAAGAAGCTGCGGCATGATGTGATGGCCCATATCCACGCATTTGGAGAACAGTGTCCCAAGGCCATGCCCATTATCCACCTGGGCGCTACCAGCTGCTATGTGGGGGACAATACCGACGTGATCCTGATGCGTGAAGGCCTGGAGCTGCTGCGAAGCAAGCTGCTTCGGGTCATCAGGCGCCTTTCCGGGTTTGCGCTGCAATATAAGTCTCTGCCCACGCTGGGCTTTACCCACTTTCAGCCCGCCCAGCTGGTGACGGTGGGGAAGAGGGCCACCCTCTGGATCAACGACTTGCTCCTGGACCTGGAGGAGGTGGAATTTCGCATCTCCCACCTGCGGCTCTTGGGCTCCAAGGGCACCACGGGCACCCAGGCCAGCTTCCTGGAGCTTTTTGAGGGAGACCACGAGAAAGTCAAGGAGCTGGAGCGGAAGATTGCCCGGGAAATGGGCTTTGAAGATACCGTACCCGTCAGCGGCCAGACCTACTCCAGAAAGACCGACGCGGCCATTTTGGCCACCCTCTCCGGCATCGCCCAGAGCGCCGGGAAATTCGCCACGGACCTGCGGCTACTGTGCCACCTCAAGGAGGTGGAGGAGCCCTTTGAGGCCAGCCAGATCGGCTCTTCCGCCATGCCCTATAAGCGCAATCCCATGCGCTGTGAGCGGATCTGCGCTCTGGCACGATATGTGATCGCCGACGCCCAGAACCCGGCCCTCACTGCGTACAGCCAGTGGTTTGAGCGCACCCTGGACGATTCCGCCAACAAGCGCATCGCCATTCCGGAGGCCTTCCTGGCCGTGGACGCCATTTTGAATATCTACGACAATGTGGCCGGTGGGCTGGTGGTGCACGAGAAGGTCATCGAGCGCCACGTCCAGGAGGAGCTACCCTTCATGGCCACCGAGAACATTATGATGGACGCGGTCAAGCGGGGAGGGGACCGGCAGGCCCTCCACGAGCGCATCCGTGTCCACTCCCTGAAGGCCGGACGCAATGTCAAGGACAGGGGAGAGGCCAACAATCTCATCGACCTGATCGCGGCGGACCCGCTCTTCGGCATGAGCCGGGAGGAGATCACCGCCCATCTGGAGCCGGCGCGCTATATTGGGCGCTGCAGCGAGCAGGTGGAGGAATTTTTGCGGGAGTGCGTCCAGCCCAAGCTTCGCGCCTATGGCGCCGACCAGGATGACGCGATCACGCAACTGAAGGTTTAGTAGGAGGTTTACTGTTATGGAACAGACTATGCGTCGAATCGGAGTTTTGACCAGCGGCGGTGACGCGCCCGGCATGAATGCCGCCATCCGTGCTGTGGTCCGCGCCGCGGTCCACCACGGGGTGGAGTGCGTTGGAATCCGCCGCGGTTTTACCGGCCTGATCAACAGTGACTTTATCGTGATGGACGCCGCCTCCGTCAGCGGCATTTCCCGCCGGGGCGGCACCATGCTCTATTCCGCCCGGAGCGATGAGTTCCGCACGGAAGCCGGCCAGGAAAAGGCCGTGGCCACCTGCAAGATGCTGTGCCTGGACGGCATTGTGGGAATTGGCGGCGACGGCACCTTCCGGGGCCTCCACGATCTGGCCCAGCGGGGGATCGCCGTGGTGGGTATCCCCGGCACCATCGACAACGACATCTCCTGCTCTACCTATACCATCGGATATGACACCGCCTGCAACACGGCTCTGGATGCCATCGACAAGCTGCGGGACACCATGCAGTCGCACGAGCGCTGCTCTGTGGTGGAGGTCATGGGCCACAACGCCGGGCACCTGGCGCTGAACGTGGGCATGGGCTGCGGCGCCACCACGGTCCTCATCCCGGAAAAGAAGATCGATCTGGACCGGGATGTCATTGAGCCCATCCGGGAAGCCCGGCTGGTGGGGCGGACCCACTTTATGGTTATCGTGGCGGAAGGCGTGGGCGATACCTACGAGATCGCTCAGCGCATCAAGGAGACCACCGCTCTGGATGTCCGTGTGACTGTGCTGGGCCATGTCCAGCGGGGCGGCGCGCCCACCTCCAGAGACCGGGTGGCCGCGACCTACATGGGCTACAACGCCGTCAGGCTGCTGCTGGAGGGAAAGACCGACCGAGTCGTCTGCGTCCAAAACGACGACTATGTGGACTACGATATCACCGAGGCCCTGCGTATGAAAAAGGGCATCGACGAGCAGGCATATAAGCTCCTGCGGGAGCTGGCCTCCGTCACCATTATCCCCCGATCCTCTTCTGGTTCATAAAATACGCCGTACAGGCGAAAAAGGGAGTTGTTTTTATGCCTCTGGTTACCAGCAAGGAAATGTTCGAGAAGGCCTACACCGGCGGGTACGCTATCGGCGCGTTCAATGTCAACAATATGGAGATCATCCAGGGCATCACTGAGGCCGCCAAGGAGCTCAATGCCCCCCTGATCCTCCAGGTCTCCAAGGGCGCCCGCGCCTACGCAAATCACACCTACCTCACCAAGCTGGTGGAGGCGGCGGTGATTGAGACCGGGCTTCCCATCGTGCTCCACCTGGACCACGGCGACAGCTTTGAGACCTGCAAGAGCTGCATCGACGGCGGCTTCACCTCCGTGATGATCGACGCCAGCAGCAAGCCCTTTGCCGAAAATATTGAGATCACCCGCAAGGTGGTGGAGTACGCCCACGACCACGGCGTGGTGGTGGAGGCTGAGCTGGGCACCCTGGCCGGCATCGAGGATGAGGTGAAGGTGGCCGCTCACGCCGCCTCCTACACCCGCCCCGAAGAGGTGGAGGAGTTCGTGTCCAAGACCGGCTGCGACTCCCTGGCCATCGCCATCGGCACCAGCCACGGCGCCTATAAGTTCACCCCCGATCAGTGCACCCGCAATGAGAAGGGCGTCCTGGTTCCCCCTCCGCTGCGCTTTGACGTGCTGGAGGAGGTCTCCAAGCGCCTGCCCGGTTTCCCCATCGTCCTCCACGGCTCCTCCAGCGTGCCCCAGGAGTATGTGAAGATGATCAACGACAACGGCGGCAAGATGCCCGACGCCGTGGGCATCCCCGAGGAGCAGCTGCGTCAGGCTGCCCGGGGCGCCGTGTGCAAGATCAACATCGACTCCGACCTGCGCCTGGCCATGACCGGCACCATCCGGGAGTTCTTCAATCAGCACCCCGACAAGTTCGATCCCCGGGAGTACCTCAAGCCCGCCCGGGAGAACATCAAGAAGCTGGTGGCCCACAAGCTGGTGAACGTGCTGGGCTGCGACGGGAAGGCCTAATTGACCATCGCATACGATATAAAAACAAAGAGGGGAGAGGTCCATTTTATTGGACCTCTCCCGAGGTTGCCGATAAACCCTTCCAGCCAAAGGCTTCGGAGGGAAAGATAGTGTGAAAGAAAACCGTCAGGGTTGTCTTTCGCGTCTAGTCAAACCACTTTTTGAAACTTCAAAAAAGTTTCAAAAAGTGCAACAGCCTGTCGAAAAGACTTTTTCGACAGGCTGGGGAGAGGTCCATTTTGGACCTCTCCCTTTTTACTGTTTTATCGTCACCTGCACGGTGGCCAGCTGCATAGCATGGGGCAGAAATGAAAGGGGAGGAGCCGCCCATGCCGCTGCCAGTTATCCCATATGACCGAAGGGCCGCCGTGGCGTACGCCCACAAATGGGCGTACAGCCGCAACCCGGCCTATTATGATTTTGAAGAGCTGGGAGGGGACTGCACCAACTTTGCCTCTCAGTGCCTTTACGCCGGGACCGGTGTGATGAACTTTACGCCCACCTTTGGCTGGTATTACCGAAGTGGAGGAGATAAAGCGCCGGCCTGGACCGGAGTGCCCTATTTCCGCAATTTCCTGACGCGGGAAGAGACCTCGCAAGGCCCCTTTGCCGTGGAGGCAGACAGACTTTCCGACCTGGAGCCCGGCGACTTCGTTCAGCTGCGCTTTTACGGCAGGGAGGAGTTTGGCCATACGCCCATCATCGTTCAGATGGGCAGTCCTGCTACGCTGGATAACACGCTCATCGCAGCCCACACCTATGATGCCGACTACCGCCCTCTGAGTACCTATACCTTTCAGGAGATCCGCTTTCTCCATATTTTAGGCGCCTATCCGCCTGCGGAGATGTGGCGGCCTGATCCGGCTCGTCAGCTAATCTGATCGTCGGCGTTTTTGTCCGCGCCGCCTTTGCGTGAAGTGCTGCGGCGGACTCGGCCAAGAGGGTTGGCCCGGGCCGCCGCCCGGAGGCTCTCGTTGTCCACATGGGTGTAGATCTGGGTGGTATTCAAATGCTCATGGCCCAGGACCTCCTGGAGCGTGCGCACGTCCACGCCGTTTTGCAGCATCAGGGTGGCGGCGGTGTGGCGCAGCTTGTGCGGAGAGTACTGAGCGCTGTCCAGCCCGGCGGCCAGCAGGTATTTCTTGACCAGCTTTTCCACCGCGGCCTTGCTGATCCTGGTCCTGCGATTGCTCACAAATAGTGCGTTTTTATCGATCAAAGCGCCCATATTTCGCACTTCCAGCCAGCTTTTCAGCGCGTCACGGCAAGCGTCGTTCAGATAGAGGATACGCTCCTTGTTGCCCTTGCCCAGGACCCGCAGCTGGTCCTCTCGAACATCTGTTGTATTCAAGCCGATCAGCTCGGATATTCGCAGGCCGCAGTTGAGAAACAAGGTCAAAATGCAGTAGTCCCGCTCCTTGAAGGGTCCGTCCACGGCCTCCAGCAGCCGGATGCTTCCGTCCAGATCCAGATACCTGGGCAGCGTTTTTTTGAGCCTGGGCGAATCCAGATCTTGCATGGGGTTTTCGCTTATCAGCTTGGCCTTGTTGGTCAGATACTTATAGAAAGACCGTATGGTGGCGATCTTTCGGGCCCGGGCCGCCGGTGTGAGCCCGTATTCGGAATCCCGGCTGTTGGGGTGCTTGGAGCGAGCCCGGCTGAGATAGCTCATATAGGAATAGACATCCGACAGTGTGACGGAACGCACCAGATCGAGGTTCACGTCGTCAATGCCGATCTCATCCAGCTCAGCGGAGCGCGGCGCAAGTCCGCGCTCAATTTTTATGTAGCGGAAAAAGTTGCGCAGGTCCAGAAAGTATTCATCCACGGTGCGTTTGGAATGTCCCTGGATGGTCTCATGATAAGTCAGAAAATCTCTCAGGACCTGAGGCGCCTGCGTACGATAGTCCATGGGGATCAGGCCGGTTACAGCTGTTGGAGGCGTTTTTACCTCCCTCAAAGTAAACAAAATTTTTATTTTGTTTACTTTTATACGTCCGGCCAAAACCTCCTCTCATCCGGTGTTTCCCCTGATGCGGATCAACGATCCGGGCGGTACATATCAGGGGCGCTTTATTCAAGCATTCATAGGGACCCAGAATTTTGCTTATACTATGGCCACGTCCGCTTTGCGGAGCGAACAAAATGGGATGGGATGGATAAAATGAGTCTGATCGCCTGTACCAGTGACTGTGTCTATCAGCAGGACGGCTACTGCGCTTTGGAGCGCGCGCTGTCCTGCGGGATGCCCAGCGAGACGGATCCCTGCGTCAATTTCATTCCCAGGTCTCGCATGAAGAAACCGCCTCAAACGGACCGGAACGCCTAACGCAGCACCGCCGTCAGCGCCTCCCGGATGTTGCGCACTGCAATGAGCTGCAGCCCCTCCAGCTTGGGGACCTTCACGCCGCTCTTTTCCGGTATCATGCACTTGGTAAAGCCCATTCTCCTCACCTCGGACAACCGCTGCCCAAGGGCGTTCACCGTCCGCAGCTCCCCGGTCAGGCCCACCTCGCCGATGGCGGCCAGATCGCCGGGCACCGGCTTGTCCCGAAAGCTGGAGGCCATGGCGATCACCGCCGCCAGGTCTGCGGCGGGCTCATCCAGGCTGAGACCGTTGATCACGTTGAGGTAGGCGTCGCACACCCCCACCTTCAGGCCGCCCCGCCGCTCCAGCACCGCCATGAGCAGCATGGCCCTGTTGTAGTCAAAGCCGTTGCTGGCCCGCCTGGGCACGTTGAAGCTGGTGGGCACCAGCAGCGCCTGCACCTCCGCCAGCACCGGCCGGACGCCCTCCATCACGCAGGTGACGCAGGTGCCCGGCGCGTTTTCCGGGCGGCCTGAGAGCAGCATCTCCGACGGGTTTGGCACCTCCGCCAGGCCGTTGTCCGCCATCTCAAAAACACCGATCTCGTTGGTGGCCCCAAACCGGTTTTTGGCCGCGCGCAGGATCCGGTAGGCCAGATTTTGCTCCCCCTCGAAGTAGAGCACACAGTCCACCATGTGCTCCAGGACCTTGGGACCGGCGATGGCGCCCTCCTTGTTCACGTGGCCGATGACGAAAACCGTGATGCCCTGTCCTTTTGCCAGCTGCATCAGTGTCAAGGTACAATCCTTTACCTGCCCTACGCTGCCAGGGGCGGCAGCTACTTCCTCATTATAGAGGGTCTGGATGGAGTCAATGATGAGCACGTCCGGCTGCATCTCCCCCACCGCTTCCAGCACATCGGACAGGTTGGTCTCCGAGTAGAGATAGAGCTTTTCGCTGTGCACCCCCAGGCGCTCGGCGCGCAGCTTGATCTGCCGCTCCGACTCCTCCCCCGATACATACAGCACCTTTGCAAACCGGCAGAGATTGTCGCAGATCTGGAGCATCAGGGTGGATTTTCCGATGCCCGGTGCGCCCCCTACCAGCACCAGGGAGCCCTTCACCGCTCCCCCGCCCAAAACGCGGTCCAGCTCGCCCATGCCGGTCTCAAATCGCAGCTCCTGGGTGGTCTCGATCTCGCGGATGGACCTGGGCCGGCTCTGGGGCACCCGGAGCCCTCCCCCGCCGGTTTTTACCGATGGTACTTTGGCCTTCGCCTGCACCGGCTGCTCCACGATGGTGTTCCACGCGCCGCAGGCGGAACACTGGCCCTGCCATTTGGGCGTTTCGTTTCCGCACTGGGTGCAGTAAAAGATGCTCTTGTTTTTCTGTGCCATGCTATGCACCTTCCTCTTCCGTGCTGATCGCGCACCGGTCCTGCAGGTATGCCCCGGCCAAAGCCGCCGCCACCTTCGTCTGGTAGCCGCTGTCCTGGAGCAGCCGGTCCTCCTCGGGATTTGAGAGAAAACCGCATTCCACCAGAATGGCCTGGCAGGAGACGTGGTTCATCAGGTAGACGCCGGACGGTACCGGCGCCACCGTGCGCTGGTTGGACGGGTCCAAGGTCTCCCGCAGGACGTTCTGCGTCCGCTCCGCCAGCGGACGGGACAGCTCGCCGTTGGCGTAGAACACCTGGGCGCCGTGATATTGAGCGCCCCCCGTATAAGAATTCTGGTGGATGCTGATCAGGGTGGCGTCCTCAAAGGAGGAGATACGGGCCACCCGGTTTTGGAGATCGGAGCTTTTCTTTTCTCGCAGCGTGGACGCCCCCTCGCTGTGCAGCGAGACATCCTCCGTGCGCAGCATAACGGTCTGTACGCCGTACAGGCCGAAGATACCATCCAGCTTTTTGGCGATGGCCAGGTTGATCCCGCTCTCCGTCGCGCCGGATAAAGAAATGGCGCCCCCGTCCTCTCCGCCGTGACCGGCGTCCAGAATGACCGTATGGGAAGACCAGGACACATTCATGAGAGCAGCGGTATCCTCTCTTGCGGAAAAGGCTCCGTAGACCGCCGTAGCAGCCAGCGCCAGCAGAAACAAGCAGGTAAAAAATTTTTGCTTTCCATTTTTCACGGCAGACGCCCCCCAGGAGCACCTTATGAGGGCGTGGGGCTGCATATGTTCCTTTTCCGCGATTATACCACAGTTCGCCTTGCCGGAAAAGGGGGTTGCGCTCCGTCTCCCCTGCCATAGAATGGAGTGAAGGACAGGGTCGGACGCTCCGCCCTGCTCTTCCGTGATTTCAAGGAAGGAGGAATTTTTTTGTCTCCTGATACCAATATGCCCGTGTGCGACGACGCTCACGGCACGCTTCCCGCCTGCGCTCCCCTGGCAGTTCCCTATGTGCCCTTCCAGCAGACCGGCTCCAAGCGGTACAACCAGAACGAAGCGCTCTGCAACGGCACGCTCTTCCCGGGGCTCAACCTGCCCTTCCAGCTCAAGAGCACCAAGAACAGCATGGCCAGCTGCCCGCTCTGCGAGCTGCAGGCCCTGGAGTTTGTCCTGGTGGAGCTGGGGCTTTATCTGGACACCCACCAGGACGACAGCGAGGCCTTTGCCCTCTATCAGCAGTTCGTGGCTGCGGAAAAGACGGCCCGGGAGAAATACGAGGCCGCCAACGGTCCCCTTTTCCAGAAGTCCGCCGCCAACTTTGACGCCTGGTCCGCCTGGCTGAAGGAGCCCTGGCCCTGGACCTATTCGGAAGGAGGGAAATAAGCCGTGTTTATCTATGAGAAGAAGCTGCAGTACCCGGTGCGGATCAAAAACTGCAATCCCAAGCTGGCCTCCGTGATCATCAGCCAGTACGGCGGGCCGGACGGCGAGCTGGGCGCCTCCCTGCGCTACCTCTCCCAGCGCTACGCCATGCCCTACCCCGAGCTCAGCGCTTTGCTGACCGACATCGGCACCGAGGAGCTGGGCCACCTGGAGATGATCGGCGCCATCGTCCATCAGCTCACCCGCAACCTGACCATGGATCAGATCAAGGAGGGCGGCTTTGCCCCCTACTTCGTGGACCACACCACCGGCGTCTACCCCACCGCCGCCTCCGGCGCGCCCTGGAACGCCGCCAGCATCGGCGTCAAGGGGGACGTCATCTGCGACCTCACCGAGGACATGGCCGCGGAGCAGAAGGCCCGTGTCACCTACGACAACATCCTGCGGCTGAGCGACGATCCCGACGTAAACGACGTCATCAAGTTCCTGCGGGAGCGGGAGATCGTCCACTTCCAGCGCTTTGGCGAGGCCGTCCGCCTGGCCAAGGAGAAGATGGACCGCAAGAACGTGTACTTCACCAATCCCGCCTTCGACCGGTGAGATAAGATAAGCGCAACAAGACGCCCGGGCGGCAAATACCGCTCGGGCGCCTTGCGTTAAACCGGGTGGCGCAGGAACACATAGCGCTGCGCGTCAGAGTGCCGGGGCGAAAAGGAAAAGCCCAGCCGGGAAAAGCCCTTGAGCTTCTCCGCCTCCTGGGCGTCTTCCTCCGCCAGGTAGCGGACCATCTCCCCACGGGCCATCTTGCACACGGTCCCCTTCTCCACCACCTTGCCGTCCTTTTCCTCGCCGAAGAGACAGGTGATGAGCTCCTTCCCTTCCGGGCGGTAACGGGAGACGCAGCGGCCATATTCCTCCGAGGCCAGATTGATCACGCACGGGCATTCCGCCCATATTCTGTCTGCAATCGTCTGGCCCCAATAACTGTAAAGGTCATTTCCTTTATCAGTTTTCAGCTTGGCCTGCATTTCCAAGCGGTAAGGAGTCACCCCGTCAAAGGGCCGCAGCACTCCGTAAAGCCCGGAGAGGATGCGCAGGTGCTCCTGGACATACTGGAGCTCCCGCCCGGTGAATACCCCCGGGGCCATGTACTGGTACTGAATGCCCTCATAGGCCAGAATGGCGGGGGTCAGACGGCTGCGCAGGTCGGTGGTGCGCAGCCGCTCCTCGTTTTGCGCCGCGATGGCCTCGCTGCACTGCCAGAGCTTCCGGCGCTCCTGCGCTGTCATGGAGCGGAGAATACTGTAAAGCTCTTCCGCTTGCTCAATAAAGCAGGGCAGGTCTTTCCAGGGAAGAGAGTCGGTGTCCACGCGCATTTTCTTGGCCGGGGAGATGAGAAGGCGCATCCCCCGCTCCACGCTCACTGCCCCTCCAGATAGGCCAGGATCTCGGCGGCGTTGGTGTCCGGCTTCACCTTGGGCATCACCTTTTCGATGATGCCCTCCTCATTGATGAGATAGGTGGAGCGCACCACGCCCATGCTCACCTTGCCGCAGAGCTTCTTCTCCTGCCAGACGCCGTAGGCCTGGATGGCCTGGAGCTCGGGGTCGGACAGGAGGACGAAGGGCAGAGCGTACTTCTCGGCAAATTTCAGGTGGGAGGCGGCGGAGTCCTTGCTCACGCCGATCACCACCGTGTTCTTCTCCTGAAACGCGCCGTAGCTCTGGGCAAAGGCGCAGGCCTGACGGGTGCAGCCGGGGGTGTTGTCCCGGGGATAAAAATACAAAACCACCTTTTTGCCCAGAAAATCCGAAAGACGCACGGTGTTTCCGCTCTTGTCGCTCAGGGCGAACTCCGGCGCTTTGGTTCCAACTTCCAGCATGATACCATTCTCCTTTTCTTTGGTTAATTTCAGGCCGTGATGGCCACTTTGATCACGCCGTCCCGGCGGTTTTCAAACAGGTCATAGGCCTCTTCGATCCGCTCCAGGGGATAGGTATGGGTGATGAGGGGCACCGTGTCCAGCCGCCCGGCGGCGATATGGGCCAGGATCTCGCTGCAGCGGCAGCCATCCACGCCGCCGGTCTTGAAGGTCAGGTTCTTGCCGTACATATCCGGCAGCGGCAGGACCTGGGGACCGTCGTACAGGGCCACCACGGTGACCACGGCGTTGGGCCTGGCGCACTGCCAGGCCAGGCGGAAGGTCTCCTCGCTCCCCGCCACCTCCAGCACCGCGTCCGCGCCGCCGTGGGCGCTGCCAAACCGCACCAGTGCCTCCACCTCCTGGGGACGGGCCGTGAGCACTTCGGGGTACTGGCGGCGGACAAAGGAGAGCCGGCTCTCATCCTTGTCGCACACGATGATCCTGCCGGGCTGGCGCAGTCTGACGCATTGCAGGGCACAAAGCCCGGTGGGACCGGCGCCGATCACCAGCACCGTGTCTCCCGGGTGGATCTCGGCGATCTCCGCGGCCCAGTAGCCGGTGGCCAGCACGTCCCCTACCAGGAGGGCCTGGAGGTCGGTGACGGCGTCGGGGATCTTGCTCAGCCCCTGGTCGGCGTAGGGGACGCGGACGTACTGGGCCTGTCCGCCGTCGATCCGGCAGCCCAGCGCCCATCCCCCGTTGGGGTCCGTGCAGTTGTTGACCCATCCGTTCCGGCAAAAGAAGCACTTGCCGCAGAAGGTCTCCACATTCACCGCCACCCGGTCGCCGGGGGCCACGGAGGTGACTTCCTCCCCCACCTGCTCCACCACGCCCACCATCTCGTGGCCCACGGTGATGCCGGGCACCGCCCGGGGCACGGAGCCGTGCTTGATGTGCAGGTCGCTGGTGCAGATGCTGCTCATGGTCACCTTTACGATGGCGTCGCCGGGGTGGAGCAGCGCGGGCTTGGGCTTCTCCCGCAGCGCGAACACGCCCCGTTCCACATAGGTATAGGCCAGCATGGCGCTCACTCCTCCCTTACTGGGGCTCAGACTGCTGCAAAAGCGCCAGGAATTCCTCTTCCGTCAAAACGGGGATGCCCAGCTCCTGGGCCTTGCGCAGCTTGGAGCCCGCCGCCTCCCCCGCCACTACATAGCTTGTCTTTTTGGACACCGAGCCGGAGGCCTTGCCGCCCAGGGCCTCGATCCGCTGCTGGGCCTCCTCCCGGGTGAAGCGCTCCAGCGAACCGGTGAGCACAAAGGTCTTCCCCGCCAGAGCGTCGCCTACCGGGGTCTCCCGGCTCTCAAAGCTGACGCCGGCGCGGCGCAGGGCGGCGATGAGGTGGATGCTCTGCTCCCGGTGGAGCCAGGTGACGATGTTCTCCGCCGTGATGGCCCCGATGTCCGGGATCTGCGTGAGCTCCTCCACGGTGGCCGCCGACAGCTCGTCCAGCGTGGCAAAATGGGCCGCCAGGACCTTGCCCGCCTTCTGGCCCACCTGCCGGATGCCAAAGGCGTAAAGCAGCCGGGCAAGGCCCCGGTCCTTGGAGCGCTCGATGGCGGCGAGCAGATTACGGGCCGACTTGGCCCCCATGCGCTCCAGACCGGCCACCGCTTCCTCCTCCAGGCCGTAGAGGTCGGCGGGGGTGCGCAGAAGTCCCGCCTCCACCAGGCCCTCCACCACCGCGCTGCCCAGGCCCTCGATGTCCATGGCGTCCCGGGAGGCGAAGTGGACCAGGTTGCGCAGCAGCTGGGCCGGGCACTCGGCCCCGGTACAGCGGACGTGGACCCCGTCCTCGTCCCGCTCCACCGGCGCACCGCAGACCGGGCAGCGCTCCGGCAGGCGGTAGGGTACCGTGCCCTCCGGCCGCCGGTCCAGCAGCACCTCCACGATCTCGGGGATGATCTCCCCCGCCTTCTGGACCAGGACGGTGTCCCCCACCCGGATGTCCTTTTCCGCGATGAAATCCTGGTTATGCAGGGTGGCGTTGGTCACCGTGGTGCCCGCCAGACGCACCGGCTCCACCACCGCCTTGGGGGTGAGCACCCCGGTGCGCCCCACCTGGACCGTGATGTCCAGCACCCGGGAGGGCTTCTGCTCCGGCGGGTACTTGTAGGCAGCCGCCCAGCGGGGGAACTTGGCGGTGCTGCCCAGCTTCTCCCGGTCCGCGAGGCTGTTGAGCTTTACCACCGCGCCGTCAATATCGTAGGGGAAGGCCTCCCGGCCGTCGCCGATGGCGGCGATGCGCGCCTCGATCTCCTCGCCGCGCGTGCAGAGGGTCCGGGGGATGACCCGGAAGTGCTGGCTCTCCAGGTAGTCCAGGGTCTCGGTGTGGGTGGAAAAGGTCCGCCCCTCCGCCTTCTGGATGTTGAAGGCCACCATGTCCAGCCTGCGCTCGGCGGTGACCTTGGGGTCCAGCTGCCGCATGGAGCCGGCGGCGGCGTTGCGGGGGTTGGCAAACAGGTTCTCCCCCCGCAGCTCCCGCTCCTCGTTGAGCTGCTCAAAGACCTTCTTGGCCATGTAGACCTCGCCCCGGACGATGAGGTGGGGCAGCGCCTCGGGCAGGCGCATGGGGATGGAGCGGATGGTGCGCAGGTTCTCGGTCACGTCCTCCCCCACCCGGCCGTCGCCCCGGGTGGCGCCCCGGACAAAGACCCCGTCCCGGTACTCCAGGGCCACCGAAAGGCCGTCCACCTTGGGCTCCACGTCAAACTCCACGCCGCCGTCCAGGCCGTCTCTGACCCGCTGCTCAAACTCCCGCAGCTCGTCAAAGTCGAACACGTCCTGAAGGCTCTCCAGCGGCACCTCATGGACCACCTCGCCGAAGCCCTCGCCCACCCTGCCGCCCACCCGCTGGGTGGGAGAATCGGGGGTGATCAGCTCCGGATGGGCGGCCTCCAGCTCCTCCAGGCGGCGGAGCTTGTGGTCGAAGTCATAGTCGGACATGGTGGGGTTGTCCAGCACATAGTAGTCGTAGTTGGCCTGCTCCAGCTCACGGCGCAGGCGCTCGATCTCCTGTCTCTCGTCCATTTTGGACCTCCACTTGGAATTTTCGGGTAAACTGTGGGGCCAGACGGCCCAGCAGCAGGGCCAGGAGCCCGCCTAGGCAGGCTCCAAGGGTGTTGAGGATCAGATCGTCTACGTCGGTGGAACGGTTGACGAAAAGCTGCAGAAATTCCACGGCGAAAGAGGCGCAGAAACCCACCGCCGCGCCCTTCCACCACCGGGGCCGGCGCCACAGCAGGTTTGGAAAGAAACCCACAGGCAGGAAAATGAGGGTATTGGCCAGAGCCATATAAAACACCCAGCTTCCGGGATGGAGGAAGGGCTCATAGAAATAGGGCCGCCAGCCGATGTACCGCACCGATTCCCATAGAGGTGTGATGCGGAAAAAGGCCACCTCTCCCCGGAAGGCCGCCTGCCAGTGGGACAGGGTCCAAAAATTGGAGGGGAATACGGTCAGGGCGGCCAGTCCCGCGGCAAACAGGACAAAGAGCAGCAGGGCCGCCTCCCGGGCTGGACGGCTGACCAACCCCGCTCGGGCAAGCCGCCTCCTTCTCCAGGGCCACAGCGCCAGGAATGCGCCCACTCCCACGGCCATGCTGGGCAGCATCTGCTTGACGTAGTCCCATGTGATCTCCAAGTACCACAGCAGCGTACTCATATCTTCCGCACCCCTTTTTCTCGATATGTTCCCAGCATATCACAAAAATGGAGTGCTGTTTTTACGCTTTTCTTACGTTTGACCCGGTGTGAGCTGGAGATAGGTCTGGGGCACCTCCCCCACCAGCACGGTCTCGGCCACGCAGACCTGGGTGTGCACCGAGGTGCTGGCCTCTCCGCCGGGGAGCAGCAGGTCCACCTCCACCGTGATGTCCAGCATCACCTGGTGGTAGGTCTGGTTGATCCCCGCCGAGGTAAAGACGTTTTGAAATTCCGCCCCGGCGGCCGCCGCCGTGTGGACCTCCACCGGCAGCACCGGCCCCCGGCGGGAGAGGAGCGACAGGCCGGTGAGGTCCCCCAGCGGGATGCCCAGATCCGTGCTGTCTAGCGCGTCGATCCGCTCCAGGATGTCCGCCATCAGGGCGGTGCGCAGGCGGTTCATCTCCGCGGTGTTGCTGGTGAGGGCGGTGATCTGCCCGCCGTTGTCCTTTTCCAGGGTAATGACGTCCTGGTAGGTCACAGCCTGCTGCTCGAGCACGGCGTCCACCGCGTCGTTGATGATCATGCTGACGGCGTTTTCCGCCTTGGCCTGCGCCGCGTGGCGGATCATGGGGCGCAGGGCGCCGTCCAGCGTATAGATCAGAAGGATGGCCAGGGTGATACCCGCCAGCGACGCCGCGGCCAGCGGCCACCTGTGGTCCCGGTGCCGCCGCCTGCGCCGCGGGCGCAGCAGTATCCGCCACCGCCGACATGCACGCACGGCCCTCACCTCCTCAGGCAAACCTATGCGTGCGCCGGCTTGTTCTACGACCGGATTTTAGTTCCCGCCCAGCAGCTCCTCCACCGCCAGCATGACCCCCAGCTTGCCCGACTCGTAGGTCAGGCCGCCCTGGAGATAAGCGGTATAGGGCTCCCGGATGGGAGCGTCGCAGGAGAGCTCAATGGAGGCCCCCTGGATGAAGGCCCCGGCGGCCATGATGACCTGGCAGTCGTAGCCCGGCATATCCCAGGGCTCCGGGGTCACATAGGAGTCCACCGGCGCGCCGGACTGGATGCCCTTGCAGAACCGTTTGAGCTTCTCCGGCTCCCCGAAGCACAGCATCTGGATGATGTCGTGCCGGGGCATGTGGGAGGCGGGCTCGGTGCCGTAGCCCAGCAGCTCCATGATGCGGGCGGCGAACACCGCCGTCTTCACCGCCTGGGCCACCGTGTGAGGGGCCAGGAAGAGCCCCTGGTAGAGGCTGCGGTTATTGCCCAGGGTACAGCCGCACTCCTTGCCGATGCCGGGCACCGTCAGGCGCATGGCCGCCCCCTCCACCAGATCGCGCCGACCGGCGATATATCCGCCCGTGGGCGCCAGGCCGCCGCCGGGATTCTTGATGAGAGAGCCCACCACCAGGTCCGCGCCCACCTGGGTGGGCTCCTGCTCCTCCACGAATTCCCCGTAGCAGTTGTCCACGATGATGGCCGCGCCGGGATTGGCCGCCTTGATCAGGCGGCACATCTCCCCGATCTCCTCCACGGAGAGGGAGCTGCGGGTGGAGTAGCCCTTGGACCGCTGGATGAGCACCGCCTTCACCCGGGGGTCGGCGGCTGCCTTGGCCATGCCGGAAAGATCCGGCTTGTTGTCAAGCAGTTCCACTTGCCTGTACTCTACGCCGTAGTCCTTCAAAGAGCCGTGGCCCTTGTCCGACACGCCGATGACGCCCAGCAGGGTGTCATAGGGCGCACCCACGGCGGAGAGCAGCACGTCCCCCGCCTTCAGCGCCCCGAAGAGGGCGGCGGCGATGGCGTGGGTGCCGTTGACGAACTGCAGACGCACCAGGGCGTCCTCCGTGCCGAAGATGTGGGCGTAGATCTCGTCCAGCTTGTCCCGGCCCAGGTCGTCGTAGCCGTAGCCGGTGGTGCCGGCAAAGTACCCCTCCGCCACCCGGTACTTGCGGAAGGCGGAGAGCACCTTCTCGGTGTTGCGGGCGGCAATGGCGTCGATGCGCTCAAACTGGGGGCGGATCTCCTCCTCCGCCTGCCGGGCCAGCTGGCGGACGCAGTCACTTATCTGTAATGCCATATTGCTTCACACTCGTTCTTTCCCTGTGATTTAGTCCAGCTTGCTCTGGGCAAAGGCCGCCACCAGGGCGGCGCAGGCCTCCACGTCCTCCAGGTGGGCCGTCTCCACGGGAGAGTGGATATACCGGCAGGGGATGGACACGCCGCCGGTATAGACGCCGGAGCGGCTCACGTGGATGGCCCCCGCGTCGGTGCCGCCATGGCGCAGGATGTCCCGCTGGGCGCGGATGCCCTTGTCCTGGGCCAGCTGCTCCAGCCTCTTCACCATCTCGGGGTGGCAGATCACCGAGCCGTCCATCACCTTGACGGCGGCCCCCTTCCCCAGGACGCTGCTGCTGCCGTGGGTACTCTCGGGGGTGTCGTCAGAGCCGGTCACGTCCACGGCCACGCCGTACTTGGGGTCCACGCGGTAGGCCGCCGGGCGGGCGCCCCGCAGGCCCAGCTCCTCCTGGACGGTGAACACGAACCACAGGTCGTTCTCGCTGCGCTCCAGCCGCTCCAGGGCCATGAGCAGCACCACGCAGGAGATGCGGTTGTCCAGATAGGGGGAGGTGAGCAGCTGCCCCATGGTGAAGCTCCCGGCGTCATAGACGGCGGTATCCCCCACCTTTACCAGCTTCTCCGCCTCCTCCCGGGAGGTGGCGCCGATGTCGATATAGAGGTCGGAGAGTTTCAGGTCCTTGGGCGAGACGCCGCCGTCCGCGCCCACCACGCCCTTGACACCGCTGCGAAAGCGCACGGCGGTGTGCAGGCAGCTCTGGGGATGGAGCCCGCCCAGCTGCCCGAAGCGCAGAAAGCCCTTGTCGTCGATATAGGTCACGATGAAGCCGATGGAGTCCATATGGGCGGCGAACATGACCCGGGGGCCGCTCCCCTTCTTGTGCACGAAGAGGTTGCCCAGGGCGTCCCGGGTGATCTCGTCGGCGTAGGGGGCGGCCAGCTTCTCGATGGCGGCGGCCACCTCTTTTTCGTCGCCGGCGGGGCCGTGGCAGGCGTTGAGGGCCTGCAGTGTGGTGAGAATATCCATTATACTTCCTCCTGGGCGATGGCCCCGATCATGTGCCGGGCCAGAGTGTGGATGTGTTCAAAGTCCCGGATGCAGCCCACGCTGGACGGCGCGTGCAGGTAGCGCACGGCGGCGCTGAGCACCAGGGTGCGGGCGCCGCAGCCGGTCTGCTGGATGGCGCGGGCATCGTTGCCGCCGGCCACCATGTGCTTGGTCTGCCAGGGGATGCCCTGCTCCTCCGCGATGGCGCGGGCCTTTTCATAGAGGTCCCGGTCGGCCACCGAGCCGCCGTCCATGTAGAGGATCACGGCCCCCTCCCCCGGCGAGCAGACCCGCTTGTGGCCCTTCACCCCCGCCAGGTCGGCGGCGGTGGTGGTCTCCAGCACCAGGGCGATGTCCGGCTTGACGGAGAAGGCCGCGCCGAAGGCGCCCCGGCAGCCCACCTCCTCCTGGACCGTGAAGGCGAAGGTGCAGTCCATGGGCAGCTCCTCTTTCAAGAGCTCCAGCATGATGGCGCAGCCCACCCGGTCATCCAGGGCCCTGGCCTTGAGAAAGCCGTCCCCAAACTCCACGATGTCGCTGACAAAGGTGACCACATCCCCCGGGGAGACCAGCTTTTCCGCCTCCTCCTTGTCCTTGGCGCCGATGTCGATGCGCAGGCTCTTGACCTCGGGGATGCTCTTGCGTTCCTCGGCGGTGGTCAGGTGGATGGGCTTGAGCCCGATGACGCCCGGGATGCCCTTCTCCCCCACCGACACCCGCTTGCCCAGCAATACCCGCCGGTCGATGCCGCCCACGCAGGAGAACTTCAGACAGCCGTCCTCCGCCACGGACTGGACCATCAGGCCCACCTCGTCCATGTGGGCGGCCAGGAGCAGCTTGCTGCCCGTGGCCTTTTTGCCGCGCTTGAACACGATGAGGTTGCCCAGGGCATCTGTGCGCATCTCGTCGGCATAGGGGGCGGCATGCTCCTTGATATAGGAGCGGACCTGCTCTTCAAAGCCGGAAACGCCGGAGAGAGCGCACAGCTCCCGGATGGTATCCATCAGCATACCTGCTCGGCCTCCTTTCCCAGGTCCTTGGCGAAGGCGGAGAGAAGACGGGCGGTGCGCTCCATGTCCTCCAGGTCCACCACCTCCGCGGGGGTGTGCATATACCGCAGGGGCAGCGAGAGCACCGCCGTGGCGATGCCCTCCCGGGCGGTCTGGAAATCGTCGCCGTTGGTGCCCGTTCTGCCCGAAAGGATCTCAGTCTGGCAGGGGATCTCCTGCTGCGCGGCCTTGGCTTTGAACCGGCCCGACATCCACCGGGGGATGATGGGACCCACGCCCACGGCGGGACCGCCGCCCAGCTTGCAGGGGGCCTCCTCCTCCGACACGCCGCTGCTGCGGGCAAAGGTCACATCCACCGCCACGCAGTAGTCGGGGGCCAGGCCGTAGGCCGCCGTCTGGGCACCCCAGCCGCCCGTCTCCTCAAACACGGAGCCCAGGAGACAGAGGTCCACATCCAGCGGCGTATCCTGCAGCAGCTGCGCCGCGCGCAGGAGCACCGCAAAGCAGGCCCGGTCGTCCAGGGCCCGGCCGCAGAACCGGCTGACGCCCAGGGCCGCCCCCTGGCTCCGGCAGACCACCGGCGTGCCCACGGGGACCGCCTGCTCCGCCTTCTCCTGGGGCAGGCCGATGTCGATGGCCAGCTGCTCGATGGTCTGGGCCTTGTCAGAGTCGCCCACCTTGAGCACATGGGGCGGGAGACAGGACACCACGCCGAACAGGGGCGGCTCGGTCAGCACGGTCATCTCCTGGTCCACCAGGACCCGGGGGTCCACGCCGCCGATGCTGCGAAAGCGGAGGAAGCCGTCCTCCACACCGGTGACGATGAGCCCGATCTCGTCCAGATGGGCGTCCAGCAGCAGCAAGGGCGCGCCCTCGCGGCCGCAGCGGCGCATGCCGATCACGTTGCCCAGCCGGTCCTGGTACACCTCATCCACCAGCGGGCGCAGCAGCTCCATGGCCGTGCGGGCCACGCTTGTCTCAAAGCCGGAGGGCGCGGCCTGGCCGCACAGCGCCTCCAGCATAGCTCGTATCTCCAAAGTGAATCCTCCTTGGGCCTTACAGGCCGCGAATGATGGTCTTGAACGCGTTGCCGCGCTCCATGAAGTTTTTGAACTTGTCAAAGGAGGCGCAGGCCGGGGACAGCAGCACCACGTCCCCCTCCCGGGCGATGTTCCGGGCCGCCAGCACCGCCAGAGAGAAGTCCTCGATGAGGGTGATCTCCGGTTTGCCGGGCTCGTAGCACGGGGCGGCCAGGACGGCGTCGCGGATCTTGTCCGCCGTGTCCCCCGTCAGGATCAAGTGCT
This sequence comes from Candidatus Galloscillospira stercoripullorum, assembly GCA_018715695.1. Classification (GTDB taxonomy): domain Bacteria; phylum Bacillota; class Clostridia; order Oscillospirales; family Oscillospiraceae; genus Galloscillospira_A; species Galloscillospira_A stercoripullorum. The sequence continues at coordinate 22,795 of DVLB01000043.1, forward strand.
TTACATGCTTTACGATCTCCGGGCCCAGCACGTCAAAGGGGATGTGCTTGTCGTAGCCGCCGGCGATGAGGATGACCCGCTCGGGGAAGGATTTGAGCCCGGCGATGGTCCGGGTGGGGCTGGAGGCGATGGAGTCGTTGTAGTAACGCACACCGTTCACTTCCCGGACCAGCTCGATGCGGTGCTCCACCCCGCCGAAGGTACGGGCAAAGTCGCAGATCACCTCTTCGCTGACCATGTCACCCACGGCGGCGATGGCGGCCATATAGTTTTCCACGTTGTGCTCCCCGGGCAGCAGGATGTCCGTCAGGGGCAGCACCCGGCGCTCATCCTGGCCGTCGGCGTACCAGATGGCGTCATCCCGGAGGAAGGCGCCCCGGGCCACCTCCCGCTGGCGGCTGAACAGGGCCACCCTGCCGGGCGCGGTGGCGGAGAGGGTGGCGGTGATGTCGTTGTCGGCGTTGAAGACCGCCAGGCCGTCCTCCTTCTGGTGGGAGTAGATGTTCTCCTTGGCGGCGATATACTCCCCCATGGACTTGTGCACGTCCAGGTGGTTGGGGGCCAGGTTGGTCAGAACCGCGATCTCCGGGCTCAGGTCCATGGTCATGAGCTGGAAGGAGGAGAGCTCCAGCACGGCCACGTCGTCCTCCTCCATGCCCTCCACGTCGGGCAGCAGAGGCCGGCCGATGTTCCCGCCCACATAGACGTTGTAGCCCGCCTTCTTCAAAAGCTGGGAGATGATGGTGGTGGTGGTGGTCTTGCCGTCGCTGCCCGTGATGCCGATCTTCTTGCACGGGCAGACCTGGAAGAATACCTCCATCTCCGAGGTGATCACGCTCCCCTTGGCCCGGGCCGCCTCCAGCTGGGGCACGTCAGGCCGCAGGCCGGGCGTGCGGAAGATCACGTCGTGATCCAGCTGATCCATGTACTTCTCCCCCAGGCGCAGCTTGGCGCCCAGGCTCTCCAGCTGCTCGGCCACGCCGCCCAGGTCCTCCCGGGCGCTCTTGTCGCAGGCGGTCACGTTGATCCCCGCCCGCAGCAGCATCTTGATCAGCGGCGTATTGGACACGCCGATGCCGATCACCGCCACCTTCTTCCCCTTCAGGGAATCCAGGTACTCTCGAATGGTAATGGTGGAACCCATTTTCCGTTCCCCCTTTGTCATAAAGATAACCACCCTATTATATCGCATTGGGGCGAGAATTTCAATCGAAACGCGCTATTTGACATTCCGCACCAAATAGGGTAAAATACCCTGGCAAGCAAGCTGGACAGCCGCGGACCCAGGCCGAAAGGCCGGGCCTGAGGAAAGTCCGGGCTCCACAGGGCAAGGATAACGGGTAACACCCGCCGGGGGCGACCCTAGGAAAAGGGCAACAGAAATAAACCGCCGTTCCGGCTCGCCGGGGCGGTAAGGATGGAAAGGCGAGGTAAGAGCTCACCCGATGACGTGGAAGCGCTCATCGCTGTAACCTCTATCCGGAGCAACGCCGTGGAAACGCATGAGGCCGGCCCGGCCGCGTTTGGGAGGCGGCTTGAGCGTACCGGCAACGGTGCGCCTAGATAGATGGCTGTCTTAAAGGACAGAACCCGGCTTACAGGCTTACTTGCACCCATACGGAAAGCGTCCGCCTGCTTTGGCGGGCGTTTTTTCGTTCCTTGGCACTTTTTTCCTCGAAGGGGCTCAAAATCCCGCTTGCAATCCCCGGAGAGATAGGATATACTAACTCACATCAAAGCATTTGGAGGTAACATTCCTATGATCCAGATCACGAAGGATACCATCATTGGCGACATTCTGGACGTGGCCCCCGAGACCGCGCCTATCTTCCTGTCCATCGGCATGCACTGCCTGGGCTGCCCCTCTTCCCGGGGCGAGACCGTGGAGCAGGCCTGCATGGTCCACGGCGTGGATGTGAACGAGCTCCTGGCCAAGGTCAACGGAGCCATTTCCTCCGCCCAGTGATCCAAAGGCAAAAAGAGAGCGGCGGTGCCGCTCTCTTTTTTTAGGCAAGGAGTGATGACATGACAGCAGGTATCCCCCTCTCTCCCCGGCTGCGCTCCATAGCAGAGCTGGTGCCCCACGGGTGCCGCTACGCCGACGTGGGCACCGACCACGCCTATCTCCCGGCGTGGCTCCTCCAGCACGGTGTAATTCAATACGCCATCGCCTCCGATCTGCGGGAGGGGCCGCTGGAGCGGGCCCGGCAGACCGCGCGGCGCTTCGGCCTCACGGAATGCATCTCCTTCCGGCTGTGCGACGGGCTGTCCGGCATCGCCCCGGAGGAGGCCGACACCATCTCCATCGCCGGTATGGGCGGCGAGACCATCGCCGCCATCCTCTCGGCCGCGCCCTGGAGCGCCCAGGGCGAGAGGCGCTGGCTCCTGCAGCCCATGAGCGGCGTGGAGGACCTGCGCGTCTGGCTGAGCGAAAACGGCTTTTCCATCCGGCGGGAGCGTCTGTCCCAGGAGGGCCGGACCCTCTATGTCACCCTGCTGGCCTGCCCGGGCGCGGACGCGCCCCTCACCCCGGGAGAGCGCTGGGCGGGACGGCAGACCAGGGAGGACTTCGACCCGCTGCGGGGGCAGTACCTGGAGCGGCTGCTCTCCCGGGCACAGCGGGCCCTGGAGGGGGCGCGATCGTCCCGCAAGGACCAGGACCAGGCCCGGACGCGGGAATTTGAGGCCATCCATCAGGATCTTACAAGGCTTAAGGAGGAGTGGGACGCATGGCATCGGTAAGAGAGATCTATGACTTTTTGGACCAAAAGGCGCCCTTTTCCCTGCAGATGGACTTTGACAACGCCGGGTTTCTGGTGGGACACGGAGAGAAAGCCGTCACGCGGATCGTTGTGGCCCTGGACATCACCGAGGCGGTGGCTGAGGAGGCGGCCAGGGTGGGCGCGCAGCTCATCGTCTCCCACCACCCGGTCATCTTCCACCCTGTCCGCCGGCTCACCGACGACGACCTCACCGGGCGGCTGCTGCTCTCCCTGACAGAGCGGGGCATCGCCGCCATCTGCGCCCACACCAACCTGGACGTGGCGGAAGGGGGCGTAAACGACGCCCTGGCCCGCTCGCTGGAGCTGGAGGACGCCGTCCCTTTCCAGCCTGACGGCCTGGGCCGGGTCGGCCTGGTCTCCGGGCCCCATACCGCCTCCCTGTCCGCCTTCGCGTCCTTTGTGAAGGAGCGGCTGGGCGCCGGCGGCGTGCGCTGCGTGGACGCCGGACGCCCGGTCCGCCGGGTGGCGGTGGGCGGCGGCGCCTGCGGCGATCTGGTGCTTGCGGCGGCTGAGGCGGGCTGCGACACCTTTATCACCTCCGACGTGAAGTACAACCAGTTCCTGGACGCCGCTGCGGCGGGCATCAACCTCATCGACGCGGGCCACTACCCCACGGAGAACGTGGTCTGCCCCGTCCTGGCCCACTGGCTGCGCCAGGGCTTCCCGGAGGTGGAGGTCCTCCCCTCTCAGGCCCACCGGGAGGTCTTTTTCTACCAGTGAGCCCGCCCGGGGGTTGAAAATCCGGCCTTTTTGTGATAAACTGCTCATGCGAATTTTTTATCAGAGGGAGACGTTCATATGTCCGGACATTCCAAATGGCACAACATACAAAAAACCAAGGGCGCGGCTGACGCCAAGCGCTCCCAGATTTTCACCAAGATCGCCCGCGAGATGATCGTGGCGGTCAAGACCGGCGGCAGCGGCGACCCCAACAACAACTCCCGCCTGGCCACCGTCATCGCCAAGGCCAAGGCCGCCAACATGCCCAACGACAACATCAAGCGCACCATTGAAAAGGCGCTGGGCTCGGGCAACTCCGACGACTACGAGAGCGTCACCTACGAGGGCTACGGTCCCTCCGGCGTGGCCGTCATCGTGGAGGCCCTCACCGACAACCGCAACCGCACCGCTCCCGAGGTGCGCCACCTGCTGGACAAGTTCGGCAAGGGCCTGGGCGCCACCGGGTGCGTGTCCTGGTCCTTCGACCAGAAGGGCGTCATCGTCATTGAGCGGGAGGACCTGGATGAGGACACCGTCATGATGGACGCCCTGGACGCGGGCGCTTCCGACATGGAAGCCGGCGAGGAGGCCTTCGAGATCTACACCGATCCCGCCGACTTCGGCGCCGTGCTGGAGAAGCTGGAGGCCAAGGGCTACGTCTTCCTCTCCGCCAAGGTGGAGATGGTCCCCCAGAACTACGTCAAGCTGGAGAGCGAAGAGGACATCAAGAACATGGAGAAGCTCATCGACAGCCTGGAGGACAACGACGACGTGCAGAACGTCTGGCACAACTGGGAGCAGGAATAAGCGCGCAAAAGAGCGGACCCTCTTGCGGGGGTCCGCTCTTCCCTATTGTTATTGCTGCAAAGTAAAAGGGCACCCCGATTGGGGTGCCCCTTTTTTGAACGCTGATTAGCCGTTCTGCTCCTCGCGCATACGGGCGAAGCACTCGCTGCAGTACACGGGACGGTCGGACTTGGGCTCGAAGGGAACCTTGGCCTCGCCGCCGCAGGCAGCGCAGGTGGCGGTGAAGTACTCGCGGGGACCGCGGGCAGCGGCCTTGCGGGCGTCACGGCAGGCCTTGCAGCGCTGAGGCTCGTTCTGGAAGCCCCGCTCCGCGTAGAACTCCTGCTCACCGGCGGTGAACACGAACTCCTGGCCGCATTCCTTGCATACAAGCGTCTTGTCTTCAAACATGTTCTTTACCCTCTCTTTGACTCGTTGGCCCAGTAGCTGGGACAGTGTAATATTGCGCTCAGCTCTCGCTGAATTCGCCAGATTGGAAGTGCCGCGCCACCTTGCGCCGAATGCGCTGCACGGCGTTGTCCACCGATTTCGGGGACCTCTTGACCTGGACCGCGATCTCATGGTAGGATGCTCCGTTCAGATACAGCCCAAGTACCTTCGCTTCGAAACCGGACAACTGGCCCTTCAGTACGCCCATGCGCTCCTGGGTGGACTCCCGGCCGATGAGGATGGCCTCCGGGTCGTCCAAACGATGGTCGAGGTTGCAGTCAATACAGGGGGTTTCGAATGAGACCGAACAGTTGAGGGGAGCATGCTTGTCTCTGCTGGCCGCCCGGATGGCGGAGAGCAGCCGGTTGCGGATACAGACCTCCGCATAGGTGCGAAAGGCCGTCTCCTTGCCGGGATCATACTCCCGAATGGCACTCAGAAGACCCACCATTCCCTCCTGGATCAGATCCTCGCCGTCCCCGCCGGCCAGAAAATAGGGCCGCGCACAGGAGCGCACCAGCCGGTTATAACGCACGACCAGCGCCTCCTCCGCTTCCCGGTCGCCGCTGACGGCGCGGGCGCAGAGAACTTCGTCGGAAAGCTGTTCCGAGGCGGAAAGAAGGTGTTTCATCCAAAATCTCCTTGTGTATTATGGCCGAAAACCGTGGAATTGTCAATAGTTTATGCAAATTATTTTAGGCTTTTCCCACTCAGGAGACAGATTTTATGATTTCTGCCAATTTTTTCGCGCTGGTCTCCGCCTGCTCGCTGTCCCTGGCTTCCACCATGACCCGGACCAGCGCCTCGGTGCCCGAGGGGCGCACCAGCACCCGGCCCTGGCCGTCCAGCAGCGCTTCTTCCGCCCGGATGGCCCCGCGCAGCATCTCCGAGGCCATGACGGCCTCCTTGGCCGCTTTGTCGGCCACCGGCACGTTCAGGAGGATCTGGGGATAGCGGACACAGTCGCCCGAGAGCTGGGACGCCTTCTTGCCGGAGCGGGCGAGGATCTGCAGCAGCTGCAGGGCGGCCAGCTGGCCGTCGCCGGTGGTGGCGTAGCGGCGGAAGATCATGTGGCCCGACTGCTCGCCGCCCAGCATGTATCCGCACTCCTCCATCTTCTCCAGCACGTTGCGGTCTCCCACGTCGGTGCACATGAGCTGCATGCCGTTTTCCCGGGCAAAGATGTGCAGGCCCAGATTGCTCATCACCGTGGCCACCACCATGTTCCCGGGCAGCTCTCCCCTGCTCATCAGGTCCCGGCCGCACACCGCCATGATCTGGTCCCCGTCGATCTCGTTGCCCAGCTCGTCGCAGGCCAGGCACCGGTCGGCGTCCCCGTCGAAGGCCAGGCCCAGGTCATAGCCCCCCGCCTTCACCATGGTGCACAGGGCCTCCAGGTGGGTGGAGCCGCAGCCGGCGTTGATGTTGACCCCGTCGGGGTCGGCGTTGATGACGTCGGTGTGGAGCTTGGGGAAGCGGTCGAAGAGCTGCCGGGCGGTGGCGGAGGCGGCGCCGTTGGCGCAGTCCACCAGGATGCGCAGCCCGGAGAGGTCCACCTGCACCGTGGAGGCCAGATGGTCGATATAGTCCTCCCGCTCCTTCTGCTCGGCGTAGGTCACGGTGCCGATCTCCCCGTGGGTCTTGAGGGGGATCTTGGTGCCCGAGAGCACGATCTCCTCGATCTCCTCCTCCAGGGCGTCGGAGAGCTTGAAGCCCTTGCCGTTGAAGATCTTGATGCCGTTGTGCTCAAAGGGGTTGTGGGAGGCGGAGATGACGATGCCCGCGTCCGCCCCCTCGTCCACCGTGATCCAGGCCACCGCCGGGGTGGGGATCACGCCCAGGTGGAGCACGTCCGCCCCGGCGGAGCACAGCCCGGCGATGAGCGCCCCCTCCAGAAGGTCAGAGGAGATGCGGGTGTCCTTCCCGATGGTGAACAGGGGCTTCTCCCCCAGCTTCTTCTCCTTGGAGAGCACCTGGGCCGCCGCCATGCCCACCTTGAATGCCAGATCCGCGTCCAGCCCCGCGTTGACGATGCCGCGGATGCCGTCCGTTCCAAACAGTTTTCCCATTGCCACTCGTTCCTCTCAAATGTTGGTTTTCACAGCTCCAGCTGCTCCTGCCCGAAATAGGCCAGGCCCAGGTGTTCATAGGCCCGTTTTGTGACGCACCGGCCCCTGGGCGTGCGGGTGAGAAAGCCCATCTGCATCAGGTAGGGCTCATACACGTCCTCCAGGGTGACGGCCTCCTCATTGATGGTGGCTGCCAGGGTCTCCAGACCCACGGGGCCGCCGCCGTAGTGCTCGATGATGCTGGTGAGCATCCGCCGGTCCACCGCGTCCAGGCCCAGATAGTCCACCTCCAGGGCGCTGAGGGCCTCATCCGCCACCTTGCGGGTAATGACGCCCCCCGCCTTGACCTGGGCGAAGTCCCGCACCCGCCGGAGCATCCGGTTGGCGATGCGGGGGGTGCCCCGGCTGCGCCGGGCGATCTCCATGGCGCCCTCCTCCTCGATGGGCACCCCCAGGATGCCCGCTGAGCGGCTGACGATGAGGGTGAGCTCCTCAGGGGTATAGAGCTCCAGCCGCAGCGTCACGCCGAAGCGGTCCCGCAGCGGGGCGGAGAGCTGGCCCGCCCGGGTGGTGGCTCCGATGAGGGTGAATTTGGGCAGGTCCAGCCGGATGGAGTTTGCCGAGGGGCCCTTGCCGATGATGATGTCGATGGCAAAGTCCTCCATGGCGGGATACAGGATCTCCTCCACCGAGCGGTTGAGCCGGTGGATCTCGTCCACAAAGAGAATGTCGTTCTCGCTGAGGTTGGTGAGCAGGGCCGCCAGGTCCCCCGGCTTCTCAATGGCCGGGCCCGAGGTGATGCGGATATTGACCCCCATCTCGTTGGCGATGATGCCGGAAAGGGTGGTCTTGCCCAGGCCCGGGGGGCCGTGGAGCAGCACATGGTCCAGGGGCTCATTTCTCATCTTGGCCGCCTGGATGAACACCTCCAGGTTCCCCTTGGCCTTGCTCTGTCCGATATATTCATTTAAGGTCCTGGGCCGCATGGAGCCCTCGTTCTCGTCGTCCCGGGTGAGGGACGTGGTCACAAGAGGCTCCTCCGTCTCAAAGCCGCCGTCCGTGGAAAACTCGATCCCCATGATACGCACCTCTTCCCATGCTGTGCACGTCTCAGCCCTTCACCATCTTCTTGAGGGCCTGCTTGATGATCTCCTCCAGGGTCAGCGCCTCCACGTCGATCCCCTTCAGGGCCAGGTTGATCTCCCCCTGGGAGTAGCCCAGCACCGCCAGAGCGGCGGCGGCCTCGCTGGCCTTGTTCTCCGGAATGACGGTCACGCCGGTGCCGCCGTAGCTCTCGCCGTCCATGGCCAGCGTCTGCCCCTTGGCCAGCTTGTCCTTGAGCTCCAGAATGACCCGCTGGGCGATCTTCTTGCCGATGCCCGGCGCACAGGTGAGGGCCTTTTCGTCCCCGGTGATGATGCTCAGGGCCAGGTTGGCCGGCGTGGAGGCCGACAGGATGCTCAGCGCCGCCTTGGGCCCCACCCCGGAGACCGAGATGAGCTGCTCAAAGAGATTGAGCTCCTCCTGGGTGGCAAAGCCGTAGAGCTCCATGGCGTCCTCCCGGACGTTGAGATAGGTGTAGAGCCTGGCGCTCTCCCCTTTTTTGAGACGGGAGAGGGTGGTGTTGGTGGTGCGGCAGGCATAGCCCACGCCGCCGCAGTCGATCACCGCCAGATAGGGCCCCAGATGGGCCACGGTTCCATTTACATAATAAAACATTCTGTCAACCTTCCTCGCGATGAAGTGACGCGCCCGGCGTTACCGCTCCTGTCTTGCGGCATAGCGCCCGCTGCCCGGCCGGGCGGCATCCGCCCCCGGAAGACAGGAGGTGCAGGAGCGGCCATGGCACAGGGCCACGGCCACCGCGTCGGCGGCGTCGTCCGGGCGGATCTGCTTTTTCAGGCACAGCAGCCGGCGGGTCATCTCCATGACCTGGCTCTTTTCCGCCTTGCCGTAGCCCACCACCGCCTGCTTGATCTGGGAGGGGGTGTACTCAAAAATGGGCACTCCGGCGCGCTCCGTCTCCGCCAGGATGACGCCCCGGGCCTGGGCCACGCCGATGCCCGTGGTCACATTCTGGTTGAAAAAGAGCTCCTCAATGGCCAGGGCCTCGGGCTGAAAACGCCGGAGCAGCTCTCCCATGTCGTCGGCGATTTGAAGTAGCCGCCTGGGAAGGGGCCAGCCGGCTGGCGTGGTGATGGCGCCGCACTGGACCAAGGAGGCTCTTGCGCCGGAGACGTCCACCACGCCGAAGCCCACGATGGCAAAGCCGGGGTCGATCCCCAGAATGATCACGTGCTCCCCTCCCCTGGTCATAGTGCCATTATTCTAATGCGTATCGAACAAAGCCGGAAGTCTTGAAAGCCGGGGCTTTCAAGACCATTTTGCTTTGTTCGGGTGCAAGGTTTTAGGGACAAAATCGTCCTAAAACCTTGCACCTTTCCCTGGTATGACTCTGCGTACCAGGGAAAATACGCATTATAACAATGTCGCGCTTTCCCCAAAGCAGGCGCAAAGAGCTGCTTTGGGGAATTGCGCGGCTTCCGCCGCGCGAATAAACCGATTTGCGGTTTATTCAGCAGACATTATTCTACCACGCCTCCCGGTACCGGCGCAACCTTAAAAACGCGGCCGGGCAAAACGGCGCGCGCGGACCGGTTTCAGGTCCGCGCGCGCCTGCGCTCAGCGGTTTACCATGGCATAAATGCGGTACATATCCTCCTGGTCGATGGGGCGGAACACGCCCACTCTCCGGCTGCCGGAGCGGGAGCAGCCCCGGGCCAGCTCAGTCAGGACCTCCGCGCCCTGGACGCCCACCCGGTCCCCCAGGGTCAGGGGCATCCCGATCTCCCGGAAGTAGTTTTCCGTGGCCTGGATGCCCAGCTCGGCGGCCTTTTCGTCGTCCTCCTCTGCGATGCCCCAGACCTCCCGGGCAAACCGGGCGAAGCGGGCGGGGTCCGCCGGGCAGACATATCTGGCCCAGGCGGGCCACATGATGGACAGGCTCTCCCCGTGGGGCAGGTCGAACATGCCGGAGATCTCATGGCCCAGCTGGTGGACAGAGAAGTCCTTGGTCTGGCCCAGGCCGGTCAGGTCGTTGTGGGAGAGGCTGCCGCACCACATGAGCTCGGAGCGGGCCTTGTAGTCCTCCGGCTGGGCCATGGCGACGCGGCCATAGTGGATGGTGGTGCGCAGCAGCGCCTCGGCCAGGGCGTCGGTGAGGGCGTTGTCGCTGTCGCAGGTGAAGTAGCGGTCCATGGTGTGCATCATGATGTCGGTGATGCCGCAGGCGGTCTGGCGGGGCGGCAGGGTGTAGGTGAGCTCGGGGTTCATGATGGCGAACCGGGGCCGGTTGAAGGGGGTGTTGACCCCCCGCTTTTCATGGGTGGAGCCGTTGGTCATGACCGCCGAGTCGGAGGTCTCGCTGCCGGCGGCGGCGATGGTGAGCACCGCGCCCACGCTCAGGGCGCCCGTCACCTTGGCCTTGCCGCAGAAGAAGTCCCACAGGGGGATGCCGTCATGGGCCAGGGTGATGGCGATGGCCTTGGCGGTGTCGATGACGCTGCCGCCGCCCACCGCCAGCAGGAAGTCCACGCCGGTGCCCCGGACGCGGTCCACCGCCTGCTGGGCCAGGTCCACCAGGGGGTTGGGCTGCACGCCGCCCACCGCCTGCCAGGGAAGGCCCTCCGCGTCCAGGGAGGCAGTGACCCGGGCGAGCAGGCCGCTTTTCACCGCGCTGCCGCCGCCATAGACCACCAGCACCGAGGTGCCGCCCGCCTCCCGGACGGCCTTGCCGGCCTGGGTCTCCGTGCCCGGGCCGAAGATCACCTTTGTGGGGATGCAGTATGTAAAGGAATTCATCTCATCTCTCCTTACGTGTTGCGGTCGGTAACATGCATCTTTTTGAGATTGCCGATCTTCTGGCTGCGCCGGTCCAGCTCCTCCATCACCGCCGAAAGAGGAATGTCCTGCTGCACCAGCAGCACCATCAGGTGATACATGAGGTCGGACATCTCAGAGACCACCTGGCCGCTTTCGCCGTTCTTGGCGGCGATGATGGTCTCGGCGCTCTCCTCCCCCACTTTTTTGAGGATCTTGTCCAGGCCCTGGTCAAACAGGTAGCAGGTGTAGGAGCCCTCCTGGGGCTCCGCCTTCCGGCCCTGCACCACTTCATAGAGTTTTTGCAGCGTGTCGTTCACGATTGTTCCTCCCAAATCAGATTGAAAAAGCAGCTCTCCGCCCCCGTGTGGCAGGTGGGTCCCTGGGGGATGCACTGGTAGAGCAGGGTGTCGGTGTCGCAGTCGGTCAGCATGCGCTTTACATGGAGATAGTGTCCCGAGCTCTCCCCCTTGTTCCACAGCTTGCCGCGGCTGCGAGACCAAAACCAGGCGGTCTTGGTCTTGTAGGTCAGCTCCACCGCCTCCCGGTTGGTAAAGCCCAGCATGAGGATCTTCCCGGTCTCGGCGTGCTGGATGATCACGGGGATCAGCTCGGATTTGGCAAAGAGGTCGTCCAGGTTGATCATGCTTCTCACCTCAAAATTCCCAGGGGGGCTTTTTCTCGTCCCAGTCCCAGGGGTCTTCCCCGCCCTTCTTGCTCCGGCGGGCCGAAACTTTTTTGGAAGCGGATGGCTTATAGTCCGTGCTGAGGTAGGGATTGGCCGGCGTTGTCCGGCTCTTCCCGGCCCCCTTGGCGGCGGGCTTGCCCGTTCGCCATTGGGCGGTCCCGGCCTCGCCCAGCAGGTCTACGGCCAGGTCCAAAAGATCGTCAAGCACTGTCCTCTCCTCCTTTCAGCGCACAGGGATGCCCTGCTGGTGCAGATAGGTCTTCACCTGGGGCACCGTAAGCTCCCCGAAGTGGAACAGGGAGGCCGCCAGCGCCGCGTCACACCCGGTCTCCCGGAAGACCTGGGCGAAATGCTCCAGGGACCCGCAGCCCCCCGAGGCGATGACGGGGATGGACACCGCCTCCGTTACCGCCTTGGTCATGGCCAGGTCGAAGCCGGCCTTGGTGCCGTCGGCGTCCATGGAGGTGAGCAGGATCTCCCCCGCTCCCAGCGCCTCGCCCCGGCGCACCCAGTCTATGAGATCGATGCCCGTGGGCTTGCGCCCGCCGGCCACCACCACCTCCCAGGACCCATCACCCCGGGCGCGGGCGTCCACCGCCAGCACCACACACTGGGACCCGAAGCGTTCCGCCGCCCGGGAGATGAGGGTGGGGTCGGCCACGGCGGCGGAGTTCACCGAGATCTTGTCCGCCCCCGAGCGCAAAAGCCGAGCGAAATCCTCTATCGTGCGGATGCCGCCCCCCACCGTCAGGGGCACGAACACCTGGGAGGCGGTGCGCTCCACCACGTCGGCCACGGTGTCCCGGGCGTCGCTGGTGGCGGTGATGTCCAGAAAGACGATCTCGTCGGCGCCCTGGTCGGAGTAGAACTTGGCCAGCTCCACCGGGTCGCCCGCGTCCCGGATATTGACAAAGTTGACACCCTTGACCACGCGCCCGTCCCGCACGTCCAGGCAGGGAATGATCCGTTTGGCTAACACTGCTCCCCCGCCTCCTTTACCGCCTGGGCAAGGTCCAGGGTACCGGCGTAATAGGCCTTGCCGATGATGGCGCCGTAAAGACCCATGTCCCGCAGGCGCCTTATGTCCTCCAGGTTCGTCACGCCGCCGCTGGCCACGATGCGGCAGGACACCGCCCGCTGCAGCGCCGAGAGCTTCTCATAGGACGGACCGGAGAGCATCCCGTCAGTCTCAATGTCTGTAAAGATAATGGTCTTTACACCCTTTGCCTCCATGCTTTGGGCGAAGTCCAGGTAGTGGAGGCCGGAATCCTCCTCCCAGCCCGCGGTGCGCACCCGATCGTTCAGGCAGTCGATGCCCACCGCCACCCGCTCGCCGTAGAGGCCGACGGCGTAGTCCACCAGTTCCGGCTTGGTCACGGCGGCGGAGCCGATGACCAGCCTGCCCACGCCGGACTCCCCCACGGTGATCACGTCCAGCTCGTTTTTGATGCCGCCGCCCAGCTCCACCTGGAGAGCGGACTCCTGGATCACCTGGTAGATATGGGGGAAGTTTTTCCGCACCCCGTCCCGGGCGCCGTCCAGGTCCACCATGTGGATCCACTTGGCGCCTGCCGCGGCGAAGTCTCGGGCTGTGGCAAGGGCGCTGCCGGCCACCTGATGCACCGTGTCAAAGTCGCCCTTTCTCAGGCGCACGCAGCGCCCGTCCTTCATGTCGATAGCCGGTAAGAGTATCATCGGTTCAGCTCCCCAAAGTTTTTCAGGATCATAAGGCCCGTTTCGCCGCTCTTCTCCGGGTGGAACTGGCAGCCGTAGACGTTCCCATGCCGCACCGACGCCACCACGGAGGCGCCGTAGTCGGTGCGGGCGATCACGTCCTCCTCACGCTCTGCCACGCCGCAGAAACTATGCACGAAGTAGACATAGCTCTCCTCGGGCAGACCTTTGAAAATGGGACCGTCGTTCTGGAAGTGCAGGCTGTTCCAGCCGATATGGGGCAGTTTGTATTTCGTCTCCATGCGCACCACCCGGCCAGGCACCAGCCCCAGTCCATCGCAGTCGCGCACCTCTTCCCCCCGGTCAAACAGCAGCTGCATCCCCAGGCAGATGCCCAGCACCGGCTTCTTCTCCGCCTGGGCGATGACCACCCGGTCCAGTCCCGCCCCCCGCAGGCGCTCGGCGGCGTCGGGAAAGGCCCCCACGCCGGGCAGGATCACGGCGTCGGCGCGCTCGATCTGGGCGCTGTCGCTGGTGATGCAGGTCTCAAACCCGAGGTACTTCATGGCGTTGGTGACGCTTTTCAGGTTCCCCACGCCGTAATCTACAATCGCTGTAAAGCCACCCATCTTCACAGCACTCCTTTGGTGGAGGTGGTGCCCTCACCCTGGATGCGCACCGCGTCCTTCAGGGAGAGGCCCAGGGATTTGAAGAGCCCCTCCGTCATGTGGTGGGCGTTGCGGCCGTAGAAGGCGCGCATATGCAGGGTGATGCCCCCGTTGACGGCCAGGGCGCGCATGAATTCCTCGGTGAGGCAGGCGTCATAGTCCCCGATGCGTTCCTGGGGCATGGGCGCGTCATAGACCAGATAGGGCCGGTTGGACAGGTCCAGGGCGGTGAAGGAGAGAGCCTCGTCCATGGGGACGTAGGCGCTGCCGAAGCGCCGGATGCCCTTGCGCTCCCCCAGGCAGCGGCTCAGGGCCTGGCCCAGGACGATGCCCACGTCCTCCACCGTGTGGTGGCCGTCCACCTGCAGGTCCCCCGCCGCCTCCACCTCCAGGCCGAAGCCGGCGTAGAAGGCCAGGGCGGTGAGCATATGGTCAAAAAAGCCGATGCCGGTGGAGACCTTCACCTCTCCCCCGTCCAGGCAGAGGCTCACGCGGATGTGGGTCTCCTTGGTCTTGCGCTCGATGGTATAGGCGCGCAGGGGCGCACCGTCGGTCCCATATACCTTGCTCTCCATTACGATCCCTCCCGGGCCGATACTTCTTCCCCAAAGCGCACGCGGATGGAGTTTGCGTGGGCGGTGAGGTGCTCCGACTCCGCCAGGGTGACGATCTCACCCCGGATGGGAGCGAGGTCCTCCCGGCGGTACTCGATGATGCTCATGGATTTCAGGAAGCTCTCCACCGAGAGGGGGGAGAAAAAGCGGGCCGTGCCCGAGGTGGGCAGCACATGGTCCGGCCCCGCCAGATAGTCCCCCAGGGGCTCCGGCGACCACTCGCCCAGGAACACCGCGCCGGCGTTGCGGATGGCGGGCAGCAGAGAGCGGGGGTCCTCTGTGGCGATCTCCAGGTGCTCCGGGGCGATCTCGTTTGCAAGCTGCGCCGCCTGGTCAAGGTCACGGCAGAGGATGGCGCAGCCAAAGTCCCGCAGAGAGGCCTCCATGATGGCGCTGCGGCTGAGATACCCCATCTGGCGGACGATCTCCCGGTCCACCTCCTGGGCCAGGGCGTCGCTGGTGGTGAGCAGCACCGCCGAGGCAAGCTTATCGTGCTCGGCCTGGCTGAGCAGGTCCGCCGCCACATATTTGGCGTTGGCGCTGCCGTCGGCGATGATGAGCACCTCCGAGGGGCCGGCCACCATGTCGATGTCCAGCGTCCCGTAGGCCATGCGCTTGGCCGCCGCCACATAGGCGTTGCCCGGCCCCACCAGCTTATCCACCTTGGGGATGAAGCCGGCGCCGTAGGTCAGGGCGGCCACCGCCTGGGCGCCGCCCACGGCGATCACCCGGTCCACCCCGGCGATCTTGGCCGCGGCGAGCACGGCGTTATTCAGGTTTTCCGTGGGGGGCGTCACCATGACGATCTCCTCCACCCCCGCCACCTTGGCGGGCACGGCGTTCATCAGCACCGAGGAGGGGTAGGCCGCCGTGCCGCCGGGCACAT
>DVLB01000044.1 GCA_018715695.1 Candidatus Galloscillospira stercoripullorum
TGCAGCGGTATCGAAGTGGTCATAACGGGGCTGACTCGAAATCAGTTTGCGGGCAACCGCACGTGGGTTCGAATCCCACCCGCTGCGCCACGTCGGAGCAAGCGTCATATCGCTTGCTCCGACTTATTTTATAAGTCAGAGCGCGCTCATTTTGCTGCTCCTCCTCTCCAAATCGAACCCGCTGTGCTGGGCTTCGATTTGGTTTTGGGTACGGACCCGGAAGCCGCGGCATCCATACCGTTTCGCTGCTCCGCGCTAAAGCAAGCGTCATATCGCTTGCTCCGACTTATTTTATAAGTCAGAGCTCCGGAAACCGATGCTTGCGGCGCTGTTGTCCATTTTGCAGTATTTGAGGAAAAGGAGGCGGCCTTCATGGCACCGGATATTCTTCTCTCCCACGGCCCCCAGGGGCCATCGGCCTACGCCCAGGCCGTGCACGCCGCGGGGGGCATCCCCCACTGCGCCTGCTGCCCGCCGTGCGATACATCCTTTGACGCCCTGGTCCTCTGCGGCGGCGGCGACGTGGACCCCGCCCGCTTCGGCCAGGAAAACCGGGGCTCCCGGGACATCGACCACAGGCGGGATGCCGCCGAGCTGGCCCTGGCACGGGCCTACGCCGCCGCAGGCAAGCCCATTCTGGCCATCTGCCGGGGCTGCCAGGTGGTCAACATCGCCCTGGGCGGAACTCTCATCCAGGACCTGCCCCCCGCCAGCCGCCAGCGCCACACCTCCCAGGGCTCGGGAGACCTGGTCCACCCGGTGACGGCGGAGCCGGGCAGCTTTTTCTTTTCCGCCTTCGGCCCCCGCTTCTTTGTCAACAGCGCCCACCACCAGGCCGTGGACCTGCTGGGGGCGGGACTGCTCGCCGCCCTGAAAAGCGACGACGGCGTGGTGGAGGGGCTGGTCCACCGGAGCCTTCCCATCCTCTGCGTCCAGTTCCACCCGGAGCGGATGTCCTTCTCCCGGCGCAGGAGCGACACCGCCGACGGCGCGCCCATCTTCCACTGGCTGCTGCACGCCGCGGCGGCACAAGATAAAATCTGACACACAGGAGAAGTTCACTATGGATCTCAATGCGCACAGAGAGCGAACCAACCAGGAAAACCGCTTCATGGTCCACAACGGCATGCGCCTGGTGGTCCTGGAGGCCGACAGGGCGGTGGTAGAGCTGGAGGTGGGGCCGGAGAGCCTGAACCTGCTGGGGGCCGTCCACGGCGGCGTCTACTTCACCATGGCCGACTGCGCCGCCGGAGCAGCCGCCCGCAGCGGCGGCTGCGCCTACGTCACCTGCGACGCCGACATCCACTTCATCCGCGGCGCCAAGAGCGGCCTTCTCCGGGCCACGGCCCAGGTGCGCCACCGGGGCAGGACCACCTGCCGCGTGAGCGTGGAGATCACCGACGGGGACGGGCGGCTGCTGTGCGACGCCTCCTGCACCATGTTCCGCGTGGGTACCCCTCAGTCCTGACCCTCTCTGACAAAGACAAAACGACCCGCAGACTACATAGTCCGCGGGTCGTTTTTCTCATGGCTCGGCCAGCACGCCGGTCAGGTCCACCGGCGTGGCGTCGCCCCACAGCCGCTCCAGGCCGTAGAACTCCCGGGCCTCCTCCATGAAGACGTGGACCACCACCGAGGAAAAGTCCAGCAGCACCCAAGTGCCGCCCCGGTGCCCCTCGATGTGATGGGGGGGCTCCCCGGCGTCCTTGAGGGCCTTCTCGCAGGCGTCGGCCAGAGCCTTCACCTGGGTGGTGGAGGTGGCGGCGCAGATGACGAAGTAGTCGGCCAGGGTGGTGAGGTGGGCGGTCTCCAGGACCTTGATGTCCAGCCCCTTCTTGCTGTCCAGGGCCTTTGCCGCCGCCAGGGCGATCTCTTTCGGATTCATATTCTTCTCTCCTTTTATGTCAGGGCTGTACCGGCACGGGCATGGCCGGCAGGATACTCACGTCTCTCTCCCCCTGCTGCTCCGCTGCGCCGCCCTCCTCCTGGGGCTGGGGGCTCTCTTCCGGGAGCGGGGAACTCTCTTCCGGGGGCGGGGTCACTTCGCTCTCCTCGGTCTCCTCCGGCGATGGGGTGGCCGTCGGGGTGGGTGTGGCGGAGGCGGCGGCGTTGCGCTGGAGAATCCAGTCGTTATAGCGGGTGTCGGCCAGGGTGCCGCCGGTGGCCCCCAGGGTGCCGTCGCTGTTGACATACATGATGTCCAGCTCGTCGCTGCGCAGGTCGTCCAGGTAGGGGTTGAGATTCTCGTTGACATAGGCCACCAGCTCGTCCACCACGGGCAGCACATAGGACTGATACCCCGACGTGCGGCTGAGGACATACTTCCCCGTGCAGGGCATGGTGGCGAAGGTCACGTTCTCCATCTCCAGCTTTTTGCCGCTGCTGTTGCCCATGAGGGCCTGCTGGCCAAACCACACCAGGTTGCCCAGGTCCAGGCCGTCCACCTGGACGTTCTCCAGGAACACCCTGCCCAGGGCCATGAGCGTCCCGGGGTCGATCTTCTCCAGGCACTGCTCAATAGCCGCCCGGAGGAAGTCCTGCTGGACACGAATCCGGCCCAGGTCCCCGTCCACATAGCCGCTGTTTAGGATATTCCCCGCCTCGTCGCTGTCGTGGCGGTAGCGCAGCAGCTGCATGGCCTTGTCACCGTCCAGCAGCTGGTAGCCCTTCTCCAGGTCGATGACAAAGTTCTGGGACAGGTCGTTATAGTACATCCGCCGGGGCACGTCGAACCACACCCCGCCGATGGCGTCCACGATCTCGCCCACCGCCTCCCACTCCACCGTCACCGTGAAGTCGGGGGTGAAGCCCACCAACTGGCTGATCTCCTCCTTGAGGGCGTCCATCCCCTTCTGTCCCCCGCCGTAGGCGTTGTAGACCGAGTTGATCCGCTTGATGTCCCAGGAGACGTTCACCATGGTGTCCCGGGGGATGTTCATGGCGTGGAAGGTCTGGTTCTCTACATCGTAGGCCGCGAGGAGAATGGTGTCGGTATTGCCGCCGCCGTAGGTGTCCCGCCCGATGATCAGGAAGGTCCAGAACCGCTCCTTGCGGTCGCTGGAGACCTGGGGAGGCGGCGAGCCGCCCGGCTCCGTGCTCTCCTGAGGCCGCGTAGGCCGGACCGGCTGGTCGGGCAGCTCCGGCTCCCGCACCCAGTTCAGCAGCGCCACCAGGGCGATGAGCGCCACCGCCGCAATGCCCGCCACCGCCACCATGACGCCCCGGAGTACCTTTTCTCTTCGGGTGAGCGGCCCTCTGCCGCCCATGCCCCGCTTTTCTTCCTCCATTTACGCGCCCCTTTCGCCGCTTCTTATGTGTCCTCCAGCGTGACGCCCCGGGAGAGCATCCAGTCCCGGGCGGAGAGCGTATTGGGATGGACCTGGAGGCCCCGCTCCCGCATTTCCTCCACGCTCATCTCAAAACCCAGCAGCAGCGCCTTGTCCAAATCCTCATAGGCCAGCGCGCGCAGCCGCTCCACCCCGGGGAAGTCCCGGTTGGGCTCCATATAGTCCGCCAGATACAGGATCTGCTCCAGCAGCGTCATGTCCGCTTTTCCCGTAGTGTGCCAGAAAATCGCCCAAAATATGTCCTCGTCAGCTCCGTATACCGCCCGGGCGATGGCGGCGCCGGTCTTGGAGTGGAGCAGCTTGACCATTTTGCGCTCCATCTCGTCCAGCTCAATGCCGTACTGCTCACACAGCGCAAGCTGCTCGGGCAGCTCCAGGTACTTGGTGCAGTCGTGGAGGATGGCGGCCCGGCGGGCTTTGACCGCGTCGCCCCCCCACCGCAGGGCCAGGCGCTGCGCCTCCTCCTCGGTGCCCTTGACGTGCTTGATGCGCTTGGCGCGGATCATGGAATAGGAGCAGGCGCGCAGGTCCCGGTCGCTGAGCCTCTTGAGGTCGGCGTGGGTACCGTAGAGTCCGTGGCGGAGGATATAGCCGTACACCGGCTCCGGAAGGCTCTCCGCCGCCGCCTCATCCCCCCGGGCAAGCTGCTCCCGGATCTGGGTGGAGGAGATCTCCCGCACCTCTGGCAGCTCCAGAAGGCGCACCCGAGCGCCGAAGCGCTCCTCCAGGGCCTTGGCCTGGGACTCCATGGCCCAGCGGTCCCCCGCCTTTTCCCGGGAAAAGGCCGCCACGGAGCAGAGCGCCAGGATCTTCTCCGGCTCATGCCAGCTGTGCAGGCTGAGGAACATATCCGTGCCGGTGAGCAGCCACAGCTCGTCCTCGGGATACCGAAGGCGCAGCTGCGCCAGGGTGTCGGAGGTGAAGCTCTTCCCCTCCCGGCTCATCTCCAGGTCGGACACCTCCACCCGCTCGCCCAGCAGCAGGCCGTCGGCGGCCAGGCAGATCATCTCCCACCGCTCCCCGGCCGTGGCGGTGAGCGCCGGCAGGGCCTTATGGGGCGGCTGGGCCGCCGGAACGAAGATCAGCTTGTCCAGCTCCAGCGCCTCCATGATCGACCTGGCGGCGGTCATGTGCCCCAGATGGGGCGGGTTGAAGGTCCCTCCGTAGATCCCGATCCTCACAGCCGCACCAACTCCTTTTGAAGATTCCCGCCTCCGGCCTTACGCCTGGCGGCGTCCGCTCTCCTTTACCAGGACGATCTTGTCCTTCTTGTCCTTATTGTGGCTGGGCCGGTAGAGCACGAATTTGGTGCCGATCACCTGCACCACCTCGCTGCGGGTGGCCGCGGCCAGGGCCTCCGCGCCCTCCCGGGCGGTATACTCCGCGTTCTCCAGCACCTTGCATTTGATCAGCTCCCGGGCCTCCAGAGCGTCGTTTGCCTGCTTGATGAGGTTTTCACCCAGTCCGTCCTTGCCGATGTGGACGATGGTGTCGATGCTGTTGGCCAGGCCGCGCAGCTGCGCGCGCTGCTTGCTCGTAAGTTCCATGCCTTTCTTCTCCCCTGTTTCTCAGTTTTCCTTGCCGTCCGCCGCCACCTTTTCCGCCAGGAGGCGGGCAAACTCCCGCAGGGCGATGCCCCGGTGGGAGATGGCGTTTTTCTCCTCCGGCGTCAGCTCGGCAAAGGTCTTTTTCTCCCCGGGCACGAAAAAGATGGGGTCGTAACCAAAGCCGTCCTGCCCCTTGGGCGCGTAAGCCAAAGTTCCTTTACACTCCCCGTAGGCGGTTACTTTCGTTCCGTCGGGGAAGCAGCAGCAGATGGCGGAGACGAATTTGCAGGAGCGGTCCAGCTGGCCGCGCATCATGTCAAGCAGCAGCGTGCACCGTTCCGGGTCGGTGAGCCCCTCGCCGCCGAAGCGGGCGGAATAGACCCCGGGGCCGCCGTTCATGCCGCTTACGCACAGGCCCGAGTCGTCGGCCACGGCGGGGAGGCCGCTTGCGCGCATGACCGCGCTGGCCTTGAGGTAGGCGTTCTCCTCAAAGGTCTCCCCGGTCTCCTCCACGTCCACGTCCACGCCCACGTCCCGCTCCAGCACCACCTCCACGCCCAGGGCGGAGAGGATGTCCTGCATCTCCTTGAGCTTATGCTCATTCTTGCTGGCAAGTACCAGTTTCATGTTCTTTCGCCTCCTGATCGGTCTCGCGCGCCGCTTACAGCAGCGCCCGCACAAAGCTCTCCGGCTCAAAGGGCATGAGATCATCCACGCCCTCGCCCACGCCGACGAATTTCACCGGCACCCCCAGCTCCTGGGCGATGGCAAAGACGATGCCGCCCTTGGCGCTGCCGTCCAGCTTGGTGAGGACGATGCCCGTGAGGCCGGCGGCCTCCTTGAACTGCTTGGCCTGAATGAGCCCGTTCTGGCCGGTGGTGGCGTCCAGCACCAGCAGCGACTCGGTCCGGCCCCCCGGCACCTCCCGGTCGATGACCTTGCCGATCTTGGCGAGCTCGTTCATCAGGTTCTGCTTGTTGTGCAGCCGCCCGGCGGTATCCACCAGCACCACGTCGCTGCCACGGGCCAGGGCCGAGCGCATGGCGTCAAAGACCACGGCCGCCGGGTCGGAGCCCTCATGCTGGCGCACCAGGTCGGCCCCGCTGCGCTGGGCCCAGATCTCCAGCTGGTCGGCGGCGGCGGCGCGGAAGGTGTCCGCCGCGGCCAGGAGCACCCGCTTGCCCTGTCCCTTCAGGGAGGCCGCCAGCTTGCCGATGGTGGTGGTCTTGCCCACCCCGTTGACGCCGATCACCAGCACCACCGAGGGCTTCTTGGACAGGTCCAGGGTGGGGTCCCCCACCTGGAGCATCTCCACAAGGATCTCCCGCAGGCACTCCTTGCCGCCCTCGGCGTCCTTGATCTTGCGCTCCTTGGTGCGGCGGCGCAGCTCCTCCGTGGCCTTCATGGTGGACTCCACCCCCATGTCGGAGAGGATCAGCGCCTCCTCCAGCTCGTCGTAAAAGTCATCCCCCAGCTCGCCCACAAAAAGGCTCTCCAGGGAATGGCCCAGGTTCTCCCGGGTTCGGGTCAGCCCCGAGCGGATCTTCTCAAAAAAACCCATCGTTCTTACTTCTCCTCTTCCTCCAGGCTTTTGCCGCAGTCCGGGCAGGACGTAAGACGCCAGTTGCCCGGCAAGTGCTTACCGCAGTGGGGACAGCGCACCCCCCGGGAGGCGATAAAGCCCCCCGCCACCATGGCGCACAGCCCCGCCACGCCCAGGATGCCGGAGAGAAGATTGCTCTCCCACACCCGCAGCAGCGCCATGCCGATGACCACCGCCGCTACGCCCGAGGTGATCAAAATGGCGCTCAGCCGCTTTTTCTCGCTCAGCTTCATGCTCTTTGTCTCCTTATTACTTGATGTTGAGCTCCTTCTCCACATCGTTGAGGTTGATAGTTAGAATCCGACTAATCCCCTGCTCCTGCATGGTCACGCCGTAGAGGGTGTCCGCCTCCTCCATGGTGCCCCGGCGGTGGGTGATGACGATGAACTGGGTGTGGTCGCAGATGCCCCGCATGTAGCGGGCAAAGCGCAGGACGTTGGCGTCGTCCAGGGCGGCCTCGATCTCGTCCATGACCACGAAGGGCGTGGGCCGCACCTTCAAAATGGCGAAATAGAGGGCGATGGCCACAAAGGCCTTCTCCCCGCCGGAGAGCAGGGTGATGATCTTGAGGGCCTTGCCCGGCGGCTGCACCTTGATCTCAATGCCGCAGCTGAGGATGTCCTCCGGGTCCTCCAGCTCCAGGGTGGCCTTGCCGCCGCCGAAGAGCTCCAGGAAGGTCTGCTGGAAGGCCTCGTTGATAATGCCAAACTGCTGGGCAAAGATGGTTTTCATTTCGTCGGTAATGGAGGCGATGATGCCCTCCAGCTCGCTCTTGGACTTGCGCACATCGTCCCGCTGGTCGGTGAGGTAGGTATACCGCTCGTTGATGCGCTCAAACTCCTCGATGGCGTCCAGGTTGATATTGCCAAGGCCGGAGATGGCCTTTTTGAGCTCTCCGATACGCCGCTGGGCCTTTGGCACGCTCTCCAGCTCCAGCCGCTGCTGCTTGGCCGCCTCGTGGGAGAGCTCGTAGGTCTCCCACAGCTTGTCCAGGATCCCCTTCTCCTCCATGGCGGCGGAGAGCTTCTTCTGCTCCAGCACCGAGACCTCCCGCTCCATACTCAGGAGCTGGGAGTTTTTCTCCCGGCTCTCCCTGTCCACGCGGCTGCGCTCGGCCTCCAGGGCCAGCTTCTCCTCGTTGAGGCGCTTGATGGCCGCCTCCTTCTCCCGGCTGCTCTCCCGGATGGCGCGCAGCTCCTCCTCCTTCTGGGCGATCTCGCCGCGGATGGCGTCGTTCTTGCTGCAAAATTCCTCCAGCAGCCGCTCCCGCTCCGTCCGGTCCCCGGCGATATCCCGGCGCAGATCCTCCAGCTCCTGCAGGGAGCGCTCCGAGGTGTCCCGCTCGGCCTCCAGAGCGGCCAGCTGGGCGCCCAGCTGGGCCATCTCCTCGCCGATGCGCTTGATGCGCTCCTGGAACTGGCTCTGGCCCTGGGCCTTGCCCTCGGCCTGGGAACGGGCCGCGGCCGCCGAGCCCTCCAGCTCGACAAGGCGCTCCTGGGCCTTCTGGGCGTCCTGCTCGGTGCGCGCGGCGCGCTGGGCGATGAGGGTGCGCTCTGCCCGGGCCTCCTCCTGCTGGCGCTCCAGATCGGAGAGGACATTGTCGAAGTGGGCCCGGCGCTCTTCCAGCTTGAGGATGTCGTCCTCATGGGTGCGCTGCTGGGCCTGGGCGGTCTCCATCTCGTAGGACGCGGCGGTGACCTCCCTACCCGCGTCCTCCAGGGCCTTGGCCGCGGCGGCGAGCTTCTCCCCCGTCTGGCGCTGCTGCTCCCGCAGCCGCTCCAGCTCATTGGCCCGGCTCAAAATACCCGCGCTGCGGGAGGCCGAGCCGCCGGTCATGGAGCCGCCGGGGTTGAGCACCTGGCCGTCCAGGGTGACGATCTTGAAGCGGTGGCCGTACTTCCGGGCCATGGCGATGGCCTTGTCCAGGTCGGTGGCGATGACGGTGGTCCCCAGCAGGCTGGAGAAGATCTTCTCATAGCGCCGCTCAAAGGTGATGAGCTCGTCGCCCATGCCCACGAAGCCCGCCTCGTCCACCACGCCGGCGTCCCGGAACTCCCGGGGGCGGATGGAGCTCAGGGGCAGGAAGGTGGCCCGTCCCGCGTCCCGGCGCTTGAGGTAGCCGATGGCGGCCTTGCCGTCCTCCTCCCGCTCCACCACCAGGTTCTGCATGGCGCCGCCCAGGGCGATCTCGATGGCCACCGCGTACTCGTCCGGCACATGGAGAAGTCCCGCCACCGGGCCGTGGACGCCCTGGAGGGCGCCCCGCTCGGCCTCGCTCATGACCAGCTTGACCGCCTTGGAGTAGCCCTCGTAGAGCTTTTCCATCTCGGTGAGCATATGGATGCGGGAGGTGAGGTTCCCGTCCTCCATCTGCAGCTTCATGTGCTTCTCGCCGGCCTCCCGGGCCTTCTTTTTGCGGGACTCCAGCCGCAGGGCGTAGCCGCTGATGATATTCTGGATGGAGTCCCGGTCCTCCTTGGCCTGCCTCAGCTCATGGGCCACCTTTTCGGCCTCGGCGCGGGTCTCCTCCAGGCGCTTCTCCCCCGCCTCCAGCTCTTCGGCCACGGCCGCGGAGCGGCTCTCCAGCTCCTGCTTGGCGGCGGCCAGGGCGGAGAGCAGGGCCCGGGTCTCCCCTGCCGAGGCGCTCTCCATGGCCTCCCGCTGGCGCAGGGCCTCCATCTCGTCGGCCAGGGTGCCCGCGCTGCGAGCGGCGGCGTCGGCGTCGCTCTGCCGCGCCTGCAGCTCCTGCCGGAGCTTGCCCACCTCTTCCACGATGCCGGAAAGGCGCTCCCTGCGCTCCTCGATCTGGCTGCCGATGGTCTCGGCCCGGCCCTCCTGGGCCTCCAGCTCCCGCTGGACGCGCTGGGCGTTTTCCTCGTTGTTGTGCATATTGGTGCGCAGCACCGCGATGGCGTTTTCCAGGCCGTTGGCGTCGGCGGAGCGCTGCATGATCTCAAAGCGGATGCCCTCCGACTCCACATCCTTCTCCCGCATCTGCGCGGAGAAGGACTCGGCGGCGGCGTAGAGCGCCTCCACCTGCTCTCTGGCCTCCTCCTTCTCCCGCACCGCGTTATCGTAGTCCGAGAGGAGCTTGATGGAGCTGGCGCGCAGCTGCTCCAGCTGCTCCAGCCACACCGAGATCTCCAGCCCCCGCAGCTCGTCGCGCAGGATGAGGAACTTCTTGGCCTTTTCCGACTGCAGCCGCAGCGGCTCCACCTGCAGCTCCAGCTCGTCTATCTTGTCGTTGATGCGCACCAGGTTCTCCTCGGTGCGCTCCAGCTTGCGCTCGGCCTCCTCCTTGCGGTGGCGGAAGCGGGAGATGCCCGCCGCCTCCTCAAAGACCTCCCGCCGGTCGGAGGAACGCACAGAGAGGATCTCGTCGATCTTGCCCTGGCCGATGATGGAGTAGCCCTCCCGGCCCAGGCCCGTGTCCATGAACAGCTCGTTGACGTCCTTGAGGCGCACCGAGCGGCGGTTGATGTAATACTCGCTCTCCCCCGAGCGGTAGTACCGCCGGGTGACCATGACCTCGCTCTCCTCCATGGGGAAGATATGCTCGGTATTGTCCAGCACAAGAGAGACCTCCGCAAAGCCCAGCTGCTTGCGCTTGGCTGTGCCGCCGAAGATCACGTCCTCCATCTTGCCGCCCCGCAGGGCCCGGGTGGACTGCTCCCCCATGACCCAGCGGATGGCGTCGGAGATATTCGATTTTCCGCTGCCGTTGGGGCCCACGATGGCGGTGATGTCCTCGTCAAAGGACAGCACCGTCTTGTCCGGAAAGGACTTGAACCCCTGGATTTCCAACGCTCTCAGGTACAAAAGACCGCACCTCGCCATGTTATATTCTTGAATAAAATATTATACCAAGAAACAGGGGCCATTGCAAACCCTTTTCCGCGAAAAAGCGGGGCGCGTCAATGACGCGCCCCGCACCGCTCATTGGGCTGATTGGCGGCTCGCTCCCGCTCGCAAAAGAGGCGGAGCAGGAGCGGCGGTTATTTGGCCTTCAGCTTCTCCATCCCGGCCTTGGCGGCCATCTGCTCCGCCTCTTTTTTGCTGCGGCCCTTTCCCTGGCCGATGGGCTGGCCGTTGAGATCCACCTCCACCGAGAAGATCTTGGCGTGGTCTGGGCCCTCGGAGCCGATGAGCTGATAGCCCAGCACCTGGCCGCTCTCCCGCTGCACCAGCTCCTGCAGGGCGGTCTTATAGTCCCGGCTGGCGCTCTTCTCCTCCTCCTTGTCCAGGATGAAGCGCTGGATCAGCTTGCGGGCCGAGCCGATGCCCCCGTCCAGGTACACGGCGGCCAGCACCGCCTCCACCGCGTCGGCGGTGATGGAGGGACGGGTGCGGCCTCCGCCGGCCTCCTCGCCCTTCCCCAGCTTCAGATAGGCGCCCAGCTCCAGCACCTGGGCCACCTCCGCCAGGCTCTCCTCGCACACCAGGGCGGCCCGGGTGCGGGTCAGATCTCCCTCCGGCAGGTCGGGGTGGGTGCGG
>DVLB01000045.1 GCA_018715695.1 Candidatus Galloscillospira stercoripullorum
TGTTTATAGAGCTCGTTCATGAAGCTCTGGCAGAAGCGCATGACCTCGCCGTCGCTCTTGCCCTTGGGGTCGAAGTCGCTGCCGCCCTTGCCGCCGCCCATGGGCAGGCCGGTCAGGGAGTTCTTGAACACCTGCTCAAAGCCCAGGAACTTGATGATGGACAGGTTGACGCTGGGGTGGAAGCGCAGGCCGCCCTTGGACGGGCCGATGGCGGTGGAGAACTGCACCCGGGAGCCCCGGTTGACCTGGACCTTGCCCTGGTCGTCCACCCAGGAGATGCGGAACATCAGGCTGCGCTCAGGCTCCACCATGCGGTCGATGACGCCGGAGCGGACCAGCTCGGGCCGCTGCTCCACCACGGGCTGGAGGGACTCCAGCACCTCCCGGACGGCCTGGAGGAACTCCGGCTGGGCGGGATCCTTCTTGGCGGCGTTCTCATAGACGCTGCGCAGATACTCGTTGGTAAATGACATACAGACCAAACCCCTTTGTCTGGGAGCGGACGGCGCGGTCCATCCGGCCCGAATTGATGGTGGTGTCCCACCATGGCGCCGGGGCAGAAGAGAATGGCTTCTCCCGCCGCCCGACCACGCGGCGCTCATAGTGGCGCTATTATATGCCATTTTCGGTAAAAATGCAAGAAAAAATTTTGAAGCTGCAAAAAGAAAGAACGCGGTCAAAAAAATAGGAGAAAACAGGAGGGAACTGCATCAAAATGAAAGAGACGATGCAAAACACCCTGAGATAACGACAAAAAAGAAGGCGCACGGCGCATTCCGTGCGCCTGAGACTGTGGGTAAACCCTCCCCGCCGAAGGGCTCGGAGGGAAAGATAGTGTGAAAGAAAACCGTCAGGGTTGTCTTTCGCGTCCAATCAAACCACTTTTTGAACCTCTTGAGGTTCAAAAAGTGCAGCAGCCTGTCGAAAAGACTTTTTCGACAGGCTGCGCACGGAATAATCCGTGCGCCTGAGGCTGTGGGGAAACCCTCTCCGCCGCAGTATGGGGAAGAAGGTTACTTGCCGGACAGGGCCCGGTCCAGCCAGACCGAGGCCACGTCCATGGCGGCGTAGAGGCTGTCCTTCTCGCTCTTTTTCACCACCCGGTCCCGGCTCTTGAGGTCGGGGTCGGTGAGCTGGAGCTGGACGGACACCTTGGTGGCCACGTCCAGATCCTTCTCCTTGGCGGTGCTGAGGATCTGGAGCATGATGATATATTTCTGTGCCATGCTGCCGTAGTAGATGAGGTTGCCCTTGCGGCGCAGGGGATGGCCCTTGTAGGTCAGGGGGGCGGTCTGGGCTGCCATAGGATCTGCTCCTTCCAATTACAGAATAAACCACATTACATGGATTTTAACACGTCCGGTCCATGCTGTCAAACCCTTTCGGGGGCGGGAAGGGGAAGTTGCGATTGCATTTTAGGGAAGGGTTGAGTAAAATATAGGGAGAAGAGAACGAAAGCGGACGCAGAGGCGTGTGAGGGAGGATGGCCGTGAAGCGGGAAGAGATTTTGATCGCCGTGGTGGACGGACAGGGGGGCGGCGTGGGCAAGAGCCTGGTGGAGAAGCTCAAAAAGACCTGTCCGGGGGTCCGGGTCCGGGCTCTGGGCACCAATGCCGAGGCCACGGGGCGGATGCTCCGGGCGGGCGCCGACGACGGGGCCACCGGGGAGAACGCGGTGATGGTCAACGCCTCAAGGGCCCAGATCGTGCTGGGCGTGGTGGGGGTGCTGGCCTCCGGCGGGCTGCTGGGAGAGATCACCCCGGCCATGGCCCGGGCCATCGGGGAGAGCGACGCTCTCAAGATCCTTGTCCCCACCGAGCGCTGCCGCATCCGGGTGACCCTCTCGGGGGGGAGCCTTTCCGCCCACCTGGACGACGCGGCGGAGCGGGCGGCGGCGGAAGTGGAACGCCTGACGGCGGACTGAAACTTCATTTTTAAGGAAGGAACGTGGTGGCATGAAGACCGGACTTGTGCTGGAGGGGGGCGCCTTCCGCACCATTTTTTCCACCGGCGTGTGGGACGCCATGCTGGGACTGGACTACCTGCCCGACTATATCGTGGGTGTGTCGGCGGGGATCGCCTACGGGGTGAGCTACATCTCCCGCCAGCCGGGGCGCAACCTGGAGATCCTGCTCAGCTACTCCCACGACAAGCGCTATATGGGCACGGGCAACCTGCTCAAGCGGGGCAACCGCCGGTGCTATTTCGGGCTGGATTTCGCCTACGGCCGCATCCCCAACGAGCTCATCCCCTTCGACTATGAGACCTACCGGCAGTACCGGGGGGAGGCGGAGGCGGTGGTCACCAATCTGGACACCGGCAAGGCGGAGTACTACCCCGTGCTGCCTGAGGACCCGGACTTCACCCTGCTCCAGGCCACCTGCGCCCTGCCCTTCCTGTTCCCCATCTATCATCTGGACGGCAAGCCCTGCATGGACGGCGGGGCGGCCGACGCCATTCCCTTCCGGCGGGCCTTTGAGAAGGGGTGCGACCGGGTGGTGGTCATTCTGACCCGGGAGCGGGACTTCAAGCGGCAGGACGAGCGCATCCAGGGGCTCATCGACCTGTGGTACCACAAGTATCCCAAGTTCTGCGAGACCATGCGAAACCGGGCCCAGGCCTACAACGAGAGCCGGGAGGAGCTGTTCCGGCTGGAGAAGGAGGGGAAGGTGCTGGTGGTGGCCCCTAAGGACACCACGGGCTTTTCCCGCACCGAGCACAGCCTGGAGAAGATCATCGCCCTCTGGCAGGACGGCTTCGACCAGGGGCGGGAGCGCCTGGAGGAGATCCGGGAATTCTGGGGAGCCTGAGGGGGCCGTGCCCGGCGGAAGGGATGCCTTCCGCCGGGCACGGCGGCATTTTGGGGGCAAATTGCGCCGCCGCCCTTGCAATCAGGGCGGTTTTCGTATATAATGTGCACCGAACAAAGCGGCATGCCTTGAAAGCCAAGGCTTTCAAGGCAAGATAGCTTTGTTCGGGCGCAAGGGTTTTGCACTGTTTTCACCCAAAACCCTTGCACCACTCACACAAGCGCCATGGCGCTTGTGTGAGCATGCACATTGCATCAATGTCTCAATTGATTGAAAGCGCCTGGAGCCAGCCGCTTTCAATCAATTGCGCGGCATTGCCGCGCAAATAAACCGCATTGCGGTTTATTCAGCAGACATTATATAATATCGTGCAGTTGTGCCGGCCTGACGCCGGAAGAGAAATACAGGAAAGCGTGAGAGATTTGAAGTACGATTTTGCCAGCATCGAGCCCAAGTGGCAGAAGAGATGGATCGAGGAGAAGACCTTCGCCTGCGAGACCGGCGAGACCGATAAGAAGAAGTTCTACGCTCTGGTGGAGTTCCCCTACCCCTCTGGCCAGGGCCTGCATGTGGGCCACGCCCGGCCCTATACCGCCATGGACGTGGTGGCCCGCAAGAAGCGGATGGACGGCTATAACGTCCTATTCCCCATGGGCTATGACGCCTTAGGCCTGCCCACCGAGAACTACGCCATCAAGAACCACATCCATCCCGCCAAGGTCACCCATGACAATATCGAGAATTTCTCCCGGCAGCTGCACATGCTGGGCTATTCCTTCGACTGGGACCGGGTGGTGAACACCACCGACCCCAGCTATTACAAGTGGACCCAGTGGATCTTCCTGCAGATGTACAAGCACGGCCTGGCCTACAAGGCCACCATGCCGGTGAACTGGTGTACCTCCTGCAAGTGCGTGCTGGCCAACGAGGAGGTGGTGGAGGGAGTCTGCGAGCGGTGCGGCTCCCCCGTCATCCGCAAGGAGAAGAGCCAGTGGATGCTGAAGATCACCGCCTACGCCCAGCGGCTCATCGACGACCTGGATGAGCTGGATTTCATCGAGCGGGTGAAGATCCAGCAGCGCAACTGGATCGGCCGCTCCACCGGCGCCGAGGTCACCTTCAAG
>DVLB01000046.1 GCA_018715695.1 Candidatus Galloscillospira stercoripullorum
GTCCGTCATGAGAAGTGTCATTTCCAAGGCACATGTCCTCGGAAATGACAGATTCTAATTTTATTCCGCCGCGTGCGCGCGGCGGAACTCTAGCGAGGCTTCCCTGCGGGGAGGTTTTTCGACAAGCTGAGGCGCGGGGATGTATCCCCGCGCCTTTTGGGGTTGAAAATACTTCTCAGACCGCCCCGTAGACCGCCCGCATTCCCTTGTAGGTCATGTAGCAGTCCAGCTTGGACACCGTCTCATAGGGGGCGTGCATGCTCAGCACGGGCACGCCGGCATCCAGGGTGTCGATGTCCCGCTCCGCCATATAGGCCGCCACGGTGCCGCCGCCGCCCTGGTCCACCTTGCCCAGCTCGGCCATCTGCCAGACCACGCCGGCCTCGTCCAGGATCTTGCGGGCATAGGCCACCACCTCGGCGGAGGCGTCGGAGGCGCCGCCCTTGCCCCGGGAGCCGGTGTACTTGCACAGGCCCATACCGTAGTTGACGCGGGCGCTGTTGCGCTTCTCATAGACCTCGGCAAAATTGGGATCGTAGGCCGCGGTTACGTCGGCGGAGAGGCAGAAGGACTTCTCATAGCAGACCTTCAGGGGAATGCGCTGGGTGTCGCACAGGTCGCTCATGAAGGTGTCGAAGGCGGCGGACTTCATGCCGGACACGCCCTCGGAGCCGATCTCCTCCTTGTCCGCCAGCATGCACACGGCGGTACGCTTGGGGGTGCCCAGGTTGAACAGGGCGGCCAGGCAGGCAAAGGCACACACCCGGTCGTCGTGGCCGTAAGCACCGATGAGAGAGCGGTCAAAGCCCAGGTCGCTGGCCTTGAAGGCGGGCACGGCGGACAGCTCCGCGGAGATGAAGTCCTCCTCGGTGATGCCGTAGCGCTGGTTGAGGATGTCCAGCACGGCCAGCTTCACCCGGTCGCTGCCCGTGTCATCCCGGAAGGGACGGCTGCCCACCAGGATGTTCAGGCTCTCGGCGGGGATGGCCTCGCCCAGAGGCTTCTTGGACTGGTCGGCCGCCAGGTGGGGCAGCAGATCGTCCACGGTGAAGAGGGGGTCACCCTCGGCGGCGCCCACCGCCACCTTCACCACCCGGCCATCCTTGAGGGCCACCACGCCGTGGAGCTCCAGGGGGATGGTGACCCACTGGTACTTGCGGATGCCGCCGTAGTAGTGGGTCTTGAGGAAGGCCATCTCGTCGTCCTCATAGATGGGGGTGGGCTTGAGGTCCAGGCGGGGGGAGTCGATGTGGGCCGCGCCGATGTTCACGCCCGCGCTCAGCGGGGCGGTGCCCATGACGGCCAGCATGACGGCCTTGCCCCGGTTCACCCGGTAGATCTTGTCCCCGGGGTTGAGGGCCATGCCTCTGGTGAAGGGCTTGAAGCCCTTGGCCTCGGCCAGGCGGACGGTGTAGTCCACGCACTCGCGCTCGGTCTTGCCGCCGTCCAGGTACTTCTTATAGTCCTCGCAGTAGGCCTTCATGGCGGCCTCATCCTCTGCGGTGAGCCGGTCATAGCCGTTCTTGCGCTGGCAGAGCAGCGCCTCACGCCGCAGCTCGGCGGCGGTCTTTTCCTTGGTTTCCATGTTCAGGTTCCTCCTTCTGTATGATCGCTGGTATCAACGATAGCACGAAATTATGAACTTTTCCAGTCCTGGTCCAGGATTTTCTCAAAAAGCGCCCGGGCTTTTTCGGCAAAGGCCTCCCGGGTTTCCCCGCCGCCGTTTTCCAGCAGGTAGGTGCAGTTTGCGCGGAAGAAGTCCTCCCCCTTCTGGGCGGCCACCCGGCTGCGGGCGTACTCCTCCGAGATCCCCTCCCGCTCCATGATGCGGCGCACCCGCACCTGGGCGGGAGCCACCACGCCCACCACGGCGTCGCAGATCTCGCCCACGCCACTTTCAATGAGGGCGATGGCGTCCACCGCCGCCGCCCACCGGAGCGCCTGCCTGGCAGCGGCGATGCGCCGCTCCACCTCGGCACAGATGAAGCGGTGGGTGATGGCGTTGAGGTCTGATAGGGCGGCCTTGTCCGCAAAGACGATGGCCCCCAGCTTCTTGCGCTCCACATTGCCCGCTCCGTCCAGGATGCCGGGGCCGAAGCGGCCCACAAGGGCGGCGCGCAGCTGCTCGCTGCCCGCGAGCAGCTCATGGTAGACCGCGTCGCAGTCGATGACCTCCGCCCCCAGGTCGGTCAGGACGCGCAGCGCGGTGGTCTTGCCCGCGCCGGTGGGGCCGGTGATGCCGATGACCTTCATGCCTCTCCCTCCCCAGCGTATATGATATGGAAGCCAGCGGCCTTGTTCAGGCGGTTGGCCACCGCCAGGCCCATGCCCTCGCTGTGGGGACACTGGGCCCAGATGGCGGACACGGCCGTGCCGTCAAAGCGCCGCAGGGCGCCGAAGACGTGCCGCGCCTGCTCCTCCGGCCTTTCGGCGGAGCCCAGCCGCTCCACCGTGCAGCCGGGGAAGAGATGGGCGTACTCGTCAAAGCAGAGCACCCCGTCCCCCGCGCAGGCGTGGGCGGCGATGTAGGCGGCGCTCTGGGCCGGCTCCCCCGTCACCACCGTCACCGGGGCCTTGGGGGCATAGTGCCGGTACTTCATGCCCGGCGCCCGGGGGCGCTCCCCCTCCTTGAGCTGCTCGGTCACCGCGGCGTCCACCGTCACATGGCCCAGCACGCTTTCAAGCTGCTCCAGGGTAATGCCGCCGGGCCGCAGCAGCCGGGGCGTCTCTCCCGTCAGGTCCACGATGGTGGACTCCACCCCAACGGCGCAGGGGCCTCCGTCCAGGATGGCGTCGATCTTACCGTCCATGTCCTGGAGCATCTCCTCCGCCGTGGTGGGGCTGGGGCGGCCCGAGGTGTTGCCCGAGGGGGCCGCCACCGGCACCCCCGCCGCCGCGATGACCGCGCGGCACAGGCTGTGGGCGGGGCAGCGCATGCCCACCGTGTCCAGCCCGGCGGTCACCACGTCCGGCACCATCTCAGCGCGCCGCAGCACCATGGTCAGCGGCCCCGGCCAGAACCGCTCCGCCAGGGCATAGGCTGCAGGCGGAATCCCTTTACAGTACTTCTCCAGCCAGTCCGCCGAGGGGATGTGCAGGATGAGCGGATTGTCCTGGGGCCTCCCCTTGGCCTGAAAGATGCGCCCCACCGCCTCGCTGTCAAGGCCGCTGGCGCCCAGGCCGTACACCGTCTCGGTGGGGATGCCCAGAAGGCCGCCTGCGCGCAGGATGGCAGCCGCCTGGGCGATCTGGCTCTCGTCAAGCCGAATGGTATCCACGTGTTGTTTCCCTCTTTCCTTTTACCCGCCGCTCTCGCTCCGGCGCAGGCGCTCGGCCCGGTCGGCGGTCACCAGGCCGTCGATGATCTCGTCCAGGTCCCCGTTCATCACCGCGTCCAGCTTGTAGAGCGTCAGGGCGATGCGGTGGTCGGTGAGGCGGCCCTGGGGAAAATTGTAGGTGCGGATGCGCTCGTTGCGCATGCCGGTGCCCACCTGGCTGCGGCGCTCCTGCTCCACCTGGCTGTTGATGCGCTCCTGTTCCTGCTCGTAGAGCCGGGCGCGGAGCAGCTGCATGGCCTTGTCCCGGTTCTGGAACTGGCTGCGCTCCTGCTGGCACTCCACCACCGTGCCGGTGGGCCTGTGGATGAGGCGCACGGCGGAGGAGGTCTTGTTCACATGCTGCCCCCCGGCGCCCGAGGCGCGGAACACCTGCATCTCCACATCGGCGGGGTCCAGGTGCACCTCCACCGGCTCCAGCTCGGGCAGCACCGCCACCGTGGC
>DVLB01000047.1 GCA_018715695.1 Candidatus Galloscillospira stercoripullorum
TACAGCCGGGTGTCCACTGCCACCTGGTCGTTGCGGCTGCGGGCGGTGTGGAGGCGCTTGCCCGCGTCGCCGATGCGCTCGGTGAGCATGGCCTCGATGTTCATGTGGATGTCCTCGTTGTCCAGGGAGAACTCCACCTGCCCCGCCTCGATGTCGGCCAGGATGGCCTTCAGGCCCTCTACAATCTTCTCGGCCTCATGCTCCTCAATGATGCCCTGCCTGCCCAGCATGGTGGCATGGGCGATGGAGCCCTGAATATCCTGCTTGTACAGCCGGGCGTCAAAGCCGATGGAGGAGTTGAAGTCGTTGACCAAGGTGTCGGTTTCCTTCTGAAACCGGCCAGCCAATAGCTTCATAATACATTACCTCACTTCATTCAAGATAGGAGTGATGAGATAGGAGATAGGAGATATTGCATCTGTGACACAACTCCTATCTCCTATCTGCTATCTCCTATCTGCCTTACAGCTTCCCCTGTTCCCGCAGCGCCTGTACCTTGTCGGGCAGGCCCCAGAGATTGATGAAGCCGGTGGCGTCGTTCTGGTTGTAGTCGCTCTCCTCGAAGGTCACCAGGTTTTCGGAGTACAGGCTCTCCGGAGAGGTGACGGAGGAGGTGATGAGGTTGCCCTTGTAGAGCTTGAGCTTCACGGTGCCGGTGACATGCTCCTGGGTCTTGACGGCGAAGGCCTGCAGCGCTTCCCGCAGGGGGGTGAACCACTTGCCGTTGTAGATCAGGTCGGCAAAGTCCACCGCCAGCTTGGTCTTCATGTGCTTGGTGTCCTTGTCGATGGTGATCTGCTCCAGCACCTCGTGGGCCCGGTAGAGGATGGTGCCGCCGGGGGTCTCGTACACGCCCCGGTCCTTCATGCCCACCAGCCGGTTCTCCACGATGTCCAGAAGGCCGATGCCGTTTTCGCCGCCCAGCACGTTGAGCTTGCGGATGATGTCGCTGGCCTTCATCTTCTCCCCGTCGATGGCCACCGGCACGCCCTTTTCAAAGTCCAATGTCACATAGGTGGCCTTGTCGGGAGCCATGGCGGGCGAAATGCCCATCTCCAGGAAGCCGGGCTTATCGTACTGGGGCTCGTTGGCCGGGTCCTCCAGGTCCAGGCCCTCATGGGACAGGTGCCAGAGGTTCTTGTCCTTGGAGTAGTTGGTCTCCCGGCTGATCTTCAGGGGCACGTTGTGGGCCTCGGCGTAGTCGATCTCCTCATCCCGGCCCTTGATGGACCACTCCCGCCAGGGGGCGATGATCTTCATATCGGGGGCGAAGCGCTTGATGGCCAGCTCGAAGCGCACCTGGTCGTTGCCCTTGCCGGTGCAGCCGTGGGCGATGGCGTCAGCCCCCTCCTTCTTGGCGATCTCCACCAGCCGCCGGGCGATGATGGGCCGGGCAAAGGCGGTGCCCAGCAGATAGTCCTCATACTTGGCCCCCATCTGCATGGAGGGGATGATGACCTCATCCACCATCTCGTCCACCAGGTCCTCCACATACAGCTTGGACGCACCGGTCTTGAGAGCTTTCTCCTCCAGACCGTCCAGCTCGTCGTTCTGCCCCACGTCTCCCGCCACGGCGATGATCTCGGGGTTATTGTAATTCTCCTTGAGCCAGGGGATGATGATGGATGTATCCAGCCCGCCGGAGTAGGCGAGCACTACTTTCTTGATCTCAGACATGGGGAAAACCTCCGTTTTTTTATTGTAACGACAGTGTAGCACTTCCCCACTCAAATTGCAAGGGGTAAATGCGCATAAATATCCATGGTTATCCCATTTTTTTCGGCGCATATTGAATATTATTCATTTTAGTATGAATATTCACAGCTTTATTCGTCCTTTGAGCCATGGGCCCAGGAGGAGCGCGGCGCTTGCCGCCGCCACCGCCAGACTCAGCCACTGGGAGGTGGACAGGCCCCACAGCAGTCCCCTGACCTCATCTCCCCGTAAAAACTCCAGCACAAAGCGAACCGGCGCATAGAGAATGCCGTAGGCCCCCAGCAGCCGCCAAGGCGAGGGCCGGGCCGCGGCGTACCGCAGCAGGACGAGGGCGATGAGCACCTCCGCCGCCGCCTCCATGAGCTGCACAGGGATAAGGGGCACGCCGTTTGGGGCGAAGGGAGAATTGCTAAATGCAATGCCCCATGAGGCCTCCCTGCCGTAGCAGCATCCGGCGCAGAAGCACCCCACCCGTCCCAGGGCGTGGATCAACGGGAACACGGGCACAAAGACCGGCAGGTAGTTCCTCAGACGGACCGCGAAATACCGCCCCGCCAGGGCCGCCCCCGCCACCGCGCCCAGAAGTCCGCCGTAAAAGACCAGGCCGCCGGTAACATAGGTGGCGAGGAAGCGCCCAGGGTCTTCCCACAAAAGGGGCAGCTCGGCCAGCAGCTGGGGCAGCACGGTGAGCAGATAGAGGACTTTTGCCCCCACCAGCGCGCCCACGGCGCCGTACACATAGAGATAGGCACAGTCGCTCCGATCCAGTTCCAACCGGCGGCAGCACAGCACCGAGACGATGAGGCCCAGCGCCACACCGCCCACCCCCATCAGGCCATACATGGGGATCACCCGGCCGAAAAATGTGATATACGGCAGCATCTCTTTTCACCTCCCCCTTTCCTGGAAACAGGAGACGCGGCACGGCTTTCGCCGCGCCGCGTCTCTTTTTGTCTTTTTCTCAATAGCCGTAGTACGGGTACAGAGAAACCATCATGCCCACGCAGGCCACACAGGCCACGAACACCAGAGCGCCGCCGATGAGGCCGATGATGGACAGCACGAAGCCGGCCGTCTGCATACCGCCCACGAAGCCCTCCTTCTTGGCCTTGCTGGCCAGCACCAGGCCCACGATGCCCAGGATCACAGACAGCAGGGCCGAATAGCCGAAGAACCACAGCACCACCGAGATGATGCCGCACACCAGGCTGCCGGTAGCCGCGCCCTTGCCGGGCTGATCGTTCTGGGTAGGCATGTGATAGGAATCGCTCATATTGGTCTCTCCCTCGCTTTTCAGTTTCGACGCGATCCGCGCCGATATGCCAATTATATCCGTCTCCCGGTAGTTCGTCAACAGAAATATCCGGCGCTTCAGTCATGAAAACGGCGGAGCCGCTCGTGGCGGCTCCGCCGTTTTTCCTCACGTTTGATCAGCCCTGGGAGATGGCGCCCACGGGGCAGGTGTCAGCGCAGGTGCCGCAGTCGATGCAGCTGCCGGCGTCGATCACATAGTGCTCGTCGCCCTGGGAGATAGCGCCCACGGGGCAAGCGCCGGAGCAGGAGCCGCAGCTGATGCAAGCGCTGGAGATCTGATAAGCCATTGGAAACACCTCCGATTCTGAATGTGTCCTCATTGTATCACACTTTTTCAAAAATGCAATGCTAAATTGCTGCCAGAGTGGGTATATTTCCTCTGTGCGGGAAAAATAACACCCGACAACAAGGAGGGACAAACCCCATGAAACCGTCCAAATCCGACTTTCGCATGGAGACCGCCGGGAGTCTGGTCCCCGACCTGGAAGGGCTCAGGCGCAGCGCCGTCCATCCGTCGCGCCTGCGCCAGTCCCGCTCCCAACATACCAAGGCCAAAGGCAAGCCTTCCGGTGACAGAGGTGATCCCCATTAACCAAGCCAGATTCACGCCCCGGGCCCAGGCCGCCCTGCGGCTGGCTCAGGAGAGCTCCAGTCAGCTGGGCCACGGCTATGTGGGCAGCGAGCACCTGCTGCTGGGCCTCTCTCGGGAGGGGGGCGGCGTGGCGGGCCAGGTCCTGCGCGGCGCGGGACTGGAGAGCGAGACCATCCGCGCCGCCATCGAGCGCATGGTGGGCGTGGGCGCTTCCGGCTCCCGCCCCTCCCAGGGTCTCACACCCAGGTGCAAAAAGATCATAGAGCTCTCTCTGGAGGAATCCGTCCGGCTGGGCAACCCCTATGTGGGCACCGAGCATCTGCTGCTGGGCCTGCTGCGGGAGCGGGATGGCGTGGCCCAGCGGGTCCTCCTCTCCAGCGGGGCAGACGCCCGGAAGCTTTACGGCGACGTGGTGGCTGCTCTGGGCGGAGAGCCGTCCGCCTTTCGCGGCGGCCGGCCCAGGGCTGAGCGGGAGTACCCCCGGGCGGACACCAAGCTCCTGGACCAGTTTTCCCGTGACCTGACCCGTCTGGCCGCGGGGGGACTGCTGGACCCGGTGATCGGCCGGGACAAGGAGATCGACCGGGTCATTGAGATCCTGTCCCGGCGCACCAAAAATAACCCCGCCCTCATCGGTGAAAGCGGCGTGGGCAAGACCGCTGTGGCCGAGGGTCTGGCCCGGCGCATGGCCGCGGGAGACGTGCCCGACGACCTGCGCCATAAGCGGCTTTTGTCCGTGGATCTCTCCTCCATGGTAGCGGGCACCAAATACCGGGGAGAGTTTGAGGAGCGCATCAAGAACATCATCGCCGAGGTCAAGCGGGTGGGCAACATCATCCTCTTCATCGACGAGCTGCACACCATCGTGGGCGCGGGGAGCGCCGAAGGGGCCATCGACGCGGCCAACATTATCAAGCCCGCCCTGGGCCGGGGAGAGATCCAGGTCCTGGGAGCCACCACCCTGGACGAGTACCGCCGCTATATCGAAAAGGACGCCGCCCTGGCTCGCCGGTTCCAGAGCGTCCTGGTGGGCGAGCCCGACAACGACACCGCCCTGGCCATTCTCCGGGGGGTACGGGACCGATATGAGGCCCACCACAAGCTGCGCATCTCCGACGAAGCTCTCTCCGCCGCCGTGACCCTCTCCGCCCGGTACATCCCCGACCGCCGCCTGCCGGACAAGGCCATCGACCTCATGGACGAGGCCGCCTCCCATGTGCGTCTGGAGCGGCTGGCCACTCCGCCGGAGCTGCGGCTCCTGGAGGCCAAAGCAGACCGGGCCCGGAGCGAGATGGAGGAGGCCATCCAGGGAGAGGACTTTGAAAAGGCCGCCATGCTCCGGGACGCCGAGAATGATTTCCGCCGGGAGCTGGAGCGGAAAAAGACCCTCTGGCGGCAGGAGCGGCGGCTTGGCACGGTAGGTCCGCAGGACGTGGCCGCCGTGGTGTCCCGGTGGACAGGCATCCCCGTCACCGCCCTGACCCAGGGCGAGTCGGAGCGCCTCATGGCTCTGGAGAAGGAGCTTCACGCCCGGGTGGTGGGCCAGGAGGAAGCGGTGGCCGCCGTGGCCCGGGCGGTGCGCCGGGGCCGGGTGGGGCTCAAGGAGCCCGGCAGACCCACCGGCTCCTTCCTGTTCCTGGGTCCCACCGGAGTGGGCAAGACCGAGCTGTGCAAGGCCCTGGCCCAGGCCCTTTTCGGCTGTGAGGAGGCTCTCATCCGCTTTGATATGTCGGAGTATATGGAGCGCCACACCGTCTCCCGGCTCCTGGGCTCCCCGCCGGGCTATGTGGGCCACGAGGAGGGCGGCCAACTCACCGAGGCCATCCGCCGCCGCCCCTACTCCGTGGTCCTCTTCGACGAGATCGAAAAGGCCCACCCCGATGTGTGGGGCCTTCTCCTCCAGGTCATGGAGGACGGCCACCTCACCGACTCGCTGGGCCGTAAGGCCGACCTGCGCAACGCGGTCATCGTCATGACCTCCAACGTGGGCGCGGACCGCATCACCGCCAAAGGTACCCGGCTGGGCTTCTCCGGCGCTCTCAGCGGCGGCGAGACCCGCTCGGCAGAAGAGCTGCGCAGCGCCGTGAATGAGGAGCTCCGTCGGGTATTCAAGCCGGAGTTTCTCAACCGGCTGGACGAGATCATCGTGTTCCGCCAGCTGGAGCGGAGCGAGCTGCGCACCATCGCCCGGCAGATGCTCGCCGCCGTGGGGAAGCGGCTGGAGGCCCTGGGCGTGACTCTGCGCTTTTCCGACTCCGCCGTGGACCATCTGGCCGACCAGGGCTTCCACCCCGACTACGGCGCCCGTCCCCTGCGCCGCGTGCTGCGCAGCCAGGTGGAGGACCGGGCCGCCGAGCTGCTCCTCTCCGGCGCTCTGACCCGGGGCGCAGCGGCGGTACTGGAGGCCCAAAACGGGCGTCTCATCCTGGAGGCCATCCCCCCGGAATCCCCGCCAGCAATACAAGCACTCCCTGAGCTCCCATCCCAAAACACCAATCATCAGGAGGAATTACCATGAGATCCGTCATTTCCATCACCCTCTCCGCCCTGGTAGTGCTCTTTTCCCTCACCGCCTGCGGCAGCACCGACCAGCCCCAGCTCACCGCCCAGGAGCGCACCGAGCTCTACCGCGCCGCCATCGAAGGGGCCCGCTCGTCCCAGGAGAACGCCGACCGGCCCATCATCACCGCCGAGGATGAGGGCTACGAGACCCTGCTGGAGCTGCTGGGCCTCTCCCAGGGCGACCTGAGCGCCTTCGCCCTGTCCGCGTCCATGATGAATGTCCAGGCCTACGGCGTGGCCGCAGTCTACCCGGCCGAGGGAAAGGACGAAGCGGTGCGTGCCGGGCTCCAGGGCTTCATCGACCGGCAGAAGCAGAGCTTTGAGCTCTACCTGGCCGACCAGTACGAGATCGCCTCCAACGCCAGACTGGAGACCCTGTCCGACGGCACCATCGTGCTGGTCATGTGCGCGGACCAGGACACGGTATTCCAGTCCATGCGTGAGCGCATCGAGAGCGGCAAGCTCTGATCCTCCCCGGGCCCGGGCCGCCGGGCCCTACATACCCCCTCCCTTGACACCGCTGCCTCCCTTCCCTATACTAAAGGAAGAAAAAGGAGGGATGGCCATGTCGGAGCGCACGCCCACCTACCTCAGACACACCCACCGGGGCATGTTCGGAAGCCTCCAGGAGGCCTATGACCGGCTGGACGTGATCATCGAGAGCTCCTATGACGGCATCTATATCACCGACGGTCAGGCCGTGACCATCCGGGTCAACCAGGCCTATCTGGACATCTCCGGTCTCAAGGCCGAGGACGTGCTGGGCAAGTCCATGTGGGATTTGGAGCGCGCCGGGGTCATAGACCGCTCAGGCACCCTCATCGCCCTGGGCAAGCGCCGTCCCGTCACCCTGGAGCAGACCTTCAAAAGCGGCCGCCGGGCTCTCATCGCCTCCACGCCCGTCTTTGACGAGATGGGCAACATCGCCCTGGTGGTCACCAACGTGCGGGACATGACCGAGCTCTACGACCTCAAGGAAAAATACCGCCGGACCGAAGAGCTCTCCCAGCGCTACTTCTCCGAGATCGAGTTTGCCCGCCAGCAGGTGCTGGCCTCCGCCGACCTCATCGCCGTGGATCGGCACATGCTGGAGATCCTGGCCCTGGTGGACCGGGTCGCCGCCCTGGACACCCCCGTCCTCCTGCTGGGGGAGACCGGCGTGGGCAAGGAGAAGATCGCCAAATACATCTACAAAAATTCCAGCCGCAAGGAAGGGCAGTTTATCACCGTCAACTGCGGCGCCATCCCCCCCAACCTGATGGAGAGCGAGCTATTCGGCTACGAAAAGGGGGCCTTCACCGGCGCCAGCCGGGAGGGCAAGCTGGGCCTTTTCGAGGTAGCCCACAAGGGCACCCTCTTCCTGGACGAGATCGGCGAGCTGCCCCTGGACATGCAGGTCAAGCTGCTGCGGGTACTCCAGGAGCAGCAGGTGGTCCGGGTGGGTGGCACCAGTCCCACCCCCGTGGACGTGCGCATCCTGGCCGCCACCAACCGGGACCTGGAGCAGATGGTCTCCGACAAGACCTTCCGGGAGGACCTGTTCTACCGGCTCAACGTGGTACCCATCACCATCCCGCCCCTGCGGGAGCGGCGGGACGACATTCTCCCCTTTGCCCGCAGCTTCCTCTCCGACCTGAACAAAAAGTACGGCCTGCAAAAGCGCTTCAGCTCCTCCGCCCTCCAGGCCATGCTGGACTATTCCTGGCCGGGCAACGTGCGGGAGCTGCGCAACGTGGTGGAGCGCATGGTCATCATGAGCGGCGACGACCTCATCGAGGCCGCCGACCTGCCCTTCCACCGTCCCTGGACCCCCACCATCTCCGCCCCTACCGTGGACGAGCCTGTGGACCTCAAGGCTCTCACCGAGCAGTTCGAGCTCCAGTTCATGACCCGTGCTTACGAAAAATACGGCAACGTCCGCGCCGCCGCCGCCAGCCTGGGCATGGACCCCTCCACCTTCGTGCGCAAGCGCAGAAAATATGAGGCCGCGCGGATGTTGCAAAAATAAAACACGTTGCATATTTGAATCACCAGACAGCCGCCCCTCGCCCGGCGGTTTGCCTGCTTTTTTCCTGTTCCCCTCCCCATCTGTTGCAAATTCGCAACAAGCAAGGAGGGGAACCGCGTTTCCGCCGTCTCTCACAACTCCTTGCGCCCCAAGGCTTTCCTCTGCTTTTTATCGCCCGTGTCGGTTTTTGGCATGGGATTTGCTCTTACATATAGGCAGCACCCCCAAGGTCCACGCGAACAACGCAAAGAGGAATTAAGGAGGTTACTATGGAACAACAGATCAGAACGCCGGAGACCAAAGCCCGCTTCCGTGTCCGTGCATCCGTCATCGTCCTTGTCATCGCCCTGCTGGCGATGATCATCTCCTCCGCGGTGGGCAAGAGCATCGCCACCAGCGGCGGCTCGGTTA
Organism: Candidatus Galloscillospira stercoripullorum; assembly: GCA_018715695.1. Taxonomy (GTDB): domain Bacteria; phylum Bacillota; class Clostridia; order Oscillospirales; family Oscillospiraceae; genus Galloscillospira_A; species Galloscillospira_A stercoripullorum. The sequence continues at coordinate 8,604 of DVLB01000047.1, forward strand.
CCATCCAGGATATCACCTTCACCACCGACGTGGGCGCCGAGAGCCACGCCAAGCTCTACATCCCCGAGACCGCCACCGCCGAGACTCCCGCCCCCGCGGTGGTGCTCTGCCACGGCTACACCGCCTCTCTGGACGCCATGGAGCCCAACGCCATTGAGCTCTCCCGCCGGGGCTATGTGGTCATGGCCCTGGACCTCTACGGCCACGGTGACTCCACCCTGCCCCCCGACGGGTACAGTCAGGTGGAGATGGGCAGTGTCCTCAACTATGCTCCGGACCTGGGCACCTACTCGGCCCTGCAGGAGTTTGCCAAGTACGACTTCGTGGACCTGACCAAGATCGGCATGCTGGGCCACTCCATGGGCACCGCCGCCATCCAGGAGGGCGCCTACCTGGCCTACACCAAGTGGCAGGCCGCCTACACCGCCGCCTATACCGAGAACCTCACCGCCGGCATGGATGAGGCCACCGCCGCCGGCGCCGCCTACATGAGTGCCATGTCCTCCGGTATCGTGCTGCCCGGCTCCATGGTCCTCACCGGCTATAACTACAACGTGCGCAACATCAACGACCTGACCTACATCGGCGTCACCGCCGAAAACGGCGTCTTCCCCCTCTATGCCGCCCCGGTCAACATCTGCACCATCCAGGGCTGGTATGACGAGTTCACCGAGTTCCTCTGGGGCGTGTCCGACGCCAAGGAGTACACCACCAGCTTCAAGTTCGCCTACGGCACCGGCGGCGTCACCAACGTCCCCTCCGGCACCTACTTCATGTACGGCGACACCTCCGCCACCCCCCTGAGCCGGGAGGAGGCCGTCACCGCCGCCGCTTCCGCCGCTCTGACCATGGTGCCCATCCGCGCCGCCTATGACTTTGACGGCACCCACTCCGACACCTACTACGACGAGACCGCCATCAGCTACGGGATCGACTTCCTGGACATCACCCTCAAGGGCGGCGTCACCGAGCTTGCTCCCACCGACCAGGTCTGGCACGGCCGGGCCGCCTGCGGCCTCATCGGCCTCGTGGCCACCCTGGTGGCCTTCGTGGCGCTGGCCCTGGCTCTGCTCCACGTGCCCTTCTTCGCCACGCTCAAGCGCACCGAGCCCAAGAGCATCACCACCGTGGACAACGCCAAGCACGGCATCCGTTACGCCATCATCTACATCGTCTGTCTGCTGCCTGCCCCCCTGCTCTACTACTGGCTCATCGGCTACCCCTATTACATGCAGCCCCAGTGGTTCATGTTCGTCACCAAGTTCATGCCCAACGACTTCTTCAACATGGCCCCCGTCAACTCCCTGATGCTCTTCAACATCGTCATCGGCGTCATTTTGCTGGTGGTGTATGTGCTGGTGTTCCTGCTCATCGCCAAGAAGGCCGGCTGCGGCTGGGAGGAGACCGGTCTCAAGCTGCCCATCATGCAGTTTGTCAAGAGCGTGGTGCTGGCCGTTATTTCCTTCGCCGCCATCTACGCTGTGGTCTATCTGTGCCACGCCTTCTCCGGCACCTACTTCTCCTTCTTCAAGTTCAACATCATGCCCATGAACGCCGAGCACTGGATCGCCTTCTTCAAGTACCTGCCCGTGTGGCTGTTCTTCTTCCTGCTGGTGAGCGTGATCTACAACTCCTTCACCCGCATCAACAACGCCCCCGCCTGGGTCAACTACGTCCTCATCATCGTGGCCTCCTGTGGCGGCCTGGCCGTGATGTTCGGCTATGACTACGGCACCCTCTTCGCCACCGGCGTGCGGGGCATCCCCTACATTCCCGGCTCCACCACCGCCGAGTGGATCGCCGCCAACGGCTTCGCCTATCCCACCGCCCTGGCCGGCATCATGTGCTTCGGCCTGCTGTTCATCCTGCCCCTGTCCGCCGTCGGCATCCGCGTGCTCCACAAGAAGACCGGCAATGCCTGGGTGGGCGGCGTACTGGCCGCTCTGGTCACCCTCACCTTCACCATCTCCCACATGGTGGTCAGCATTTGATATCCCGCTTTTTGGCTTGATTCAATATTGAAATATGGAAAGGAAGTCATCATCATGGCACTCATGACCGGTGAACAGTACATCGAATCCATCCGCAAAATGAAGATGAACGTCTACATGTTCGGCAAAAAAGTGGACTGCCCCGTGGACGATCCCATCCTCCGTCCCTCCCTCAATAGCGTGCGCATGACCTACGACCTGGCCCAGATGCCCGAGTACGAGGACCTGATGACCGTCATCTCCCCCTACACCGGTAAGCGCATCAACCGCTTCACCCACATCCACCAGTCCACCGGCGACCTCATCAAGAAGGTCAAGATGCAGCGCCTGCTGGGCCAGAAGACCGCCGCCTGCTTCCAGCGCTGCGTGGGTATGGACGCCTTCAACGCCGTGTTCTCCACCACCTTCGAGACCGACAAGGCCCACGGCACCCACTACCATGAGAATTTCAAAAAGTTCATGATGTACGTCCAGGACAATGACCTGACCGTGGACGGCGCCATGACCGATCCCAAGGGCGACCGCTCCAAAGCCCCCCACGCCCAGGAAGACCCCGACCTGTTCCTGCACATCGTGGAGCGCCGCGCCGACGGCATCGTGGTACGGGGCGCCAAGGCCCACCAGACCGGCGTGCTCAACAGCCATGAAGTCATCGTCATGCCCACCATCTCCATGGGCCCCGAGGATTCCGACTACGCCGTGTCCTTCGCCGTCCCCATGGACACTCCGGGCATCACCATGATCATCGGCCGCCAGAGCTGCGACACCCGCAAGATGGAAGGCAGCGAGATGGACGTGGGCAACAGCGAGTTCGGCGGCGTGGAGGCCCTGACCATCTTTGACAACGTCTTTGTGCCTAACGACCGCATCTTCCTGTGCGGCGAGAGCGAGTTCGCCGGCATGATGGTGGAGCGTTTCGCCGGCTATCACCGCCAGAGCTATGGCGGGTGCAAGGTGGGCGTGGGCGACGTGCTCATCGGCGCCGCCGCCGTGGCCGCCGACTATAACGGCGCCGCCAAGGCCAGCCATGTGAAGGATAAGCTCATCGAGATGACCCACCTCAACGAGACCCTCTACTGCTGCGGCATCGCCTGCTCTGCCGAGGGCCATCCCACCGAGAGCGGCAACTACATGATCGACCTGCTGCTGGCCAACGTCTGCAAGCAGAACGTCACCCGCTTCCCCTATGAGATCGTCCGGCTGGCCGAGGACATTGCCGGCGGTCTGATGGTCACCGCCCCCAGCGAGGCCGACTTCCGCGATCCCACCCTGGGCCCCGTCATCGAGAAGTACCTCAAGGGTGTCAGCGGCGTGTCCACCGAGAATCGCCTGCGCATCCTGCGCCTCATCGAGAACCTGTCCCTGGGCACCGCCGCCGTGGGCTACCGCACCGAGTCCATGCACGGCGCCGGCTCTCCCCAGGCTCAGCGCATCATGATCGCCCGTCAGGGCAACCTGGCCATGAAGAAAGAACTGGCCAAGAATCTGGCTCACATCAAGGAGTAATCCCAGCCCCACGTTCCGTGATTCTTTCCCCCCCTCTGGCTCTGCGGGGTCCTTCGGCCCCGCAGAGCCCCCATTTTTCCGAAAGGTGGTCGCTCTCGTGCTGGATAAGATCGAACGGGTTCTGGACGAAAAGGTCCGCCCCACCCTCCGTCTCCACGGCGGGGATATCGAAGTGCTCAGCTTTGAAGACGGCGTACTGCGCTTCCGTTTCCTGGGCCAGTGCTCCGGCTGCCCTTCCGCCACCCTCACCACCGAGCAGCTGGTGGAGGAGGAGGTCTGCTCCGCTCTGCGGGAGGTAAAGCAGGTGGTCCTGGTGCAGAAGGTCAGCGATAGCCTGCTCGCCCAGGCCAGGGCCATTTTGAACCATGGATGAGCGGCCCACCGTCGGCGTCAAGTACTGCGGCGGCTGCAACCCTCGGTACGACCGGGTGGCCCTCGTGCAGCAGCTCGCCGCCGCCTTCCCCCGCCTCTCCTTCTCCCACGCCCGGCCGGAAGAGCCCAGGGACATCCTGCTGGTGGTGTGCGGCTGCAGCGCCCGCTGCGCCGACCTCACCGGTCTGGAGGGCCGGCCCTTCCATATCTGCGGCAGCGGCGATTTGAAGGCCGCGGAGGAATTTCTGCGCGAATTTCTGGAGGAGGTATCCCCATGAGCTGGAAAACCTACTATGAACAGCACACCATGTCCGCCCAAGAGGCGGTCAAACAGATCCGCTCCGGCGACCGGGTGGTGGTGGGCCACGCCTGCGGCGAGCCCGGCCACGTCATCGACGCCATGGTGGCAAACGCCCAGGCCTATGCAAACGTGGAGATCGTCCACCTGGTGGCCATGGGCAAGGCGGCCTACTGCGCCCCGGGCATGGAGCGCCACTTCCGCCACAACGCCCTCTTCCTGGGCGGCCCCACCCGGGACGCCATCGCCCAGGGCCGGGGCGACTTCACTCCCAGCTTCTTCTTTGAGATCCCCGGTCTCTTCTCCTCCACCCTGCCGGTGGACGTGGCTCTGATCCAAGTCACCCCGCCTGACGAGAACGGCCAGTGCTCCCTGGGTATCTCGGTGGATTACACCTACGAGGCCGTCATGAAAGCCAGGACCGTCATCGCCCAGGTCAACCGGAATATGCCCTTCACCTGCGGGCAGTCCACCGTTCCCGTGGAGAAGATCTCCTGCTTCGTCCCCTGTGACGAGCCCATTCTGGAGCTGGCGCCCCCCAAGATCGGCCCCGTGGAAGAGGCCATCGGCAAGAACGTGGCCAGCCTGGTCAGGGACGGCGACACGCTCCAGCTGGGCATTGGCGCCATCCCCGACGCCGTGCTCCGCTTCCTGGGGGATAAGAAGGACCTGGGCATCCACTCCGAAATGTTCTCCGACGGCGTGGTGGACCTCATCGAGGCCGGCGTGGTCACCAACCGAGCTAAGACCCTCCATCCCGGCAAGAGCGTGGTGGCCTTCCTCATGGGCACCAAGCGCCTGTACGACTATGTGGACCACAACAGCGACGTGGAACTGCGTCCGGTGGATTATGTCAACCACCCTGCCGTCATTGCCCGCAATGACAACATGGTCTCCATCAACTCCTGTGTGCAGGTGGACCTGATGGGCCAGGTCTGCTCGGAGAGCGTGGGCTACAAGCAGATCTCGGGCACCGGCGGCCAGGTGGATTTCATCCGGGGAGCCGCCATGAGCAAGGGGGGCCGGTCCATCCTGGCCTTCCCCTCCACCGCCGCCAAGGGCACCATCTCCAAGATCGTGCCCATCCTGGACGAGGGCGCAGTGGTCACCACCAGCCGCAACGATGTGGACTACATCGTCACCGAGTACGGCGTGGCCCACCTCAAGGGCTACACCCTGCGCCAGCGGGCCCGGGCCCTCATCCAGGTGGCCCATCCCGACTTCCGTCCCGCCCTCCAGGAGGAGTTTACCCGCCGGTTCCACGAGGCGTATTGAGGCCATCTAAATCGCAAAGCGCCCCCTGTCCCGCATGGGACAGGGGGCGTCTCAGTTTGTCAAAAAACTCTCCCGCAGGGAAGCCTCGCTTAAGTTCCGTCGTGCGCACGCGGCGGAATAAAATCAAAATCTGTCATTTCCGGGGACCTAAAACTCCCTCCTCGCGGCATAGCCGCTGCGGCCTACGCTAAAAATGTGCCACCGGCACATTTTCTTTACGCTGCGGCCTCGGAAATGACACTTCCCATGACGGATGGGGTGACAATTTCGTAAGAAATCGAACCCTATCCGTCATGCAGCCTCTTGTCGAAAAAGGCCGTTGGCCTTTTTCGACAGCTCTAAGCGCCCCCTGTCCCGCATGGGACAGGGGGCGCTTTTTTCATTCATATAGGCAGGTCGCTGGGGGGGCAGCTGGGAGGCGGCAAGAAGGGCCAAATTGCTCCCCACTGCCGCAAAGAAGGTACCCAGTTGGTCGGTTTCGTCCGCCGTGCGCCCTTGGGAGAGCTGGATGGAGACCAGGGTAGCCAGAAGCAAAAGGGACGTGCCGCCCCCGCTCATGCGGTTTTCCATGCTCCTCCCCCCTTTTCCCTCCATTCTATGGAGGATCAGGGGCGTTTGTGAGGGTTTTCTCAGCCCAGGTCTTTCACATACCGCAGGTCTACGCACACCGTGTCCGGCGGGAAGGGGATGTCCTGGTGGGTACCGTCCCAGGCAAAGCCGTGGGCGGCATAAAACCGCCTGGCCCCCTCGTTCTCCCGGAGGACAAAAAGATAGGCTTGCCGGAACCCGTCGGCGCGCAGCTGCGAGAGGCAATGGTCCATGAGCAGGGCGCCGTAGCCCTTTCCCGTCTCACCGGGCATGGTGTAAAAGGAGATAACCTCCCCCCACCCTTCATAGCCTGAGGCGTCAAACTGAATGAGCATACCGCCGCCGTGGTTCTGCTCCCCGATGCGGGCGGGCCCGCAGGTGATGCAGGAGACCGGCTTACCCTCATCCAGGAGGAGAAAACAGTGGAAGCGGGGCCTCTCGGCGTAGTCCCGGAAGGTCTCCACCCAGCGGTCATCGGTGATATGCTCTGCCATCCAGTCCGCCGGGACCGCGTCCCGGTAGGCTGCGCGCCAGCCCTGGGCGTGGATGAGGCTCATGGCTCTGAAATGCTCCTGCGTGGAGGCCTCCACGATCTCAAGGCCGGGCCGATCCCTCAGTTCCATGGATCTCTCACCTCGCGGCAGGGGCCGCCTGGCGCTCCTCCGCCTCCCCGGCGGCCTCTTTCTGCTTGGCAAGGCCCCGGGCGTTGGCCAGCATGAGCTTGATGCGGTTTTCCTGGTTGATCTTGGTGGCGCCGGGGTCGTAGTCGATGGCCACGATATTGCTCCAGGGGTAGTCGTCCTTGAGCTTACGGATCATGCCCTTGCCCACGATGTGGTTGGGCAGGCACCCGAAGGGCTGGGTGCAGACGATGTTGGGCACGCCGGTGCGGATGAGCTCCAGCATCTCGGCGGTGAGGAGCCAGCCCTCCCCCATCTTGTTGCCGTCCCCCAGGTAGCCCTTGATATAGCTGTGCAGCTCGTCGAAGTCGCCAGGGGCGCGGAAGCGGCCGGAGCTCTTGAGGGCGTCGATCATGGCCCGCTGCTTGCGCTTGATATATCCGGCGAACACCCGGCACACCGCCTGCTTGATCCAGGGACCGCCATAGATGTCCACATCCACGTCCCGGTTGAAGATCTTGAAGATCACGAAGTCGGCAAGGCCGGGCACCACCGGCTCTGCCCCCTCGGAGAGGAGGAACTGCTCCAGGTTGTTGTTGCCCAGGGGGGAGTACTTGACGTAGATCTCCCCCACCACGCCCACCCGGACCTTCTCCTCGCCAGTGACAGGGATGGTCTTGAAGCGGTCGATGATGCGGTGGAAGTTGGCGATCATAGGCTTGTGGCGCAGGCCCCGGCCCGCGTTCATCTCCGAGAGGAGCATGTCCATGCAGTCCTCAATGGCCCTGTCGGTGTCCCCGGGATTGACCTCGTAGGGCCGGACCTGGTTTGCGATGTTCATGAGGATGTCCCCGTAGAACACGGCGAAGACCGCCTTGCGGATGAAGCCCAGGGAGAGCTTGAAGCCGGGGTTCTTCTCCAGGCCGGAGAGATTCACCGAAATGACGGGCACATAGGCCAGGTCCGCCTTCTCCAGGGCCTTGCGCAGCATGTGGATGTAGTTGCTGGCCCGGCAGCCGCCGCCGGTCTGGGTGATGACCAGGGCCACATTGTGGGGATCGTACTTGCCGCTCTTCACCGCGTCGATCAGCTGGCCGATGACCAGGATGGCGGGGAAGCAGGCGTCGTTATGGACGTACTTCTGCCCGTAGTCCAGGATGCTCTTGCCGGAGGTGTTGAGCATCTCCACCTTGTAGCCCTCGGTCTGCATGATGCGCACCAGCAGGGCAAAGTGCATGGGCAGCATCTGAGGCACCAGAAGGGTGTACTCCTTCTTCATCTCCTCGGTGAAGAGCAGGCGCCCGGTACTGTCGTAGACAAGTTCTGCCATAGGTCAGGATTCCTTTCCGTTTGGGTATGGGATGCCAGGGGTCACCCTCTGGTCTTGCGGGCGTCCATGGCCGCCATGAGGGAGCGGATGCGGATGCGCACGGCCCCCAGGTTATTGATGTCGTCGATCTTCAGCTGGGTGTAGAGCTTGCCGCCCCTCTCCAGGACGGAGCGCATCTCGTCGGTGGTGATGGCGTCGGTACCGCAGCCAAAGCTCACCAGCTGGATGACCTGCATATCCTCCTGGGTGCAGACATACCGGGCGGCGTTATACATCCGGCTCTGGAAGGTCCACTGGTTGAGCACCTTCCGGGGCTCGTAGCCCTCCAGATAGCTCAGGGCGTCCTCGGTGATGAGCACAAAGCCGAAGGAGGTGATAAGGTCATTGATACCGTGATTGATCTCCGGATCGATGTGGTAGGGTCGGCCGCAGACCACCGCGATGTTGAGGCCCTCGGCCCGGGCGTAGTCGATATACTTCTTTCCGGTCTCCCGCAGGTCCCGGACATATTCCCCATAGGCCTTGTAGGCCGCCTCAGCCGCCGCGCGGGTCTCCTGTTTGGGGATGGAGAACTCCTCGGCCATGAGCTTTGCTATGCGCTTTTCAAAATCCTTATGCCGCCAGAGGCCCACATAGGGGTTGAGGAACTTCGTCTCTTTCAGGGCGGGCACGTTGGCGGCCAGGAGCTCGGGGTAGTAGGCCACCACGGGGCAGTTAAAGTGGTTGTCGCCGATGCCCTCGTCGTTGTTGTAGGACATGCAGGGGTACCAGATGGCGTCCACCCCCGCCTCCACCAGGGCCTCCACATGGCCGTGGAGGAGCTTGGCCGGGTAGCAGACCGTATCCGAAGGGATGGTGTGCTGGCCCTTGAGGTAGAGCTTGCGGGAGGACTCGGGCGAGAGGACCACCTCGAAGTTGAGCTTGGTGAAGAAGGTGTACCAGAAGGGCAGGTTCTCGTACATGTTGAGGCCGAAGGGGATGCCCATGCGGCCGCGGACGCCGGTGCCCTCTCCCTTGCCCTCCATGGAGCGGAGCTTGCGGTACTTGTAGGTCATCAGGTCGGGCTGCTCCACCTTCTCCTTGCCCAGAGGCCGGGAGCAGCGGTTGCCCGAAATGAAGCGCCGGCCAGCGTCAAACTGGTTGACGGTGAGGGCGCAGTGGTTGGTGCACAGGTTGCAGGTGGTGGGCCGGGCGGTATGGGTGAAGGAGACCAGGTCCTCCGCTCCCAGCAGGGTGCTGCGCTCCAGCCCCAGGTCCCGGGCGGCCAGGGCAGCGCCGAAGGCCCCCATGATGCCCGCGATGGTGGGGCGGATCACGTTGCGTCCCAGCTCCTGCTCGAAGGCCCGGAGCACCGCATCGTTGAGGAAGGTGCCGCCCTGGACCACGATGTGCTTGCCCAGGTCGTCGGCGCTGGCGGCCCGGATGACCTTGTAGACGGCATTTTTCACGATGGAGATGGAAAGGCCCGCCGAGATGTCCTCCACGCTGGCCCCGTCCTTCTGGGCCTGTTTGACGCTGGAGTTCATGAACACGGTGCACCGGGAACCCAGGTTCACCGGATGGGGGGCGAAGAGGCCCAGCTTGGAGAAATCGGCGATGGAGTAGCCCAGGGCCTTGGCAAAGGTCTCAATGAAGGAGCCGCAGCCGGAGGAGCAGGCCTCGTTGAGCATGATGGAATCCACCGCGCCGCCCCGGATCTTGAAGCACTTCATATCCTGGCCGCCGATGTCGATGATGAAATCCACGTCGGGGTTGAAGTGGGCGGCGGCGTTATAGTGGGCCACCGTCTCCACCAGTCCCAGGTCACAGGAGAAGGCGTTTTTGATCAGGTCCTCCCCGTAGCCGGTGACGGCGCTGCCCTTGATGGTGATGCGTCCCTCACAGAGCTTGTAGATCTCCCGCAGCTGCTCCAGCACCACCGAGACGGGATTGCCCAGGTTGGACTGGTAGTAGGTATAGAGCAGGCCGCCCTTGGGGTCGATGAGGGCCATCTTGGTGGTGGTGGAGCCGGCGTCGATGCCCAGATAGGCGTCACCGGAGTATGTATGGATGTCCGCCTTGGGCGGGTGGTTGGCGTTATGCCGCTCCAGGAAGGCGTCGTAATCGGCCCTATCGGTGAAAAGAGGCGGCATGGTGTCCACGGTGTTGGTGGCGTCCACGCTCTCCTCCAGCCGCCGGAGCAGGTCGTCAAAAGGTTGCTCTGGGTAGTCCGAGGCGCACAGGGCCGCACCGATGCCGGCGAAGCAGTCTCCGTCCTCGGGGAAGATAGCGTGCTCCTCGTCCAGCTTCAGGGTCTCCACGAAGCGCTCTCGCAGGCCCATGAGGAAGTGGAGGGGGCCGCCCAGGAACACGATGGTGCCCTTGAGCTCCCGGCCCTGGGTCAGACCGGCCACCGTCTGATCCACCACCGCCTGGAAGATGGAGGCCGCCACTTCCTCCTTCCGCCCGCCCTGGTTGAGGATGGGCTGGATGTCGCTCTTGGCGAACACGCCGCAGCGGGAGGCGATGGGGTAGATCTTCTCGTGCTTGCGGCTGAGCTCA
>DVLB01000048.1 GCA_018715695.1 Candidatus Galloscillospira stercoripullorum
TCCCAGCCTTCCAAGCTGGTCGCGTGGGTTCGATTCCCATCACCCGCTCCATACGCGCCTGTAGCTCAGGTGGATAGAGCAACTGCCTTCTAAGCAGTGGGTCAGGGGTTCGAGTCCCTTCAGGCGTGCCAGGTATTTTGGCCTCATCTTTGGACGTAGCATTTTGGTATCCTGCACTCCCTCCCCTGTCGCGAATCGGGCATCGCCCAACGGCTCGCCCTCTTCGGAAGGGACTTTGAGGGGTCCAACGTGCCCCTGGCACGTTGTCCTACCCTCAAACTTCAGGCGTGCCATTCATCCGGAAATTCTCCCGGATGCAACCCCAGCAGTCGCTGGCATTGGGCACTCCTGACGCGAATTAGGCTTTGCCTTCTTCGGAAGGGACTTTGGCTGGTGAACTTGCCCCCGGCAAGTTCACTGGTCGGCCAAACTTCAGGCGTGCCAGGTTGTTCCCCATTCTCCCCTTATATGGTGGGTGTAGTTCAGTTGGTAGAGCATCGGATTGTGGTTCCGAGTGTCGCGGGTTCGAGTCCCGTCACCCACCCCATACGTCTCAAGGCGAGAGGGCCGGAGCGTCCGCTCCGGCCCTTCGCTTTTGATTTTCGGATATTGGGGTGTAGCCAAGCGGTAAGGCACGGGACTTTGACTCCCGCATTCGCTGGTTCGAGTCCAGCCATCCCAGCCACGCTTCTCTCCCGCGCCCGGCCATGCGGCGCGCACAAATAAAGCTGACCCAGTAGCTCAGTTGGTAGAGCAACGCCCTTTTAAGGCGAAGGTCCGGGGTTCGAGTCCCCGCTGGGTCACCAAAAAGAAGGACACGCTTAGGCGTGTCCTTCTTTTTGGGTTCCGGCGGCTAAGAGCCGCCTCCACCCCTTTGATTGAAATGCTCGGAGATGGCAAAGCCGCACCCGCACCGCCATATTCTTGCGCTACCTTTGTAAATCTGTTACACTAAATTCGTTGTACGCAATGCCCTACTGGTAAGGAGGCCGTGATATGAGAAAATTCGCCGTCATGTTATACCCCGACTTTTCTTTACAAGAGATTACCTGCCTGACATCCGCTTTGACCATCTGGTTTGGCCAATCCGTCGATTACATCGCAAGCGAGAACAAAGAGTACCGCAGTGAAGAAGGCTTGCGTGTTCTCCCAACCAAAACAACCGCACAGGCAAACATTACGGATTATGATTGTGTCATCCTTCCCGGCACTATCAATCCGCTGCCTGCCCTGTTCGACAAATCCTTGATCGATTTTCTGAAAAGCGGAGCAAATACACCCGTTGTATTTGCGGCAATTTCCTCCTCCCCCGCCCTGTTGTCTAAAGCCGGAATTCTGGATGGCAAGAAATTCACCGCCGGGTATTTCATGCAACTGGCGGATACCTTCCCCTTTATCCAGAAAGAGAACTTTGTGCACAGAGCGGTGGTGGAGGACGGCAATGTCATTACTGCCATCGGGATGTTTTTCCGCGAATTTGCCGAGACAGTCTTAAAAAAATTTCAGTACGATATTGGGCCCCGCTTTATGCGATATTCTCCGGAAGAATACACCGAAGAGCAGCTTACCTTTTACTGGTCTGAGAATGATTATCAAGAATTTTTGGATGAATTAAAGGAATACCCTATGTAAAAAGCTATGCGTTGCGTCTCAATGCAGCCACAAAAGCAGCGGCGTCCATACCACTAATTTTTCGCTCTGCCCCAATATCTTTACGCCCACGCGCAAAAAGCCCCCTCCCCTCTTACTTGATTTGGGGAGCACTTAAACCGGAGGAAAACAGATGCAAAACATTCAATACGAAAACTTAACCATTCGTCAGGCCCAAGCTGCCGACGCCAAACAGCTGGCCGCTTGGTGGAACGATGGCACCGTGATGGCACACGCAGGCTTCCCCAATGGCGTGGGGACCACCGAGGCCGAAGTTGCCAAAGGGCTTGGAAAGGGTTGTATGGTCATTCAGGAAGGTGACCGTTTGATCGGCGAGTGCAATTATCGCGAGGTGGAGGCCGGCACGGCCGAAATCGGCATCAAGATCTGCGAAACCGATTGTCAAAACAGAGGTGTGGGCAGAAAAATCTTGAGTCTGCTGATCGGATGGCTGTTCAGAAACGGCTATTCCAAAATCGTGCTCGACACAAATTTGAAGAACACGAGGGCCCAGCACGTTTATGAATCCCTCGGTTTCCGCAAAGTGAGGACAAACATCGACGCTTGGAAGGACCAGGTTGGTCAGCTTCAATCGTCGGTCGATTATGAGTTGGTTGAGAAAGACTTCATCAGCTGTGTCTAAGGACATGCTTGGGGGAACAAAAGTTTCTGTCGCCACACCCCAATTTTCTTTTCCCGGGGAGGCGCTGGAAATCTGGCCCTTCATCGGGTATAATGGAGCAAATCTTCCGTCTGGAGGTCACTATGAAACGCCTTGCCCTACTGTTCGCGCTGTGTCTTACCCTGCTTCTGTCCGCCTGTTCCTCCCCTGCCGCGTCGGGCACACCGTCCCCCTCGCCCTCTTCTTCCGCGCCGGAGGAGGAGACGCCGGGGGTGCTCTCCTCCTTCACCGCCGTGGACCTGGAGGGCAATGACATCACCCAGTCCGTCCTGGAGGGTCACACTCTCACCATGGTCAATGTCTGGGCTACCTTCTGCACCCCCTGCATCGGGGAGATGCCCGATCTGGGTGAGCTGGCAGCTGAGTATGAGGAAAAGGGCGTGCAGATCATCGGTCTGGTCTCTGACGTTCTGGATGCGGAGGGGGCGGTGGATGAGGATCAGCTCTCCCTGGCCCAGGACATCGTGGAGCAAACCGGTGCAAACTATCTCCATATCATTCCCGGGTCCGACCTCTATCCCCTGCTCTATCAGATCACCTCGGTGCCCACCACATTTTTTGTGGATGAGACGGGCACGCAGGTAGGCTACACCTATCTTGGGGCTAAGGAGAAGGAAGACTGGCAGGCCATCCTGGACGATCTGCTGGAGGAGGTAGCGCCGTGAAATTTCTCCGTTCCAACGCTCCCGCGGTGGTCCTGCTCTCCGTGGGGATTCTGTTCCTGCTCCTGGGAATCTGGCGGGGGGAGCCGGGCGAGGTCCTGCGCAAGGCGGTCACCATCTGCATGGAGTGTATCGGCCTTGGATAGGCGGTGGGTGCACCGGGTGGGCCGGGTGCGTACGGCGGTGCAGCTGGCCTTTGCCGCCCTCACCAACGGCTACGCCGCCGGCTTCCTCAAGGGGACTATTTATAAGGGCGAGGGCAAATACCTGTGCCTGCCGGGCCTGAACTGCTACTCCTGCCCCGGCGCTCTGGGCTCCTGCCCGCTGGGCGCCTTTCAGGCGGTGATCACCGGCCGGGACCGGTCCTTTTCCTTTTATGTGGCCGGCTTTCTGCTCTTGTTCGGGGCGGTGCTGGGCCGCTTTGTGTGCGGGTGGCTGTGCCCCTTCGGTCTGGTCCAGGACCTACTCCACAAGATACCCTTCCCCCGCAAGTGGCGCGTCCTGCCCGGAGAGCGGGGCCTGCGGGCTTTGAAATACGTCCTGCTTGTCCTCTTTGTGATCCTGCTGCCGCTGACGGTACTGGACGTGGTAGGCCAGGGCCAGCCGTGGTTTTGCAAGTACATTTGCCCCTCCGGCACCCTGCTGGGCGGCATCCCACTGGTGGCATCCAATCCCGCCCTACGCTCCGCTCTGTCCTGGCTATTTGCCTGGAAGGGGGCCCTGCTGGCGGCTGTGGTGCTGCTCTCGGTGGTGCTCTGGCGGCCCTTCTGCCGGTATCTGTGCCCGCTGGGGGCGGTGTACGGGCTCTTCAATCCGGTGGCCCTGTGCCGCTATGCCATTCGGGAGGACAAATGCACCCGCTGCGGCAGCTGTCAGGCTGCCTGCCCCATGGACCTGCCGGTCTACCGCCAGCCCAACACCACCCAGTGCATCCGCTGCGGCAAATGCCGCGCGGCCTGTCCCCAGGATGCCATTGCCCTGCTCTCCCCCCTGTCGTACCGTCGAGCTGGGAAGTCTGATTGACGCTGAGGGCCGGAGCGGATATAATAGGCTTGTCCCAACCATTTTCCGGCGGCAGCGACGCCGGAGGCATATGACTGGAGGTCAACTGTATGTCGATTCTTGTCACCGGCGGCGCCGGTTATATCGGATCTCACTGTGTGGCCGCCCTGCTGGAGCGGGGCGAGGACGTGGTGGTAGCGGACAATCTGGTCACCGGCCACAAGGAAGCCCTGAAGGGCGGGCGTTTCTACGAGGGCGATGTGTCCAACCGCGCCTTTCTGGACCAGCTCTTTGAGCGGGAGCATATCGACGCGGTGATCCATTTCGCGGCCTTCTCCCTGGTGGGTGAGAGCGTGAACCTGCCGGAGAAGTACTTCCGCAACAATGTGGTCGGCGGCCTGACCCTGATGGAGTCCATGGTAGCCCACGAGGTACCCTACCTGGTCTTTTCCTCCACGGCGGCCACCTACGGGGAGCCGGAGTACACCCCCATTGACGAGGTCCATCCCCAGAACCCCACCAATCCGTACGGCGAAAGCAAGCGCATCGTGGAGTCCATGCTCAAGTGGTCTGACCGGGCCCACGGCCTGCGTTTTGTGCCGCTGCGGTACTTCAACGTGGCGGGGGCCTGGCGGGACGGGAGCATCGGCGAGGACCACCGGCCCGAGACCCATCTCATCCCCATGATCCTCAAGGCGGCCCAGGGAAAGGTGCCCTCTCTCAAGCTTTTCGGCACCGACTATCCCACCCGGGACGGCACCTGCATCCGGGACTATATCCATGTGGAGGACCTGATCGACGCCCATTTCCTGGCTCTGGACTATCTGCGCGCGGGCAATCCGTCCACGGCCTTCAACCTTGGCAACGGCCAGGGCTTTTCCAACCGGGAGATCATTGAGGCGGCCCGCCGCGTGACGGGCGCGGAGATCCCCGTGGAGGAGGCTCCCCGCCGCGCCGGTGACCCGGCCACCCTGGTGGCCTCCAGCCGCAAAGCCAAGGAGGTCCTGGGCTGGGAGCCCAAGCATCCCGATGTGGAGGATGTCATCGCCTCCGCCTGGCGGTGGCACAGCGCCCATCCCAACGGCTATGGAGCGTGAAGGCGGTATGAAGCGGCGCCTGTTCGTCTGCCACGGCAGGATCGACCGGATATGAAAAAATGCTTGTAAATCAAGCTTTTTCTGTGTTTCGGCCTCGGTTTCAGCAACGATTTACCAACATTTTTGGAGAATCACACTTGCCCACAAAGCAAGAATCATGCAGCCGCGATATTAAATACTTCGCCATGAGCACCATTTCTCTCAGACGGTCATTGTCCAGACGGTCTCGCCCGTTTCTGTATCTTTTATTCGCACGGTTGCGCTGCGCAGGCCATGCGGTATATTGTCGCATGTACTCAAATCGATCTGGTAGGCAAAATGATCCCAGTCTCGAAAACAGCTTAGTCTGGCTGCATCGTTTTCCGCCAGTGAAATGCAATCTGCAATATATGTGCTGTTCTCAAGGATATGCGGATAAGATGCGACAAGCATGACCATTTTTAGGGAGCAGCTCCAGCTCTCCCTCCACCATTCATCATCAATCTTACAGCCGTCACATAGTTCCATATCGACGAAGATGTGCTCGACGAGGATCTCTGCGGAATGGCAGTCCAACCCATGCTCAAGAAGGACATGAAGTATTTTCAGGCCACCTTCGGTATTGACAAACGCCAAGTCCCATAACGGGTTGATGTTGTTTTCGTCATCATCCGGAATGTTTCTGGCTGTGATATCCATCCCGTATGCAAAAAACAGGCGAAGCAACTCCGGCATCGCATCAGCCATTTTTTCGTCATCTGCCGAAGAATAGAATAGCTCGCTCAGGATGTATGCATGCTGCTCATTTGCATCTGGACTACCCAACGGGTCTGCTCCCCGCCTGAGCAACTCTTCAACCTTGATTAGGTCACACCCTTTTGCCGCTTCCAGCAATTCTTTGTTTAAGACGAACTGTGCTGTATCCATAGCGCACCTTTACCTTTCTTTGTGAAACGGATGAAAACCGTTTCACTTATATCGTATTTTTATGGTTGCTATCTATGGATAACATTGTGCTACTGCTTTAGAAATAATGCAAGTGCTTATGAGAAGAGCAAAAACAGAAAGGGGCACCCGTTATTTCCTGATAGCTAAAGAAGTGTCCGCGTGTGGCGAACGCTGAAAGCTGTCCGTTGGTAAAGCGGATTTCTTTCCCAGCATTGCAAAACATAGAAGATCCCGAGAAGATTCGAGAAGGCATCTCCAAAACAAGCGAAAGCTCAGGCTACATGAAAAGTACGAAAAACCCTGTAATATCAAGCGTTTGAGAAGAAAGACAGGACTTGTGAGGAGTTATAAAAAAGATGGCCAAAATACTTTTTGTGTGCCACGGCAATATCTGCCGCAGCCCCATGGCGGAATTCGTCATGAAGGACCTGGTGTCCAAGGCGGGGCTGTCCGGTGAGTTTGAGATCGCTTCGGCGGCGGTAAGCAGCGAGGAGCTGGGCAATCCGGTCTATCCTCCCGCGGCCCGGGAGCTCTCCCGCCACGGAATCCACTGCGCAGGCAAGCGGGCCCGACGGCTGACCCGGGAAGACTATGACCTTTACGACCTGCTCATCGCCATGGACCACTCCAATCTCAGCGGAATGGCGCGTATCTGCGGGGGTGACCCGGAGGGGAAATTCTCCCTGCTGCTCTCCCACGCCGGCCGTCCCGACGAGGAGGTGGCTGATCCCTGGTATACGGGAAATTTTGAGGCCACCTGGAGCGATGTGCTCTCCGGCTGCGAAGGTCTCCTGGCTCACCTGACAGGCAAGGTCTCCTGACTGTCCTTTCCAAACAAAAAGCTCCGGCCACCACGGTGGCCGGAGCTTTTCTGCGTCTTTCATCTTCAGCAGCGTTTTAGAAGTTACCCGGTCATGCCCGAACCTTCGCCGTCTGGCGTCTTGGCATGAGGAGAAGCGTGGCGGCCATAATACCCACGCCGGCCACGGCACTTACCACGGCCACGCCGGAGAAGGCCTGGGCGATGGCCACCGCCTCTCCCGCGCCGCCGGGGGCGGTGGCGGCGAGATAGCGGGCGTTATAGAGGATGCTGTACGCGGAGGTAAAGATCACGTTGCCCATGGAGTTTGCAAATTGCAGCACAGCGGTGGCACTGCCCAGGTCCTCGCTGGCTACGGCAGCGTGCATATAGGGCTGAATGATCACACTCTGGCAGCTGGTACCCACGCCGAAGATGACCATGACGGCGTAGATGGTGAGAACGCTGGTCTGCGTATCCCAGAAGCAGCACAGAAGGCTTGCCAGTGCGATGCAGCCGCCGCACAGGAGGAAAATGGGTTTGAAGCGCCGCCTGTCTTTGGCGATCCACGCCCCCAGGAAGGTGGGCAGGACAAAGAAAATAATGTTCTTGGGCAAGGCCAGGGTACCGCTCACGGTGGCGGAGAGTCCCAGGCCCACTTGCCCGTACATGGTGAGAGTGCTGGAGCACAGGCACACCATAGGTCCGATGAGCAGATAGGTGGCCGCGGAGAGGAGGAAGCTCTTGTTGCGGAAGAAGCGGGGGTCGAAGATGGGATCGGCCGCTCTGCCCTCATGGCGCACCAGCAGGAAGAGCAGCGCCGCGCCCACCACCAGCAGGGTGATCCCCAACGGAGAGATACGCGGGAAGGCCACGCCGCCGAAATTGCACCAGGTCAGGATGGCAGCCAGGCCCAGGGCCAGCAGCACCATGCCTGCGCGGTCCAGTCCGCCGCCGCTGCCCGTGGTCTTGTTGGGGTAGCAGGTCGCCAGGCAGACGAGGGAGAGGGCCCCGAAGGGGGCGAAGAAGAGGAAGGCGGCAAAGGGCCCCAGGAAGTCCACAATGACGCCGCCCCCCAGCAGCCCGGCCAGAAGGGCCACGCCGTTGACGGTGCCGAACACGCCGAACCACTTGGGGCGCTCCCGCAGGTCGGTGACGTCGCCCAGGATGGCGTAGGGGATGGAATTGAGGAGCCCGCCGGCCAGGTTTCCGGTGAGGTAAAGGGCAAAGAACACCCCTCCGCTGGTGGGCACGGCGCAGCAGAGCATGAGCCCCAGGCGCACGGCCGAGGCGGCAATGGCCAGGCGGCGGCGGCCGAAGCGGTCGCCCAGCTTGCCGCCCAGGGGCGTGACCACGCAGGAGATGAGGGAGTTTAGGCCGTTTAAGAGGGCGTAGTGCTCCATGACCCCATAGCGCTCCAGCAAGGACGGGAGCACCACAGGCATGGTGAAGGCGAAAAGGAGATTGTAGAAGAACATGGCCCCCGCGCCCAGGATGACCACGCCCTTGGCCCTGTTCCCCAGGGAGATGTAAGGGGTCATGGCTTCATGGCCTTCTGGATGGGTTTGAAGCAGATCTCAGGCATGTTGCGCACCCTGGGGTGGACGCGGACCGGGAAGGGCAGCTGGGCCTGGACGAAGAAGTAGGGGTGCAGGCCGGGGGCCACCTCGGTGATGAGCAGTCCCTCGTCCTCCAGTTCAAAGACCGCCCGCTCGGTGACATAGAGGATGCGCTTGCCCAGGGAGCGGAAGTAGGGGGCGTTGAGGGAGATGCGCTCCACCTCCTCCACGAATTTGCTGCCCTTGCCCTCCAAGACGGAGATACGGCCGTTTTCCACGGCGTAGCCGGAACCCTGGCGGAACTTGGAGCAGACCACGATCTTCTTCGCCCCCTGGGTGACGTGGTTGAAGCCGCCCACGCCCATGAGGAGCTGCCCCTTGGCCGAGACGTTGACGTTGCCCTTCCGGTCGATCTCCAAAGCGCCCACAAAGCTGGCGTCCAGGCCGCCGCCCTCGTAGAGGTCGAACTGGGCGGCCATGTCGTAGATAGCGTCGGCATTGATGACGGCGCCGAAGGCGTCGGGCACGGGTACGCCGCCCATGACGCCGGTCTCGATGGAGACGTGGTGCCGGGGGGTGAGGATGCCCATGTCCCTGGCCTCAGAGGCGGCCAGCATGGGGGTGCCGATGCCCAGGTTGATGAGGTAGGAATCCTTGAGCTCCAGGGCGGCCCGCCGGGCGATGACCCGCTCGGCCAGGGTGAGGGGCTTGCCCGGAGCGCGGTCCCGGGTGAGGTTGTCCCGGCACATTTTTTCCACCATCTCCTCGGGAGCGCGGCACTCGCCGGAGAGATAGGGGTCGTAGCCGGGGCGGTTGCTCTGCCACTGATCGGGGGAGAGCCAGATGCAGTCCACCAGGGCACCGGGCACCCGCACGTCCTTGGGGTCGGCCGGGACTGCAGAGAGGCGCTCCACCTGGACCATGACGAGGCCGCCGTTGTTGTGGACGGCCATGGCCAGGGAGAGGGAGTCGGAGACGTTGACTTCCTTTTCAAAGGTAATGTTGCCGCCCGGGTCGGCAGTGGTGCCCCGGAGGACGCACACATCGGGGTAAACGGTGCGGTAGAAGAGGTACTCCTCCCCGTCCACCTCCCGCAGCTCCACCAGCTTTTCCCTTGAGCGGTCATTGAGGGCACAGCCCTGCTGCCGGGGATCTGCCGAGGTGTGCAGTCCCACCTTGGACAAGAAGCCGGGCCGGCGGGCGGCGGCGGCACGGTAGTTGGTGGAGATGATGCCCTGGGGCAGGTTGTAGCCCTCCATCTCCCCGCTGAGGATGGCGGGGGCGAAGACGGCGTAAGGGGCGATATAGCCCACGATGGCCCTGGAGACCATGCCCGGGTGAGCCAGACGGGTGATGTAGGCGTTCTCGCCGCTTCCGCCCAGGCCGCAGGCGGAGTAGAGGGTGAGGTTTCTGGGGTGTCCCTCGCTGAGGAAGCGCGCCTCGGCCGCCAGGAAGAACTGCTCGGCCAGGCCGATCATGCCGATGCCGTTGAAGGAGACGATGGCGCCGTCCCGGATGCGGGCCACGGCCTCCTGTGGGGTAGTAAGCTGTCTGGGCTGCATGGATAGGACCTCCGTTCACACATTATATTGTCTGAAATTAAGCTATCCGATTTCACGGCCGTTGTCAATAGTTTTTTCTAATATTTTGTTTTTACGTCTTGCAAAGCACATTTCTATGTGATAATATGGTCCTAAATTAATATGCAACCGCGTTCCTTTTTCTCAAATTCACTTTTCTGTAATTCATCAACAAAGGAGTGGAACCCGTGAAACTGATCGATCTCAGTTCTCTTTTGCGCAACAACGCCCCCAACGATCCCCCCGCCCAGCGGCCCACCATCGTCTACTCCGACCATGTGGCCGGCCGGGACAACATGCTCTCCTTCTACCCCTCCGCCACGGCGGCCGACCTGCCCGACGGTCTGGGCTGGGCCTTTGAAGGGGTGTTCCTGGGCACTCACAGCGGCACCCATCTGGACGCACCCTGGCACTATCACCCCACCATGAACGGCGGGGAGCGGGCCTGGACCATTGACGAGATCCCGCTGGAGTGGTGCTTCTCCCGCGGGGTGAAGCTGGACTTCTCCGACAAGGGGGACGGCTACCGGATCATGGCCGCCGATGTGGAGGCCAAGCTCCAGGAGATCGGCCATACCCTGCAGCCGCTGGACATCGTGCTGATCCAGTCTGGGGCAGCGCCCTTTGCAAACAGCGAGGAGTACATGGTCAAGGGCTGCGGTATGAGCCGGGAGGCCACCAACTACCTCACCGAGCGGGGGGTGCGCATCACAGGCACCGACGCCTGGAGCTGGGACCGTCCCCTGCCCCTGGTGACCGAGGAGTTTGCCCGCACCCATGACAAGAACATTATCTGGGAAGGGCATTTTGCCGGCATCGACCGGGGCTATTGCCATATGGAGAAGGTGACCAACCTGGACCTGCTGCCCGCCACGGGCTTCAAGGTGGCCTGCTTCCCCATCAAGATCGAGGGGGCCAGCGCCGGCTGGGTCCGGCCGGTGGCCATTCTGGAGGACTGAGAGCGTGGACTGGAGCAAAGCGCCCACGCTGGAGCACGTGAAGGGGGATACCTACTGTATCGTCACCGCTTTTTCCCGCATTCCGCTTTTCAAACTGGACGCGCATAACGCCGTGCTGATGGACTCCGGCCTTGCCCTGGACCGGGCCGGGATCTGCCGGGTGCTGGAGCGAGAGGGTCTGCGAGTACGTGCCATCCTCACCAGCCACATCCATATCGACCACGCGGGCAACCACCGCTATTTTCAGAAGGCCCATGGGGCGCGGCTGTATCTGAGCCTGTATGACGCCGCCCTGGGCTCCAACCCGCTGGCCATGCACACCTATCTCTACGGAGACAGCTATCAGCACACCAATGCCTACGCCCACAGCCTTTTCTGCCGGGCCGATGAGCTCTTGTGGCGGGACAAAGACTTTGTGGAGGTGGAGGGGGCCCGGTTCCAGATCGTGCCGCTGGACGGCCACGCGCCGGAGCATCTGGGCTTCATCACGCCGGACAACGTGGGCTATGTGGCCGACGCTCTCATGAGCGACGACGTGCTGCGTTCGGTGCGTATCCCCTACTGCAACTGCTGCCAGGTTGACCTGGAGAGCAAGCGCCGGGCGGGCGAGCTGCCCTGCGACCGGTTTATCCTGGCCCATAACGCCGTGGAGGACGATCTGCGGGAGCTGACCGAGCGCAACATCAATTCCCTGCTGGAGCGCATCGAAATGGTGGCGGACCTGGCCGACCACTACATGACCATGGGCGAGCTGATCTGGGCCAGCGGTAAGGCGCTGGGCGCCCGGATGCAGACTACCGAGAAGATCATGGTGGCCGAGCAGAACCTGCGTTCCTACATCGAGTTTCTGGTGGACCGGGACGTGCTCATCAACCGCGCCAACGACGGTCGGGTGGAGTATATCCGCGCGGACCTGGCCTGAGACAAGAGAGAATTAAAAAAATATAAAAGAGGAGGATCATCATGAACAAGCTCATCATCGCCGCCGCCCTCGCCGGGGCCGGCACCAGCAAGGAGGCCAACCCCAGCGTGCCCTACCATGCCGACGAGATCGCCGAGCAGGTGGTGGCCTGCGCCAAGGCGGGGGCGGCCGCGGTGCATATCCACGTCCGGGAGGACAGCGGCTGGCCCACCATGGATACGGACAAGTTCACCGCCGCCTTTGAAGCCATCAAGAAGGCCACCGAGGCTGCCGGCGTGGACGTGGTGGTGAATCTTACCACCTCCGGCGCTTCCGGCATCGTGCCCAACGAGCTGCGCCTTGCCCACCTGAAGAAGCTGCGCCCCGAGATGTGCTCCTTTGACGCGGGCACCATGAACTGGAACAACGGCGGCGTATTCGTCAACGCCCCCGATTTCCTGGAGCAGCTCTCTGCCACCGTGGTGGCCGAGGACATCAAGCCGGAGATCGAGATCTTCGATAACGGCATGATCGGAAATTCCCTCTATTACATCAACAAGTACCACATCCCCACCCCCTGCCACTTCCAGTTCGTCCTGGGCGTGGGCGGCGGCGCCGACGGCACGGTGCGCAACCTCAACTTCCTGCGGGAGATGCTGCCCGAGGGGTCCACCTGGTCGGTGACAGGCATTGGCAAGACCCACCTGCCCATGCTGCTCACCGCCCTGGCCATGGGCGCCGACGGGGTCCGGGTGGGTCTGGAGGACAATCTCTATCTTTCCCGGGGCGTGAAGGCCACCAACGTGCAGCTGGTAGAGCGGGCGGCGGCCATCGCCAAGCTCTGCGGCCGCGAGATCGCCACCGCCGAGGAGGCCCGGGCCATCTGGGGTATCAAGCGCCATGCCCTGGCCGAGTACACCCCCGCCTGAGGGGGACGGGAAGGAGGCCGACTCCATGGCTGAGACCCTGACCCAACCGGGCGGGGGTCTGGACATGACCCAGGGCCGCCCCATCTCCCTGATCTTCCGTTTTTCCCTGCCCCTTCTGCTGGGCAACCTGCTCCAGCAGGTCTATAACATGGTGGACTCGTCGGTGGCCGGCATTTTTGTGGGCAAAGCGGCGCTGTCCGCCGTGTCGGCGGGGTATCCCATCGTGTTCATGCTCACCTCGGCCTTCTCCGGGGTGAGCATCGGTGGCACCATCCTCATCGCCCAGTATTTCGGGCGGCGCAGCTACGAGGACGTGGACCGCACCGTCCGGGCGGTCTACTTCGGCATCACAGTGGTATGCGTGCCTCTGATGGTGCTGGGCATTCTGGGGGCAAAGCCGCTGCTGGAGCTGTTTCTCACCCCGCAGGATGTACTGCCCCACGCCACCACCTATGTCCAGGTCATTTTCGCCGGGCTCATCGGCGGCATGATCTACAACGTCAACGCCGGCATCCTCCAGGGCCTGGGGGACAGCAAAAGCTCCCTGCGCTTTCTGTCCATCTCCTGCGCGGTGAACGTGGTGCTGGACCTTTTGTTCGTGGCGGTGGTGGGCTGGGGAGTCTTTGGAGCCGCCTTTGCCACCATCCTGGCCCAGGGCCTCTCGGCCTGGCTGGGGGTACGGCACATCAACCGGCGCTATCCCTTCATCCATATCCGGCTCTTCTCCCGGCAGGTGGACATGGCCCTGGTGAAAAAGTCCCTGTATCTGGGCATCCCCTCCTCCATCTCCAACCTGCAGTACAGCATTGGCATGCTGGTCATCCAGTCCATTATCAACAGCTGTGGCACCGATTTTATGGCTGGTGCAGGGGCGGCGGCCAAGATCGACTCCTTCGCCTTCATGCCCATTCTCAGCTTCTCCACCGCCATCACCACCTATGTGGGACACAACATGGGGGCGGGGCGGCTGGACCGGGTGCGGCAGGGAGTCCACGCCACCCTTGCGCTCTCCTGCGGCACCTGCGCACTGATGGCCCTGATCTTCGTGCCGCTGGGCCGGTTCATCATGAGCCTGTTTTTCGGACTGGGAGAGGACCCGGCGGCGCTGGATGCGGGCATGGCTTACCTGCTGCGCATCATGATCCCCACGCCAGCCCTGGCGGTGCTCTATGTGCTCAACGCCACCCTCCGGGGGGCAGGCGCGGCCATTCTGCCCACGGTATCCGGCATCGTGGCTCTGTGGGTGGTCCGGGTGCCTGCGGCCTATCTGCTGATGGACGCCTTCGGGCCGGAAAATATGTTTTTCTCCTTTGTCATCGGCTGGACGGTGGGCCTCATCATCACCGGCACGGCCTATCTGCGGGGCAAATGGACCCGCAAGTCTCTTTTTGACCCGCCTCCTCTCGGGGAGGAACTCCTTTGATCCCCGTTTCTCTTTTTTCCTCGCGCGCAAACGGGATGCGCCCCGGAAGCCCATGGCTTCCGGGGCGCATCCCGTTTTTTGTGTTTTCTCAGGCCGGCTCGCCGCCGCCGGGAGCCAGGCCCTCCAGGATTGTGATGGTCTCGGCGGAGAGCTTTTTTCCGCCCAGCACCGAGTAGACAAAGCCGTTTTGCTCCAGCCACTCGGGGGACTTCTCCACATCGCCAGGGAGCAGGATGTCGGCGGGGAACATCCTGCGGTACTGTCCGGGGGGCACGCCCACGATTTTTTTGAAAATGCGGTTGAAGTGGCTCAGGTTGGTAAAGCCGGTGGCCTCGGCCACCTGGGTGAGGTTCATATCGGAGAAGGAGATAAGCTCGGCTGCCTTGCGGATGCGGATGATGGTAAGGCACCCACCGATGGTCATACCGGAGTCCCGCTTGAAGGCCGAGCAGATATAGTTCTTATTGAAGCCCAGGGCGTCGGCCACCTCCTGGAGGGGGACCTCCTGCTGGTAGTGAGCCTCCAGGTAGCGCACGATGTCCTTGGAGACCTGGCCATAGCCGGTGGTATCGATGACGCCGGTGGTGACCTCCACCCGGTCTCCGTAATGGCGATAGAGGTAATTGATGAGGGTGAGAAGGTAATCGCTGGCGATGGTGGGGGAAGCGGGTTCGCCTCTGGCGCTCTCCTCCACCAGTTCGCGGATGAGGGCGCCCGCGAACTCATCTCTGGGCAGTTTGGGCGGCAGGGAGGCAATCAGCCGCTCCAGGCGGTGGCTGGAAACACTGAACTTAATCTCATAGCAGCGCACCATGCGCTCTTTGATCTCGTTCATGCCGTGGGGGGTACCGGGTGGCGGGATGATAAACTCCCCGTCCTCCATGGCCAGCACCTGGTCTCCCACCGGGAAATCCACCGGTCCCTGCCGCACATAAAAGAGGTGGTAATAGTCGTGGGTGTGTACCTTGATGCCGCCCTTGATTGGGAAATTGGATTCGGCCACCCACAGCACGTTGGCACTTCGATCTGACTTGGTCTCCATCTGATCACATCCTCGCAGGCTCCCCGGTTCTACCAGGAAATATTTTCCCTCGTTTATTTTATCACCCGCTTGCCCCTGTTTCAATGCCTTTTCTCACCTTTCTGTTCAGATATTCACTTCCCAGGCCCCTTCTCCTCCCGGAGCGGCACCTCTTTCCCGTCGCATCCACAGCCAGCAGGAGCAAAATATCAGACAATCCGCTTCCGCTTTCTTTCCCTCTCGCTCCCGTCACCCGTTTTCTGAATATCAGCAATTTTTCTCCATTTTCTCATTCATATATCCGCCAGATCCCAGCTTGTCTAATTTCAATAAAAACAGATAAAAAACAATTTTCAGTATTGACAAATCTCATGCAACAAGTATAGTATATGAACATAAATCAAGTCAAGCTAGTTTTTAGCTGAATTTTAGAAAATCTTACCTCTTCCATCCGTTATATTTCCACATCATAATTTCAGGCAACACATTTTCTTGTTTTGTCTCTATCCAAAAAGGCGGTGATATGCGAACCAAAGTAAAATTCGATACAGTTTCCCGTGTTTTCAAAAAAAGAGAAAAGGAGATCATCATTATGAAGCGCAAACTATCCCTTGTTCTGGCCGCTGCCATGACGCTGACCATCGCGCTCGCCGGCTGCACCCCCGCAGCCTCTGATCCTACCGACTCTCCTGACAACACCCAGCCCGGCGGCGAGACCACGGTACGCACCGACATGAATGCCCAGCTTTTCTCTGAGTGCACCTCTCTGGACCCCCAAGTGAACCCCTCCTCCTACGATCTGGCCGTTATGTACCAGATCTACGACAGTCTCTTTGAGCCCGTAGACGGAGACTACAACAACCTCAAGGGCTCCCTGTGCGAGAGCTACGAGGTGGATGACGCCCAGATGAACTACACCCTGCACATCCGCCAGGGCGTGCTGTGGCACAACGGCGACACCCTCACCGCTGACGACGTGGTGTTCTCCATCAACCGTATGAGAGAGTCCGCGGTGACCATGGCCCGTATCTCCTTCATCACCGATGTGCAGAAGGTGGACGACTACACCGTGACCATCGCCTGCGCCTATCCCTCCCCCCGTCTGCCCGCCCTGTTCTCCACCGCTTCCATGTCCATCGTCAACAAGAAACTGGTGGAGCAGTACGGCGACAACGCCATTGAGACCGTAGTGGGCACCGGCGCTTACAAACTGGAATCCTGGGAGCCCGGCGGCAACATCGTGCTGACCTCCTTTGAAGAGGGCTGGCGCGGCTCTCCCCAGATCAAGACCATCACCTATAAGCTGATCACCGACACCAACGCCGCCCGCATCGCCTTCCAGAACGGCGAGATCGACACCTTCTACGCCTCGGCCGCCACCGACCTGGAGCTGTTCTCCGACGAGACCAAGTACACCACCACCGCCTACACCAACTCCACCCAGGACCACCTGGCCTTCAACGTCTCCCGCACCGACAGCTGGGTGAGCAACAAGACCTTCCGCCAGGCCGTGGCCTACGCCATCGACCGGGAAGCTCTGGCTGAGATCACCAGCGACGGTCTCTACAAGGTGGCCAACTCCGTGGTGGCTCCCGGCAACGCCGCTTACAGCGACACGCCCTTCCCCTACGAGTACAACCCTGAAAAGGCCAAGGAGCTGCTGGCCGACTGCGGCTATGACGGCGCTGAGGTGGGTCTGCTCTACACCTCCTCCTATCCCATCTCCAACACCTGGGGCACCACCGTGGAGGCCTATCTGCGGGCCGTGGGTATCAACGTGAAGATGGAGGGCCAGGAGTACGCCTCCGTGGTGCAGCGGGTGACCGATCGGGATTATGACATGACCATGTTCGAGTACTCCGTGTCCTTCCCCGATCCTCTCTCCAGCTTCTATGCCATGTTCCGCAGCGACGGCTACTACAACGTTTGGCAGTACATCACCGACGAGATGGACCAGCGCATCATCGAGCTGTACGGCGAGGCTGACGACAACGCCCGCAACCAGGCCATGATGGAGATCGACGAGTGGGCCAAGGAAGAGGTCCTCTACATCCCCTCCTATCAGCAGGGCGGCTACTACTTCCGTCCGGTGGAGCTGACCTCCACCACCGTGCCCGAGCCCATGTTCGGCTGGACCCGTATCTGCTATTCCTCCTGGGAGGCCTGATCCTTCCGGCGGAGGAGAAACTTCCTCCCTTTCCCCATTTCCCTACCCTGGCACTTGGGCGAGGGTCGGCCTTGAACGGACCGGCCCTCGCCCTCTCTCAGGGAGAATCCGCGCATAAGGAGGCAAACATGGTTAAATTTGTCATAAAGCGTCTGCTGATGATCATCCCCACTCTGCTGGTAGTCAGTTTGGCGGTTTTTCTGCTGTGCAACATCACTCCTTCGGACCCCGGCCGGATCAAACTGGGCGTGGACGCGCCCCAGGAAGCAGTAGACCAGATCAATCACGAACTGGGCTATGACCGCCCCCTGCTGGTACGGTACGGCATGTGGGTGTGGGACGCCCTCCACGGCGATTTCGGCACCTCCTATTACACCAACCGCAACGTGTTCACCGAGCTGCTGGCCCGGTTCCCCTACACCCTCAAGCTGGCCCTTTTGGGCCTGATCTCCGCTATCATCGCCGGTATTCCCCTGGGTGTGCTGTGCGCGGTGAAGCAGTACTCCATCGCCGACTACACACTCTCCACCCTGGCCATGTTCCTGGCTGCTATGCCGGTGTTCTGGATCTCGCTTTTGTTGCTGCTGCAGTTTTCCATGAACCTGGGCTGGTTCCCCTCAAACGGCGTCTCAGACGGATGGCGGAGCTGGGTGCTCCCCACCATCCCTCTTACCGTCGGCTACGGAGCGGGCTATCTCCGGTATACGCGCACGGCCATGCTGGATACCATCCGTCAGGATTATATTCGCACCGCCCGCGCGAAAGGCTGCGGCGAGCAGACCGTCATCTGGAAGCACGCCTTCCGCAACTCCCTTATGACCCTGGTCACCATCACCGGCATGAGCTTTGCCGGTCTGCTGGGCGGAGCCTTCGTCATTGAGAACGTCTTTTCCATCAATGGTCTGGGCATGATGGGCGTCACCGCCATCACCCGGAAGGACATGCCCCAGATCCTGGCCTCGCTGCTGGCCATCGGCACCATGTTCCTCATCGTTATGGTGATCATCGATGTGCTCTACGCGGTGCTCAACCCCCGCATCCGCAGCATGTACAGCTCCGGCGGGAAGAAACGCCGCAAGAGCGCGGCTGCCGTGGTATCCGTAGATCCGGACACCCTCGCCGACCCCGCTATGCCTGACTGGAGCCAGGAGAATCTGGCGCTTTTGAGAAACGGAGGTGTGAACCATGGCTGAGGTGGCCGTCAAGTCCGCCCCCAAGAAAAAGCGCCGCAGCAACGGCCAGGGCGCTGACATATGGCGCCGCCTGCGCCAGAACAAAAAGGCGGTGGGCGCCATGATCGTGCTGGCCTTTCTGCTCTTCCTGGTGGTCTTCGCCAACCTGCTCATCCCCTACGGCAACGCCGTGGACATCAATCCTCCCGACCGGCTCCAGTGGCCCAACGCCGAGCACTGGTTCGGCACCGACCACTACGGCCGCGACATTTTCGCCCGCATCATCTACGGCGCCCGGGTGACCCTGCTCATCGGCTTCGGCGCCACCGCCATCTCCGCTCTTATCGGCACCGCCATCGGCACCACCAGCGCCTACCTGGGCGGCAAGGCCGACGCGGTCATCACCCGCATCCTGGACACCTGGATGGCCATCCCCTCGCTGCTGGTGACCCTGGCCCTCATCGCCGGTATCGGCCGGGGCCTGCCCCAGACCATCGCAGCTCTGGCGGTGGGCGGTATCCCAGGCTTTTCCCGCATCCTGCGAGCAGCCGCCCTGGACGTGGTCAACCGGGACTACATGGAGGCAGTGCGAGCCCTGGGCGCCTCCCGGAAGCGGGCGGTGTTCAAGCATGTGGTTCCCAACGTCATGAGCCAGGTTCTCATCCAGGCCACCAGCAGCGTCTCGGGCAACATCCTGCTGGGCGCCACCCTGAGCTTCCTGGGCCTGGGTGCCCAGCCTCCCGCTCCCGAGTGGGGCTATATGCTGGCCGAGGGCATTGACAACTACCAGTTTTACAGCTACCTGGTGTCCATCCCCGGCCTGGCCATCGCCATCACCGCCCTGGCCATTAACATCCTGGGCGACGCCCTGCGGGACGCCCTGGACCCCAGACTGAAGAAGTAAGGAGGAGACAGACATGGAAGAAAAGAAAAAGCTTCTGGAAGTCAAGGACCTGCGGGTCTCCTTCTTCACCCACGCCGGCGAGGTCAAAGCGGTGGGAGGCATCTCCTATGAGCTGGACTACGGCGAGGTCATTGGCATCGTGGGCGAGTCTGGCTCGGGCAAGAGCGTGGAGGCCTACTCCATCATGGGCCTGCTCCAGGACCCCGGCAAAGTGGTGGGCGGTTCCATCACCTTTGAGGGCCGGGACGTGCTGGCCATGAGCAAGAAGGAGAAGAAGCAGTTCCGTGGCACCCAGGTGAGCATGATCTTCCAAAACCCCATGACCTGCCTCAACCCGGTCTACACCATCGGCGCGCAGCTGATGGAGGCCCTGCGGGTCCACGAGAAGATCCCCAAGGCCCAGGCCATGGAGCGGGTCAAGGAAATCCTGGAGCTGGTGGGCATCACCAACGTGGAGCGGCGGGTCAAGCAGTACCCCCACGAGCTCTCCGGCGGCATGCGCCAGCGGGTGATGATTGCCATGGGCATGATCTGCAAGCCCAAGATCCTCATCGCCGACGAGCCCACCACCGCCCTAGACGTGACCATCCAGGCCCAGATCCTGGAGCTGATGAAGGACATCCAGAAAAAGACGGGCATGGCCATCATTTTCATCACCCATAACCTGGGCGTGGTAGCTGAGATCTGCGACAAGGTGGCGGTGATGTACGCCGGCCACCTGGTGGAGAAGGGCACCGTGGACGACATCTTCTACAATCCCTCCCACCCCTATACCCGGGGTCTGCTCAAGTCCATGCCCCGGGTGGACGCCAAGAAGTATGAGCGGCTTATCCCCATCGAGGGCTCGCCGGTGGATATGCTGGACCCCCCTCCCGGCTGTCCCTTCGCCCCCCGGTGCCAGTCGTGCATGGCGGTGTGCACCATGCGGGAGCCGCCGGAGACCACCGTGGGAGAGGGCCACTGTGCCTCCTGCTGGCTGCTCAACCAAGAGGAGCTGACGGCAGAGGAGACCGCCAGCGTCAAGAGAGAGGAGGCCGCAGAGCATGCCGGGTGAGAGACTGCTTGAGATCCAGCACCTCAAAAAGTACTTCCCTATTAAGGGAAACGGCGGCACCAGCTATGTCCACGCGGTAGAGGACGTGTCGCTCTACATACGCCGGGGTGAGACCCTGGGCCTGGTGGGCGAGTCGGGCTGCGGCAAGTCCACCCTGGGCCGGGCCATCCTGCGCCTGCACGAGCCCACTTCGGGCAAGATCATCTACGACGGCAAACCCTTTTACGACTCCGAGGCGGGCATCGCCGAGAACACTCTCCCCTATCGCCGGAAGATGCAGATCATCTTCCAGGACCCCTCCGCCTCCCTGGACCCCCGCATGACGGTGGGCGAGATCATCGGCGAGGCGCTGGACATCCACAAGCTGGCCAAAAGCCGCAAGGAGCGCCGGGAGCGCATCCTGGAGCTTCTGGCCATGGTAGGTCTCAACGACGAGCAGGCCGACCGCTATCCCCACGAGTTTTCCGGCGGCCAGCAGCAGCGGGTGGGCATCGCCCGGGCCCTGGCGGTGGAGCCGGAATTCATCGTCTGCGACGAGCCCATCTCCGCCCTGGACGTGTCCATCCAGTCCCAGATCGTCAATATGCTGGAGGACATGCAGCGGGAGCTGGGTCTCACCTACCTCTTCATCGCCCACGACATCTCGGTGGTGCGGCACATCTCCAACCGCATCGGCGTGATGTACATGGGCAGCCTGGTGGAGCTGGCTGAGAGCTATGAGCTCAGCGACCATCCCCTCCACCCCTATACCCGCACCCTGCTCTCCGCGGTGCCGGTGCCCGATCCCAAGGTGAGCCGCTCCAAGAGCCGCATCATCCTGGAGGGCGACATTCCCAGTCCCATCGATCCCGGCCCCGGCTGCCGGTTCGCCTCCCGCTGTCCCTACGCCACTGACAAGTGCCGCCAGTGCGCCCCCCAGTTCCGGGAGGTGGCTCCGGAGCACTTCGTGGCCTGCCACATCTACAACACTACGCCCGGCTGCTGAGCTGGACAGGACAAGGAGGAAGATCCTATGCAGATCCAAAACATCACCCTCTACGGCGCGGGTCTCATTGGCAGCGGCTGGGCCACCCATCTGCTGTGCTGCGGCAAGCGGGGCGTCGTGGTCTATGACCTGGCCGAGTCCGCTCTGGACCGGGCCCGGGAGCGCATCCAAAACGACCTTAACTTCCTGGTCTCCCAGGACATCCTCACCAAGGCCCAAGCTGACGAGGGCTATGCCTCTCTGGTGTTCACCACCGAAGCGGACGTCGCTCTCAAGGATGCCGACCTCATCCAGGAGAGCTGCCCGGAAAACCTGGAGCTCAAGCGCAAGGTCCTTGCCGACATCGAGGCGCGCTGCCGGTGCGACGCCATCATCTGCACCAGCACCTCGGGCATCATGGTCCGGGAGATCGCCCGGGACGCCGTCCACCCCGAGCGGGTCATCGGCGCCCATCCCTACCACCCGGTCTACCTGCTTCCCCTGGTGGAGATGATCCGGGGTGACAAGACCGGCGAGGAATATATGCGCGCCGCCTATGACTTCTACAAAAGCGTGCGCAAGGAGCCGGTGATCCTCAAAAAGGAGAGCCCTGGCTACATCGCCAGCCATCTCATGAGCGCCCTGTTCCGCGAGTGCGTGAACCTGATCTCCCAGGGTGTGGGCACCATGGAGGACATCGACACCGCCTTCTGCTACGGTCCTGGCCTGCGCTACGCCCTCATGGGTCCCTGCACGGTGCTGCAGCTGGCGGGTGGCGACCACGGCATCGCGGGCACTCTCTTCGGAGGTATCGGCAACTCGGGCGGCAACTGGCTGGAGAGCTTCGCCAACTGGACGGTGTATCCGCCGGAGACCCAGCCCTTCTTCCAGACCTGCCAGGAGGAAATGAACAAGGAGATGTCCCACCGGGACGCCCTCCACGGCCGCACCAACGCGGAGATGGAGCTGTTCCGGGACAAAGGACTGGTGGCGCTGCTACGCCATCACGGGAAACTGTAAATCAGCAACCATCGTGTTGCAGTAAAAGGAGAGAATCATATGCGTGAAGTCGTGTTCGTGGACGGGGCCCGTTCGGCGTTCTGCAATATGGGCGGCGGCCTGCGGGACCTTTCCTCCACCGAGATCGCGGGATTTACCATCCGTGGCCTGCTGGCGCGGACGGGCATCCTGGAGCGGGGCAAGGTGGACGGTGTGGTGGCGGGCAACGCCCTGCGGGACGCCCGCAGCTGCAACCCCGCCCGGTATGCCGCCCTGGCCGCTGGTCTGCCGGTGGAGACCGAGGCCCACTATGTGGAGATGCAGTGCGGCAGCGCCATCACCAGCGTCAACCACGCCGCGGCCATGATCGGCGCGGGGTATGCCGACGTGATGGTGGTGGGCGGCATGGAGTCCTACTCCACCCTCCTGGCGGAGTTTGACATGAACGTCCCGCCCTACAAGCTCATCCCCCCCATCCCGCTGGCTCCCCACCTGGCTCCCACCAAGGAGGAGGACATCGACATGATCCATGTCAGCGACGGCATGGCGAAGAAGTGGAACGTCTCCCGGAGCGAGTGCGACGAGTACGCCCTGCGCAGCCAGCAGCGGCTCCAGAAAGCCTACGAGCGGGGGATCACCGGCAGCGAGATCATCCCCTACACCATTCCAGCCACCCGCAAGACCCCTGAGGTGGTCATCGACAAGGACGAGTTCCCCCGCCCCTCCACCACCCTGGAGGGTCTTGCCAAGCTGCGCTCCGTCCTGCCCGAGGGCGTGACCACCGCCGGCAACGCCTCCGGCCGCAACGACGGCGCCGCCTTCCTGCTGATGATGAGCGCCGACAAGGCCAAGGAGCTGGGCTATGAGCCTCTGGCCCGCTGGGTCATGGGGGCCGACGTGGGCGTTGCCCCGCACGAGATGGGCATCGGCCCGGCTTTCTCCAACCTGAAGGCCATGAAGCTCGCCGGACTCAAGGTCTCCGACTTTGACGTCTTCGAGTGCAACGAGGCCTTTGCCGCCCAAAACCTCTCGGTCATCCGAGAGATGGAGACCCAGAGCGGCACGACCATCGACCAGGAGAAGTGGAACCCCAACGGCGGCGCCATCTCCATCGGCCACCCCAACGGGGCCTCGGGGGCCCGCATCGCCATGTTCGCTATGCGCGAGCTCATCCGCACCAGCGGCAGGTACGGCCTGTTCAGCTCCTGCTGCGGCGGCGGCCACGGCACCACCACCATCATCGAGAACCTCAAGCGGTAAGGGAGGCAGGAAGAAAATGCGTGAAGTAGTGATCGTAGACGGCGTCCGCAGCGCCTTTACCAATTTCGGCGGGGGCCTGCGCACCCTGGCCTCGGTGGACATCGCCTCCCGAGTGGTGGACGGCCTGCTGGAGAAGACGGGCATTCTGGAGCGGGGCACGGTGGACAGCCTGATTGCGGGCTGCGCTCTGGGCGACTATAAGTGCAAGGACATTGCCCGGTATGTGGTGCTCCAGTCCAAGCTGCCCACCGAGACCAGCGGCACCTTTGTGGAGATGCAGTGCGGCAGCGCCATCACCAGTCTCAACCACGCGGCGTGGAAGATCATGGCCGGGATGTCCGATGTGGCCATCGTGGGCGGCATGGAGTCCTATTCCACTATGACCGCCAAGTTCCCCATGTCCAAGCCCCAGTACAAACTCATCCCCCCCTACCCCATCGCCCAGGGACTCACCCCCAACAAGGAGCGCAACGTGGACATGATCACCGTCAGCGACAAGATGGCGGTGAAGTGGAACGTAAAACGGGAGGAGGCCGACGCCTACGCCGCGCGCAGCCAGCAGCGGCTGCAGCGGGCCTATGAGCGGGGCGTTACCGGCACTATCATCCCCATCACAATTCCCGGCGACCGCAAACGCCCCGACACGGTAGTGGACAAGGACGAGTTTCCCCGTCCCGAGACCACTCTGGAGGGGCTTGCCAAGCTGCGCGCGGTCCATCCCGACGGAGTGACCACCGCCGGCAACGCCTCCGGCCGCAACGACGGCGCCGCCTTCCTGCTGGTCATGACCGCCGAGAAGGCCAAAGAGTACGGCTACACCCCCATTGCCCGCTGGGTCACCGGGGCCCACTGCGGCGTGCAGGAGGACTACATGGGCATCGGCCCCGCCTTCTCCAACCTGAAGGCCATGAAGGCTGCCGGTCTCAAGATCGGGGACGTGGACGTGTACGAGTGCAACGAGGCCTTCGCCGCCCAAAACCTCTCGGTCATCCGGGAGATGGAGGCCCAGACCGGCGATACCATCGACCAGGAGAAGTGGAACCCCAACGGCGGCGCCATCTCCATCGGCCATCCCAACGGCGCCTCGGGTGCCCGTATCACCATCTTTGCCATGAATGAGCTGCTGCGCACCGGCGGCAAGTACGGTGTCATCAGCTCCTGCTGCGGCGGCGGTCTTGGCACCACGGCCATCATCGAAAATCTCAAACGCTGAAATAAGAGAGGAGTCATCCAGTATGGAAATCAAGAAGGTATGCGTCATCGGCGGCGGTCTCATGGGCCGTCAGATCGGCCTGTGCGCCGCCATCCACGGCTATGACGTGACAGTGTACGACAAGGTCCCCGAGGTGGAGGAGAAGGTAGTGGCCTGGGAGAACGAGTATCTCGCCGGCCGCATCGCCAAGGGCAAGATGACCCAGGAGCAGGTGGACGAGACCAAGAAGCGCTTTGCCGTCAACCAGGACCTGAAGGCCTCCGCCTCCGACGCCGACCTCATCATCGAGGCCATCGTGGAGATCTACGACGCCAAGGCCAGCCTCTTCAAGGAGCTCAGCGCCGTCATCAAGCCCACCGCCATCGTGGCCACCAACTCCAGCTACATGGTCTCCTCCCTGTTCAAGGACTGCTTCACCGATCCCAGCCGCCTGCTCAACTGTCACTTCTATAATCCCGCCCTGGTGATGAAGTTTGTGGAGGTGGTCCAGGGCCCCCACACCGACCCAGCCTGCGCCGAGGCAGTGATGGACTTCTGCAAGAAGATCGGCAAGGCGCCCATCTGGATGAAGAAGGAGATCAGCGGTTTCGCAGCCAACCGCCTGGTAGGCGTACTCAACGCCGAGGCCCGCTACCTGGTCCAGAACGGCTATCTCACGCCCCAGGAGGTGGATATGGCCTGCGAGCTGGGCCTGGGCCACCCCATGGGTCCCTTCCGTCTGATGGACCTGACCGGCGTGGATCTGACCTACGACCTGATGCGTCCCGCGGTGGAGGCCGGCCAACCCAAGCCCGACTGCTATGATCTCATCGAGAGCATGGTCAAGGAGGGCAAGCTGGGCCGCAAGAGCGGCCACGGCTTCTACGATTACGAGTAAGTGCCTGCCGGAAGGTCCCCGCTCCATCCGTGGGGCGGGGACCTTCCCCGTCAAGAGAAAGGAGGAGCCGTCTTGAAGTGGCTCACAAGGCCGGAGCCGGGGGAAGTGGGCCGCCAGGTCCTGATCTTCGCCTGGATTCTGGTGTGCAACCTGGCGGTGCAGCTGCTGCACGGAGCGCTCTCTGCGGTGGGGATGCCCACCTGGCCCATTTTTCTCTCCAACATCCTCTACTTCCTCATGGGCGCGCCGGAATATAAAGAGCGCCTCATACACTGCGTGTGCGGAGGCGTGTTCGGGCTTGTGTGCGCCGTGGGACTTCTGTGGGCCGACGGGGCGCTACTCTCCCTGGGTCTTTCGTCTTTGTGGGCCCTGATGCTCCCCCTGGCGGTGGCCCTCTTCTTGCTGCTGGCCCTCCATCCGGTGGTGCCCTGGCTTTGCAACAATGTGGCCTTCGCCTTTTTCACCATCAGCCTGCTGGACCCTCCGGCTCTCATGGCCGGTCTGGGCCAGCATATCCTGGGCGTGCTGCTGGGCAACGCCGTCATCAACGTGGGCGTGCTGCTTCTGGCCGTCTGGTACGGGAAGCGTCAGGCCGCCAAGGCAAAACGATAGGAGGACCAAGGAATGCCGACACAAAAGCCTTTGGAGGGACTGCGGGTGGTGGAGCTGACCACCTATGTGGCCGCTCCCACATGCGGCAAGCTGCTGCGGGACCAGGGGGCGGAGGTCATCAAGGTGGAAGCCCCCCGCGGGGACGCCTGGCGCTATAATTTCGCGCTCTCCGACCACCCCAACCCCCGCTTCCACATCTGCAACGCGGGCAAGAAGAGCATAGTGCTGGACCTGAAGACGGAGGAAGGGCTCGCCTCCCTGCACAAGCTCATCGCGCGCGCCGACGTCTTCATCACCAACACCAGATCCCAGTCTCTCATCCGGCTGGGCCTGGATCACGACACGCTATGTGAGCGCTACCCCCGGCTCATCTACGCCTTTCTCTCCGGCTACGGTGAGGCAGGGCCCGACGCCGACCTGCCCGGCTTCGACACGGTGGCCTACTGGGCCAAGAGCGGCTTCATGGCGGACATGAGCATCTCCACAGGCCACAATTACCCGGTGGACTCCCCGGTAGGGGTGGGCGACTCGGTCACTGGCATGACGCTGTACGCCGGGGTCATGACCGCCCTGCTCCAGCGAGAGCGCACCGGCCGCGGAGATTATGTCACCGCTTCGCTCTACAACACGGGCATCTGGGCGGTAAGCGGCTCCATCATTCTCTCCCAGTACCCCTCGGTGACCATGCCCCGCACCCGCGACACCTGCTTCCCTGAGAGCAGCGCCTACCGCTGCGCCGACGGGGAGTGGCTGCAGCTGTGCATCCTGGAGTTTGACCGCTACGCTCCCTCCCTGTTCGCAGCTCTGGGCTATCCCGATATTCTCAAGGACCCCCGCTATTCCACCTTTGAGGCCCGGCTCGTCCACAACGGGGAGCTGGTGGCCCTGGCAGAGGAGGTCTTTGCCACCAAAACGGTGGAGGAGTGGCTGGACATCCTGCGGCCGCTGGACATTGTCTGCTGCCGCATCGCCCACTTTGCCGATATTCCCCACAGCGAGCAGGCCTGGGCCAACGACTATTTGGAGCGCCTCTCCTATGGCGGCGGGGACGACTATGTGGTCCCCCGCTCCCCCATCCGCATGGGCTCCCGGCCCACAGCTCCCCTGGAGGAATGTCCCGCTCTGGGGGCGGACACCGCCGCCGTTCTCGCGGAGCTGGAGGATGCCCGCTGACACGGTGAAAAGCGCAAAAAAGCGCGCCTGAAACCAAAGTTTCAGGCGCGCTTTTGGTGTTTTGGGAAGGCGGTGCATTACCGCAGGGCGGCGTCGCAGAAGGCGCAGCAGTCCACCCCTCCGTTTTTCTTGACCAAGGGGGGCAGATAGGGGTCGGTCTGGGTGATGCAGTTGGGGTTGGAGCACACGGGCACGGTGCCGATCTCCACCGCCTCAGGGGCGCGGCGCTCCTGGTTTGCAAGGTCGGTGAGCAGCGCCATGCGGGCGAACATACCGTACCGGGCCTGCTCGAAGTAGACCGCCCTGGGGTCGTCGTCCACGTCAATGGAGATCTCATCCACCCTGGGCAGGGGGTGCATGATGAGCAGGTTTTTTCTGGCCCGCTCCAGCTTGCGGCGGTTGAGGATGTAGATGCCCTTGTTGCGCTCGTACTCCAGGGGGTCCACAAAGCGCTCCCGCTGGATACGGGTCATGTAGAGCACGTCCAGCTGGGGCATGACGGTCTCCAGGCCAGTGACCTCCACAAAGCGCATATTGTTTTCCCGCATGAAGCCCCGGATGTACTCGGGTACGGCCAGCTCCCGAGGGGAGATAAGGTAGAACATCACGTCCTTGAACTTGGCCAGCGCCTTGATGAGGGAGTGGACGGTGCGTCCGTTTTTCAGGTCGCCGCACAGTCCGATGGAGATGCCATCCACGCCGCCGTGGAGGCGGGTGATGGTGGTCAGGTCAGCAGTGGTCTGGGTGGGGTGCATGTGGCCGCCGTCGCCGGCGTTGATGACCGGCACATCGGAGTAGAGGCTGGCGGCCTTGGCGGCGCCCTCTCTGGGGTTGCGCATGACCACCACGTCGGCGTAGCCGGAGACCATCTTGATGGTGTCCTTGAGGGTCTCGCCCTTGGCGGTGGAGGTGGACTTGGGATCGGCAAAGCCGAAAACGGTGCCGCCCACCCGGAGCATGGCGGTCTGGAAGGAAAAGTTGGTGCGGGTAGAGGGCTCATAGAACAAGCTGGCCATGACCCGCCCCCGACAGGCGTCCATATAGTCGCCGGGATGATCCATAATGTCACTGCAGCGCCGGTAGAGCGCGTCCCATTCCTCCCTGGGCAGATCCCCAAAGTCAATCAGATGCCGCATACCCATCTTCTCCGTTCTTCGTCATTTGTTATCGAGCTATCATACCATAATTCGCCCTTCATCACAAGAGGTCACTTGAGCCTATGAGGGAAAAAATCAGTTTTTCTCAAAAATTGCCCCGTATGATTTTCGGCTGGGCAGTCCATGCTAACCGGGAGAAAAGGGGGCTGCAGATTTGGCGGTGTGGTTTTGGTATTTTATGTGTTACAGCTTTCTGGGCTTTGTCTTGGAGGTGTTCTACGCCCGGGCCACCCGCAGTTCCAAGCTGGACCGGAAGTGCCTCTTTCTTCTTCCCCTTTGCCCGGTCTACGGCCTTGGGGCGCTGTTCATCCTCGCCCTGCCGACGCCGGTACGGGAGCAGCCGCTGCTGCTGGTGCCTGCCGCGGCGTTGCTGTGCACTGCCGCGGAGTACCTGATGGGGCTTTTTTACGAGAAGGTAACCCTGGTCTCTTTCTGGGACTACTCCCATCTGCGGGGCAATGTGGGCGGCAAGATCTGTCCTGCATTCAGTGCCGCCTGGGGTGTGCTGGCGGCGGTGGTGGCTTACCTGATCCACCCCGTCGTGGCCCGACTGGTCCCCCTCATTCCCCCGGCGGTCACCGTTACGACGGCCCTGGCGCTGAGCGCGGACTCTCTGCTCTCGGTGGTGCTGCTGCGCAGGGCCAGAAGCGCTCAGGTCCTGCGCTGGTATGACCGCCTGCCCCATCCCTTCCGGCCCGTCCGGACATAATAGAAACGGGACCGCCCGGCACATGCTGCCGGACGGTCCCGCTTTTCATAGGTCTCTGAGCTCCCGCAGAGTGTCCTGGATGGTTTTCTGTGGTACATAGCTTTTTGCGAAGGCCACCAGCTGCTCCAGCGTCACCGTCCTGGCCGCGCCCAGCAGCGGATGGCGCATCGCCATGGGAAAGCGGCGATTGAGTACTCCTCTGGATGCCGGATTGTCCAGCAACTCACCCAGGGTGATCTTGTTTTGCTTCAGGTCCATGCCATCACCTCCCTGACCCTCCATTCTATGCATCTGGGACGTATCTTTTGACTTGTCAGGCCGACGCGAGGGCGATATAATACATCCATCTTCTCAAATCGGTTTTCGGTGAAAGGAGCGTTTTTTCATGACGGTCAGTTTCGAAGGACATCTGCCCCAGGTCCACCCCACCGCAAAAGTGGCGGAGAACGCCACACTGGTGGGCTCGGTCACCCTGGGGCCCAACGCCAGCGTGTGGTACGGAGCTGTGATTCGGGGGGACGAGGCCCCCATCTCCATCGGGGAAAACACCAATATCCAGGACAACGCCACCGTCCACGCCAGCCCCAACTTCCCCGCCCATGTGGGCTCTAACGTTACCGTGGGCCACAACGCGGTGGTCCACGGCTGCACGGTGGAGGACGGCTGTCTCATCGGCATGGGCGCCATTTTGCTCAACGGCTGCGTGATCGGCGCCGGGAGCATGGTGGCAGCGGGGGCGCTGGTACCCCAAAACAAGGTGATCCCCCCCGGCAGCCTGGTGATGGGCGCGCCGGCCAAGGTGGTGCGCACCCTGGAAGAGGCGGACC
Organism: Candidatus Galloscillospira stercoripullorum; assembly: GCA_018715695.1. Taxonomy (GTDB): domain Bacteria; phylum Bacillota; class Clostridia; order Oscillospirales; family Oscillospiraceae; genus Galloscillospira_A; species Galloscillospira_A stercoripullorum. The sequence continues at coordinate 30,280 of DVLB01000048.1, forward strand.
GTTCCTCCGTCACCTTTGCCGCGTCGGAGTACGTCCGTCTGTCACAGCAACTGGAAAAGTCCGAGTAAAATTTCCCTTTTGCTCCAGCCGTTCAGGCGCATATTCCTCCCGGAACGGCACATACTAGCTGCGGCTAAAGGCCACAGTCCGTTTACTTTCAAAAGGAGGAATTCATATGTCCTGTCGCTCCAACGCCAATCCCAGCATCAAGTGCACCGTGTCCAGCTGCGCCTATCACAGCGGCACCCAGCACGCCTGCACTCTGGACGAGATCAAGGTGGGCTGCACCACCAGCGAGGTGTCCAACTGCGCCGCCACCGAGTGCGCCTCCTTCAAGCTGGGGGACCACGGCACCTGCTGCGGCAAGTAAGCAAGGCCAAAAAACGGCTGCTGTCGGTTTGACAGCAGCCGTTTCGTTTGTCAAGAAAGGCTTGCCGGCAATCTCAACCCGCCGCGAATTTTCATTCGCGGCGGGTTTTCTGCTCAGATCTGCAGCCCGGTGAATCCCAAAAAGGCCATGGCCAGCAATCCCACGGTCACCAGAGCGATGGGCACGCCCTCAAAGGCCCTGGGCCATTTCGAGAAGGCCAGCCGGCCTCGGACGCTCATAAGCAGCACCGCCGCCAGGGCGTAGCCCGCACCGCTGAAGACAGCCTGCACCCAGCACTCCTCCAGGCGCAGGTTCTCCTGCGCCGCCAGAAGGATGACGCCCAGCACCGCGGCATTGACGGCGCTCACCTTTATGTGTGCGTTCACCTTTTCGCCCAGGCGGGGAATGCGGGACGCCAGGGCGGACAGAACCAGCTCCAGCACCGCGCACAGGGCAATGAATACCACCAGGCGCAGGTACTCCAGACCCAAGGGCCGCAGCAGGAAGAAGTCCGCGCACCAGCATACCGGCGCGGCCACGGCCATGATGACGGTGACCGTGATTCCGGCGATGGCGCACTGGGACAGAGAGCCCTTCTGCCGCACCAAAGCGCCGGCACCCAGTACTCGGCCCAGCAGCAGGTTTTCCGTCAGGGCGGCAGCCAGAGCAAGAGCGATGATCTCAAAAATGCTCACGCGGTCTCACCCTCCTTTTTCCGGCCCAGGCGGGTGCGGAGATACTGGGCCAGAGCGGTGAGAAAGCCCAAAGTAAGAAAGCCGCCACAGGGCGCGGCGATGAGCAGAGCGGGATGGACGGCCCCGCCCAGCAGCTTCACGTCCCACAGGCTACCGGCGCCCAGCAGCTCCCGCACCGCGCCCAGCACCGCCAGTGCCAGGGCGTAGCCCATCCCCGCGCCTAAGGCATCGACCAGAGCGTAGCCGGGGTCCTGCCGGCTCTGGACGGAGGCCGAACGCACTAGGAGCAAACTGCTCACTGCGATGAGGGGCAGATAGACCCCCAGCTGCTCGGTCTCCACGGGGCACACCAGCGTGGCCAGCTGGACCGCCGCGGCGGTAAAGGCCGCAATGATGATGAGCTGCGCCATGTGCCGGAAGGCCTTGGGAAACACCTCCCGGGTCAGGGAGATCATGAGGGCCGAGCATAGCAGCACCGCCAGGGTGCACACCCCCATGAGCACCGCGCTTTTGAGCCGGCTGCCGGCGGCCAGAGCACAGCTGATACCCAAAGCCGCGGTCAGCAGGGGGTTGCGGGTGAGGAGTCCCTCTCCCAGCAGCCGTCCCGCGGTCTTTTTGTCCAGGGCGAATTTCTGTGCGGTCTTTCCCGCCAGCGTCCCGGCACCTTTGGCCAAAGCGGCTTGCGCGGAAGCCCTCAGGGTCTTGAGCCGCGCTCCAGCCTTGCCCCGGAACTCCAGCCAGCCCTTAGACGGTTCCTTCTTCACCGACCTGCACCTCCCCGCTCTGGATCTCGGTCACCACCGCCAAGGCAGCGTTGACACCTTCGGTCACCGAGCGGCTGGTGGTGGTAGCGCCGCTGATGGCCTCAATGGCGTTGGTGCCCCGTTCCACCCGGACGGTGCCGGATTTTCCGATAAATTGTCCCAAAAACTCCTGTTCTCCAGCAAGAGCGCCCATCTCTCCGGTCTCCCGGTGGGAGAGGAGCATCACGCCGGTGACCGATCCGCCCGCGTCCACGCCTACCAGCAGCTGCATGGGTCCGCCGAAGCCCTGGGTGGTAACGGTGACGCAATAGCCCACCAGCTCCAGGTCGGAGAAGGCGGCCAGAACGCTGTCAGCCTTGCTGTGGTCGAACCAGGTTTCAGAAAAGGAGTCCGCTCCGGGCATGACGGTCTGGAGCTGGGCCAATTCCCGCTGCGTTCTTCCCTGCTGGATGGGCCCCGCGGTGAGGGCGTTGAGCACGGTCAGGGCCAGGACCAGGACCACGCACAGCACCACCGCCGGCACTGCCCGCAGGAGAGCGGGGCCCAGAGGGAGCCGGGTTCTGGATCTACGCGCCATGGCCGCTCTCCTCCTTTCTCACACCGTCTCTTCGGAGCCGGCGCCGGTACATAAGCCCTACCCGGTCAAAAAGCCAGGCAGCGGCATTCATAAGCAGGATGGCGAAGGCCACCCCCTCGGGGTACGCGCCGAAGTAGCGCAAAAAGACCGTCAGGGCTCCGCACCCCACGCCGTAGAGGACCTGCCCCCAGCCGGTGGTGGGGGAGGTGACAGGGTCAGTGGCCATGAAGAAAGCGCCCAGCAGCAGCCCGCCCCCGGTGAGCTGATAATACATCCAGTAGAGCCGGTCGCCGCTGGTCTGAGGAAAGAGCCAGGTGAGCAGGGCCACCGTGCCAATCATGCACAGGGGGATGCGGGGCCGGATGACCCGCCGGACCACCAGATAAAGCCCGCCCAGCAGCACCAGGGCGGCGGAAACCTCCCCGATGGCACCGCCCCGGATGCCGGTGAGCATTTCCAGGGGCGTGGTGCCCGGCAGGTTTCCCTGATGGAGCGTGGCCATGGGGGTGGCCGCGGTCACCGCGTCCAAGGCGGAGAGCAGATCAGGACTGGTGCGTGTGGCGGCCCAGGTATTGATGAGGGCCGGGAAGGAGAAGAGGAACACCCGTCCCGCCAGGGCGGGGTTCATAAAGTTCTTGCCCAGGCCGCCGTAGAGCAGCTTGACCACCACGATGGCAAAAAGCCCGCCGATCGCCACCACCCAATAGGGGGTGGTCACCGACAGTGTCATGGCAAGCAGTACGCCGGTGACCACGGCGGAGAGGTCTCCCACCGTCTGCCGCTCCCGGCGCAGCGCCCGCCATGCCGCCTCAGCACCCACACAGACGGCCACAGACACCGCCGTCACCAGAAAGGACCTGGGGCCGAAGAAGTAGATCCCGGAAAAAAGCAGCGCAGGCAGCAGGGCAATGAGCACATCGGCCATCATGCCCCGGGTACTCTCCCGGCCAGTCAGATGGGGAGCGGCACCGGGAAGCTCCCCGCTCTCTCCCCGTCGTCTGTGCCTGGGGTGGAGCTTCTTGCGCTCAGGCCCGGTCTCCCGGGCCGTTTTCTTCTCCTCAGGGGAGCTGTCTTTTCCCTCCTGCTCCCGGTCCGCTTCGCCGGGACCGCCGTGCTCCTCGGGAGCGGTCTGCGTCTCGGAGGTGCTTTCCTCTTCCGGGTGGGCGTGGGCCCCGGCGGTGGTCTCCTCCGCTGAAACAACGTTCCCTTCTTTTGCCTTCTCAGCCTCTCCCTTTGTATCCCGAAGGTCCTCGCTCACGCTCTCCCCTCCTCTCTCCATTCACGCAGCGCCGCTTTCCCCCGGCGTATGCTCTCCAGCTGCCGGATGCGGGACGGGCAGACATAGGTACAGGCGCCGCACTCCAGGCACCGAGCGCCGTCCAGCTTCTCCAGCATTTCTGTCTTTCCCGCATCGGAGCAGGCCCCGAGCAAATAGGGCTCCAGCCCGGCGGGGCACACGTCCACGCAGCGCCCGCAGCGCACGCAGCTGCCGCTCTCCTCTCCGTCCCCGGCGCACTCCCGTTCGCTCAGGGCCAGGACGGCCTCCTCCCCCTTGCCTATGGGCATGGTGAGGTCAGTAATTGCCTCCCCGGTCATGGCGCCGCCCAGGACCACTCGGGCCGGGCGCCCCTTCCGCCCGGCCTCCTGGAGCACATCGCCAATCCTGGCGCCCAGGGGCAGGGTGTAGTTGCCAGGCTTCCCCAGCGCGCCCCCGGCCACGGTGACCAGGCGGCTGGTGAGAGGCTTGCGGAGGTAGACCGCGTCGTAGACCGCCGCAGCGGTGGCGGCGGGAATGACCAGGCAGCCGACATCCAGGGTGGGACCGCCGGGGCTCATCCGGCGGTGCTTCACCCGCTGGGCCAGGGCCCACGGTTCTCCCTGGGGGTAACGCACCGGAGTCGTGATCACCCGGATGTCACCTCCCCGCAAGGGCAGGGCCTTCTGGAAGGCGGCGATGGCGTCGCCCTTGTCGCTGCCGATGGCCAGGGTGGCCTCCTTCAGGTCCAGCACCCGCATGAGCAGCCGGATACCCCCCAGGATCTCCTCGGTGCGTTCCAGCAGCAGCCGGTGGGTGGAGGTCACATAAGGCTCGCACTCCACGGCGTTGAGGATGAGGGTATCCACCTTTCCCTCGGCCTCCCGCAGTCGGGCGTAGGTAGGCGCACAGGTGCGGTCCATGTCCACCACGCCGCACTCCCGCACGGCCTTGAGGATCTCCGCGGGAGAGAGCAGGTCCGGCCGGTCTTTCCGAGGAAGGGGCTCCTCCCGGTCCACAGGGGTGTTCTGCCCGTCGTTTTCCAGGATCACAGCCAATCCCCTGCCTCCCCGGAAGGGCCGCTCCTCAATGGAGAGCACCCGGCCGGAGACGCTGGCGTGCAGGGGGACGCCCTTGCCGGTGGGTTCGGCCAGCTTTTGTCCCAGTCTCACCCGGTCCCCCTCTTTCACCAGCACCCTGGGCACCGCACAGCACCATTCCAGGGGCAGTACCACCAGCGCGGGAGGATGGTCCAGCGCGACGGGAGAGAGCCTGCGTGTATTTTTCTTCTGTGCCGCGGGGCGCACCCCGCCGCGGAACGCGCGGAACATGGCTCCACTCCTTTCATTTTTCGTTTCAGTATACCCCAATCTGTCAAAAAAGTCCAGCGGCAGCGGGAAAAAGGCTTTTTTCAACTTTTTCCGTGTTCTTAGGGCATTTTGTAGAAATTCCGCCGGAAGAGAAAATAACGCGATTGACAAATAGGCCCGGAGGCCTTACAATAGGGAGCATCATACCATATGCGCAGCAAACGCAATGACCGGGAGAGTACCGCCTTGGTGCCGGCGCAGAGAGGGGACGTGGCCCGTGGGGCCGTGGTGAAAGTCCCTCCGCACCCAGGCAGGGAAGGTCGCCCGCGAGCGGTCACGCCCAGCGGCCAGAGGGCCGTAAGTGTGGACGGTATCCCGCCGTTAATCGGGCAAGGAGCGCGCGGGGAGCATCCCCGCGAAGCTAGGTGGTACCGCGGAGCATGGCTTCGCCCTAGGAGTAGGGCGGGACCGTGCTTATTTTTTTATCCCGCGCAGCGCGCGGGGCAACTGAGAAGGAGGGCTTGGATGATGTTAATGAAAGGTTCCCAAATCGTGATGGAGTGTCTGCTGGAGCAGGGGGTGGATACGGTCTTCGGCTATCCCGGCGGCACCATTCTCAACATCTACGATGAGTTTGAGCTCCACGGCTATGGGGAGAAGATCACCCACATCCTCACCTCCCATGAGCAGGGCGCCTCCCACGCCGCCGACGGCTACGCCCGTTCCACCGGGAAGGTGGGCGTGTGCTTCGCCACCAGCGGCCCCGGAGCCACCAACCTGACCACCGGCATTGCCACGGCCTACTATGACTCCTCGCCGGTAGTTTTCATCACCTGCAACGTCTCGGAAAACCTCATCGGCAAGGACTCCTTCCAAGAGGTGGACATCACCGGTATCACCATGCCCATCACCAAGTGCAACTTCCTGGTGCGGGACGTGAACCGGCTGGCCGATGTGATCCGGGAGGCCTTTGCCATCGCCCGGTCGGGCCGTCCCGGCCCGGTGCTCATCGACATCGCCAAGAACGTCACCGCCGCCACGGCGGAGTACTCCTATCTGCCGGTGTCGGAGCATCCCAACCACGGGCGGCTGGCCAATATGCTCAAGCGGTCCAACCGGGACCTGAAGAACCCGGAACCCGACCAGGGCGACATCGACAAGCTCCTGGACATGATCGAGAAGTCGGAGCGGCCCATGGTGCTGGTCGGAGGCGGCGTGATCCGCTCCAAGGGCGCGGTGGAGGAGTTCCGCAAGTTCATGGAGACCCTGGACGCGCCGGTGGGCTCCACCATCATGGGCGGGGGCGCCTGCCCGGGCAACCACCCGCTGTTCACCGGCATGGTGGGCATGCACGGCTCCCACGCCTCCAACCTGGCCACCGCCGAGTGTGATCTGCTCATCGCCATCGGCTGCCGGTTCTCCGACCGGGTGGCCACCGATCCCAAGACCTTCGCCAAAAACGCGAAGATCGTCCACATCGACATCGACCGTTCGGAGATCGACAAAAACGTCATCACCGACCACCATATCATCGGTGACGCCCGCCGGGTGCTGGAGCTGCTCAACGCCAAGCTGCCCAAGCACGATTATAGCCAGTGGAAGGAGCATGTGTTCTCCCGCAAGGAGGTACCGCTCAAAAAGGACGACATCCTCCACGCCCACGAAGTGCTGGAGACCATTTCGGAGCTCACCGGCGGGGACGCCATCATTGCCACCGACGTGGGGCAGCACCAGATGTGGTCGTGCCAGTACTACCACTTCTCCCGTCCGGGCCAGCTGCTCACCAGCGGCGGCTTCGGCACCATGGGCTTCGGCCTGGGCGCGGCCATGGGTGCCAAGGTGGGTAACCCCGATAAGGTGGTGGTTCACTGCACCGGAGACGGCTGCTTCCGTATGAACTGCCATGAGCTCTCCACCGTGGAGCACTACCACCTGCCCATCATCACGGTCATCTTCAACAACGGCACCCTGGGCATGGTGCGTCAGTGGCAGAACCTCATCTACCAGAAGCGTTTCTCCCAGACCACCCTGGACCGTGGTCCGGACTTTGTGAAGCTGGCGGAGGCCTATGGGCTCAAGGGCTTCCGAGCCAAAAACCAGGCGGAGTTCGCCGACGCCTTCCGTCAGGCCCTCCAGGCCGGCTGCGGCTGCGTCATCGACTGCGCCATCCACATCGACGCCATGGTCCACCCCATGGTCAATGGCGGCACCCCCGTCACCGATTTCCTGCTGGATTAAGGAGGGACTCACTGTGAATACCGTAAATAAGCGTCATACGCTGTCCGTTCTGGTGGAGAACGCCGCCGGCGTGCTCAGCCAGGTCTCCCGTCTGTTCTCCCGCAAGGGGTATAACATCGAGTCCCTGGCGGTGGGCACCACCGACGACCCCGAGGTCTCCCGTATCACCATCGAGGTCAAGTGCGACGATCTGATGGTGGAGCAGATCATCAACCAGCTGCGCAAGCAGTTTTCCGTCTACTCTGTCCGCCTGCTTCCTCCTGCCTCCTCCATCCGACGGGAGCTGGTGCTCATCAAGGTGAAGGCGGAGAGCCGTGAGGTGCGCAACGAGGTCATCCAGATCGCCAACATCTTCCGTGCCTCCATCATCGACGTATCCTCCAAGAGCCTGACGCTGGCCATCATCGGCGAGGAGTCCAAGGACGACGCGCTGGAACGCCTGCTGCGGGAGTTTGGCATCCTGGAGCTGGTGCGCACGGGCATGGTGGCCCTGGAGCGCGGCGAAGCCACCATCAGCGACAACGACGATAATAAAGAGACCGACGAGTTCGGCTTGGGCAAGAATCTGCTTTAACGCCGCGCTCCAGGCGCGCCGCAGGTGCGGCGCACAAGCGTTTTGCGCAGCAAAACCTTGAACTGGGCGGGATTCACTCCCGCCCAGTTGAGTAAGATCCGGGGTCCCCGCCGCGCCGGCGC
>DVLB01000049.1 GCA_018715695.1 Candidatus Galloscillospira stercoripullorum
TGTATAAGTTAGCGCGCCGCAAGTACACCTGGATCTTCCTGGGGGTCATGCTGGCGCTGGAGTCCCTGCTGGTAGCCGCCTGGGTGTACACAAACTTCATGGGAAACAATGTGGATTTCTATACGGGAGCCATCATCGTGACCTCCCTGCTCCCCATGGGCTTCTATGCCGCCCTTCTCACCAGCGACATCGTCTTCAGCGAGCAGTATAAGCACAACACCCTGAAAAACGAGGTCTCCTTCGGCGTGCCCCGCGGACGCATCTATCTGGGCAAGCTGCTGGTGCAGCTGGGGCTCTCGGTGGTGATGTGCGCCGTGATGATAGGCTACTACCTGCTGCTGTGCGCCCTGTTCCTCTATCCCTCCGCGCCGGAGAGCCTGGAGGTGCTGCCCCAGATCCTGGGCTACTGCCTGCTCACCGCCCTGCCCCTGTGGGTGGGGGTCCAGGGCCTGTTCTGCGCGGCCTACTTCCTGGTGCGCAGCTCCCTGATGGCCGCCGTGGTGTCCCTGGGCCTGGCGGGGCTGGTGCCCGCCGGGCTGGACCTTATGGGCATCCTCTTCGGCGACACCGCCCTGGGCCAAATGGCCCGTACCCTCAACGCCCTGATGCCCAGCACCATGCTCAGCACCGCCGTCGGTGTGGTGGGGGACTGGAGCTTCTGCCTGACCGCCTGGGGCGTGGGACTTGTGTTCCTGGTGGCGACCACGGCCTTCGGCCTGTGGCGCTTCCACAGCCGGGAGATCAACTGACAGGAAAGGGGGCCGCAGCCGTGCCCGAAGTGAACGCCGCTGTGATTCTTCTGGCCGCCGCCGTTTTTACGGCGGCGGCTGCGGCCGTTTTCCTCGCGGTGTGGCTCACCGCTCTGCGCCGGGGCCTGCGCCGCGGCGCGCGGGAGGTGGAGGAGCGCCTCAGCGGCAGGACAAGCGCCCGGCTGGACCTGCCCTGCCCGGACAAGAGCGCCGAGGAGCTCTTTGGCGCCGTCAACGAGGTGCTGGAGGTGCGCGCAGCCGAGCAGGTGGCCTACCGGGAGAAGGAGCGGGCCCTGCGGGAACAGATCGCCAACCTCTCCCACGATCTGCGCACTCCCCTCACCTCCATCCTGGGCTATCTGCAGCTTCTGGAGAGCGAGAGCCTGACGGCGGAGGAGCGGCAGACCTATCTGGCGGTGGTGACCGAGCGGTCCCGGGCCCTCCAGAGCCTCATCACCAGCTTCTATGACCTCTCCCGCCTGGAGAGCGGGGCCTACCCTCTGGAGCGGGAGCGGGTGGAACTGCGGGGGGTGCTCAGCGGCCTGCTGGCCGCCTTTTACGGGGACCTGGAGAGCTCCGGCCTGGAGGTGTGCCCCCGGCTTTCCGAAAGCGTACCCCCCGTGTGGGGGGACGAGGAGGGCGTGCGGCGGGTGCTCTCAAACCTGATCCGCAACGCCGTGGACCACGGCGCGGGAAAGCTGACGGTGGAGCTTTACCGGGAGGGAGAGTGGGTGGTCACCCGCCTCTCCAACGGCGCGGCGGGCCTTGCCCCGGAGGACGCCGAGCGGGTGTTCGACCGCACCTTCACCTCCGACCGCAACCGCTCCGGGGGCAACGCGGGGCTGGGCCTCGCCATCGTCAAGGCCCTGGCCGAGGCCATGGGCGGCGGGGTGAGCGCCTCGGTGGCGGGGGACGTGTTCACCGTGGCGGTGCGCTGGCGCGCCGCGGAAAAAGAAATTGCGGAGGAAGAATGAGTCTGCCGAAAAAACTTTTTCGACAGGCTGAAATAATGGTTGCATTTTGCCGCAACGCGTGCTATACTATCTAAGCGTTTATAAGGCGTGGAGGTTTGCTGCGCCGCCTCACCCGGAACGAGAAAGAGGTGAAACACAATGAAAGAGGGCATCCATCCCGCTTACGAACAGACCACCATCAGATGTGCCTGCGGTAACGTCATCGAAACCGGCTCTACCAAGAAGGACATCCGCGTCGAAGTCTGCTCCAAGTGTCACCCCTTCTTCACCGGCAAGCAGAAGATGGTGGACACCGGCGGACGCGTCAGCCGCTTCAACAAGAAGTTTGGTCTGGATAAGTAAGAACTGTAAAAAACCCGTGTCGGTTTCGACGCGGGTTTTTTTCTATCCGGCCCCCAAACGGGCATATAATAGCGTATAAGGCTTCAGGAGGGAACGGTATGTTTGAGAAGATCGACGCCAAGGAGCTCAAGGACAATGTGTTTTCCCTGATCGGGGAGCGGTGGCTGCTCATCACCGCCGGCACGGCGGAGAAGTGCAACACCATGACCGCCAGCTGGGGCGGCCTGGGGGTGCTGTGGGGCAAGAACTGCGCCACCTGCTATGTCCGGCCCCAGCGCTACACCAAGGAGTTTCTGGACCGGGAGGAGTACTTCACCCTCGCCGTCCTGAGCGAGGAGAAGCGGGAGGTGCTGCGCCTGTGCGGCAGCAAGAGCGGCCGGGACGTGGACAAGATCGCCCAGTGCGGCCTCACCGTGCGCGCATCCCAGGAGGGCAAGGCCCCCTATTTTGAGGAGGCGGAGCTGGTGCTGGTGTGCCGCAAGCGGTACGTCCAGGACATGGACCCCGCGCAGATTCCCCAGGACGTGAAGGAGACATACTACGCCCAGCAGGATTACCACACCATGTATGTGGGCGAGATCGTGGAGGTCCTCCGCAAGGCGTGAGAGGACCGACCGCCACACAAGAGTAGGAGCGAATATGCAGGATAACAGGATCGAGGTAAAGAAGGACCGGGCTGTGCTGGTGGGGCTCTCCGCCCACAGCCTGCCCAAGGGTGAGAACGCCACGGAGGAGTCTATGGCGGAGCTCTCTGCCCTGCTGGAGACGGCGGGGGGCGAGTGCGTGGGTACGGTGCTCCAGAGCAAGGACGCCCCCGACCCCCGCACCTTCATCGGCGAGGGCAAGGTGGAGGAGGTGGGGGCCCTGGTGCAGGCCATGGGAGCCACCATGGTGGTCTTTGATAACGCCCTCTCCCCCTCCCAGCAGAGGGCGCTCTCCGACGATCTGGGCGTGGCGGTGCTGGACCGCTCGGCCCTGATCCTGGACATCTTCGCCCAGCGAGCCAGAACGAAGGAGGGCCGCCTCCAGGTGGAGCTGGCCCAGTACAAGTACCTGCTGCCCCGGCTGCTGGGCATGTGGAAGCACCTGGAGCGGCAGGAGGGCGCCATCGGCACCCGGGGCCCCGGCGAGACCCAGCTGGAGAGCGACCGGCGGCACATCCGCAAGAAGATCGACAAGCTGGAGGCCGACCTGGAGCAGGTGCGCCGGGTCCGCGCCACCCAGCGCACCCGCCGGGAGAAGAACGAGGTGAGCGTGGTGGCCATCGTGGGGTACACCAACGCGGGGAAGTCCACCTTATTAAACGCCCTGACCGGCGCGGACATCCCGGCCAACAACCGCCTCTTTGACACCCTGGACACCACCACCCGCACCCTGGAGATCTCGGACACCTGCACCGTGCTCATCTCGGACACGGTGGGCTTCATCTCCAAGCTGCCCCACCACCTGGTGGAGGCCTTCAAGGCAACCCTGGAGGAGCTCTCCTACGCGGACCTTCTGCTCCACGTCATCGACGCGTCCAACCCGCTCTGGCGGGAGCAGGCGGAGGTGGTGGAGAAGCTCATATACGAGCTGGGGGCGTCCCACACCCCCCGCATCGACGTCTTCAACAAATCGGACAAGTATACCACCGACATCATCCCCCACGGGGAGGACATCGTGTCCATCTCGGCCCGGACGGGCGCGGGCCTTGACAGGCTGCGGGAGATGATCGGCGCGCGCCTGGACATGGGCGCCTGCCGGGTGGTGCTGGAGGTGCCCTACCAAATGGGCGGCGTGGTGGATCAGCTCCACCGCAAGGCCAAGGTGGAGCAGGTGGAATACGGCGATACCATCCGTGTCACCGCCGTGTGCAATCCCCGGGAGCTGGGCCAGCTGCGGGAGTATATCGTGGAGGGGTGGACGCCCCCCAAGGAGCCCTGGGAGGACTGAGGGCAGTTTTGCCGGGAGAGAGAAAGAGGAGGAACGGCCATGGAGCTTGAGACCAGACGGCTCATTCTGCGCCCCTTCACCCTGGAGGACGCGGAGGACGTGTTTGCCTACGCCGCCGACCCCAGGGTGGGCCCGGCGGCGGGCTGGCCGGTGCACAAAAGTGTGGAGGAGAGCAGGGAGATCATCCGCACCGTCTTCACCCAGCCCTGGGACCTGGCCCTGGTGGAGAAGGCGAGCGGCCGGGTCATCGGCTCGGGCGGGCTCACCGGCCGCCACCGGCAGGAGCTGCCCGGCGCGGACGACGAGGTGGGCTATGTCCTCTCCCCCGCGTACTGGGGCCGGGGCCTTGTTGTGGAGGCTATGGAGGCGGTCATCGCCGTGGCCTTCAAGCGGCTGGGGCTGGACCACCTGTGGTGCTGCCGCTTTGCGGGCAACGAGAAGTCCCGCCGGGTCCAGGAGAAGCTGGGCTTTCTCCCCTGGGGGGAGCCGGTGTGGACGGAGGTCCCCGCCCTGGGGGAGCGCCGCCTGGAGTATATCACCCTGCTGACCCGGCAGCGCTGGATAGAGCGGGGAGGGCAGGGGAAATGACGGAATATCTCATCCCCACAAAGGAGGCGGAGGCTTCCTTTGTGGAAAAACGCTCGGAGTTCATCGGCCATGTGGCCGTGGTGGAGCGGGAGGAAGAGGCCCGGGCCTTTATCGACGCGGTGAAAAAGCACCACTACGACGCCCGGCATAACTGCTGGTGCTACCGCCTGCGCGAGGGCGGCGTGGAGCGCTACTCCGACGACGCCGAGCCCCAGGGCACCGCCGGACAGCCCATGCTGGGGGTGTTCCAGCGCGAAGAGGTCACCAACGTGGTGTGCGTGGTGACCCGGTACTTCGGGGGCATTCTGCTGGGGGCCGGGGGCCTGGTGCGGGCCTATACCCAGGGGGCCAAGATCGCCCTGGATGCCGCCGGCATCTCGGTGGTGCGCCGCTGGATCGAGGTGGCGGCCCGGTGTCCCTACTCCTTTTTCGAGCGGGTGAAGCTGGAGGTGGAGGGCTGCGGGGGCGTGCTGGGAGAGAGCGAGTACGCCGCAGACGTGACCGTCCGCGCCCTGCTGCCCGAGGGGGCGGTGGAGCCCTTCCGGGCCCGGCTCACCGAGCTCATGGCCGCTTCGGCCCCTCTGGAGATCCTGGGGGAGGCCTATAAGGCGGTGCCCCGGGCGAAGAGATAAAAATTCAGGAAATTTTCCGCCGGAAAAAGGGTTTTCGCCGTAAAAAGCGTATATAGTAATGCGCAGAACAAAGACGCAGGCTTTGAAAGCCGGGGTTCAGGAGAAAAAACGCCTTGACGGCGGCGGACTTTCGGGGAGGAGGCGGCCAATATGACCGTTCGGGAGCAGACCCAGGCGCGGGAGCGGGAGCAGCTCTCTCCCTACGCCTGCCTGTCGGAGAAGTCCCGGGGCCGGGCGCGGGAAGAGGAGCAGTGCCCGCTGCGCACCTGTTTTCAGCGGGACATCGACCGCATCGTCCACTGTAAGGCCTTCCGGCGGCTGATGCACAAGACCCAGGTCTTTCTCCAGCCCGAGGGGGACCACTACCGCACCCGCATGACCCACACGCTGGAGGTCACCCGCATCGCCCGGACCATCGCCCGGGGCCTGCGCCTCAACGAGGACCTGACCGAGGCCGCCGCCCTGGGCCACGACCTGGGGCACACCCCCTTCGGCCACGCCGGGGAGCGGGTGCTCAGCGCCATCCTGCCCGGCGGGTTTGCCCACAATGAGCAGTCGGTGCGGGTGGTGGACGTGCTGGAGAAGGATGGGGAGGGCCTCAACCTCAGCTATGAGGTGCGCCGGGGCATCCTCTGCCATACCGGACCGGACACCGCCGAGACCCTGGAGGGGCGGATCGTCCGCCTGGCCGACAAGATCGCCTACATCAACCACGACATCGACGACGCCATCCGGGGCGGCATCATCTACCCCATGGACATCCCGGTGTCCATCTCCCAGGTGCTGGGCTTCACCCATTCCGAGCGCATCAACGCCCTGGTGACGGACATCATCCAGTCCAGCCACGGCACCGGGGACGTGGTGCAGTCCCCGTCCTTCCGCACCGCCATGAACGAGCTGCGGGAATTCATGTTCGAGTACGTCTACCGCAACCCGGTGGCCAAGGGGGAGGAGGGCAAGGCCCAGGACATGCTCCGCCGCCTGTTCGACTACTACCGCTCAAACCCGGACGCGCTGCCCGGGGAGTACCAGCAGATCCGGGCCGCCGAAGGGGTGGACCGGGCGGTCTGCGACTATATCTCCGGCATGACGGACAAGTATGCGGTGGAGCAGTTCAGCGCCGTCTTCATTCCCAGGTCGTGGAGCATCAAATAGTCGCAGACCGCAGGGACCCGCACAGCGGGACGCGCGTGAGCGCGCCAAGCGTTTTGCCTGGGGCAAAACCTTGCCGCAGGGCGAATTCACTTCGCCCGAGGAATGAAAAATGGGGGCCCCCGCGCGGCGGGCCGCGTGGGGTCTGCGACTATATCTCCGGCATGACGGACAAGTATGCGGTGGAGCAGTTCAGCGCCGTCTTCATTCCCAGGTCGTGGAGCATCAAATAGTCGCACGACGCAGGGACCCGCGTGGGGTCTGCGATTATATTTCTGGGATGACCGACAAGTATGCGGTGGAGAAGTTTGCCCAGCTCTTCATGCCCATGTCCTGGAGCGTGAAGTAGCGCCGGGAGTATACTTTTGTCAAACAGCGGTAAAGATATGGAAAACACCAAAGAGGAGGGCATAATTTGGCGATACCGGAGCAATTTATTGACGAATTGGTGGCCCGGTGCGACATTGCCGACGTGGTGTCCTCCTATGTGACCCTCAAGAGCAAGGGGAGCAACCTGTGGGGCCTGTGCCCGTTCCACAATGAGAAGACCCCCTCCTTCTCCGTCTCGCCGGACAAGCAGATCTACAAGTGCTTTGGCTGCGGCAAGGGGGGCGGGGTGATCTCCTTCATCATGGAGATAGAGAACGTGAGCTTTGTGGACGCGGTGCGCATCCTGGCCCAGCGTGCGGGCATGGAGGTGCCCGAGGACAGCGAGACCCGCAGCGGCGAAAAGACCCGGGCCCGGGCGGTGGAGGCCAACCGGGAGGCGGCCCGCTTTTACCACGAGTACCTCAAGAGCGAGGGGGGCCAGGCCGTGCGCGCCTACCTGGAGCAGCGGCGCATCAGCCCCAAGACCGCCACGCGCTTTGGCCTGGGGGCGGCGCCCGACGGCTGGGACGCACTCATCAAGGCCCTGACCGCCAAGGGCTTTAGCAAAATGGAGCTCATCGCCGCGGGCCTGGCGGTGGCGAATAAAAACGGCGGGATGTACGACAAGTTCCGCTCCCGGCTCATGCTGCCGGTCATCGACACCCGGGGGGACGTGGTGGGCTTCACCAGCCGCATCCTGCCCGGGCTGGAGGGCGCCAAGTACCTCAACACCGGGGAGACCCCGGTCTTCAAGAAGAGCCGGCTGCTCTACGCCCTCAACTTCGCCCGCAAGACCCGCCGGCCCAACCTGATCCTGGTGGAGGGCAACCTGGATGTGATCACCCTGCACCAGGCGGGCTTTGACAACGCGGTGGCCGCCATGGGCACCGCCCTCACCGCCGAGCACGCACGGATGCTCTCCCGGTGCACCAAGGAGCTGGTGCTCTGCTACGACAATGACGGCGCCGGAAAGAGCGCCACCGACCGCGCCCTCGCGGTGCTGCGGGACGTGGACCTGAAGGTGCGGGTGCTGCAGCTGCCCAACGCCACCGACGAGCAGGGAAACCTCCGCCTGGACGAGAAGGGGCAGCCCATGAAGCAGGACCCGGACGACTTCATCAAGAAGTTCGGCCCGGCGGCCTTTGAGAAGCTGCTCAGCGGCAGCGCCGATAAGAACGACTACCGCCTGGCGGCTCTGGAGGGCAGCTTTGACCTCAAGAGCGAGGAGGGGCGGCTGGACTTTCTCAAAAAGGCGGTGGATACCGCCGCGGCCATGTCGAGCCCCATCGAGCGGGAGCTCTTCGCGGTCAAGGCGGCCCAGGCGGGAGGCATCTCCCGGGAGGCCATGCTCCAGGAGATCGAGCGCCAGCGCAGGAGCTGGGAGCGGCGGGAGCGCAAGAAGGAGGAGCGGCAAAACCTCACCCCCCGGCAGCAGCTCCAGCCCCGGGAACGGGGGCTGCGCTACGAGAACATCCGCTCGGCCCGGGCGGAGGAGGGGGTGCTGCGGCTCATGCTGCTGGAGCCCGCCCTGCTGCGCCGCGCCACGAATCTCACCTGTGAAAAATTCTCTTCCCCCCTGCTGGGGAAGGTATATGGACTGCTCCGGCGGCAGCTGGAAGAGGGACGCAGCGTCCAGCTCTCCAGCCTGGCCGGGGAACTGACCCCGGAGGAAGTGAACCATCTGGTAGACGTGACGGACAAGCCGGTCTCGCTGGCCAACAGCGAGAAGTCTCTGGAGGATTACATAGCGGTCATTGAGACCGAATATTCAAAGCGCGGCGGCGGGGGAGCAAGCGACCCGCTGCTGGCGGCACGCGAGAGATACCAAGAGAAAAAAGGGTATGGAGGACACGAGGCATGAGTGAAAAGAAAGCGGCGGGAAAGCACGGCGCGGAGGAGACCATGGAGCTGATCAAGCGGGGCCATGATCCCAAGGACGGCAAGAAAGAGCTCAGCACCGAGGAAAAGATGGAGCAGGGCAAGGTGGAGATCATGAAGGTGCTGGAAGGGGTAAACGGCGCCGAGAAGCTCGCCGAGCTCATTGAGCGGGGCAAGAAGAAGGGCCACCTGTCCTCCGGCGAGCTGATGGACGTGCTGGAGAACATGGAGCTGGAGACCGAGCAGATGGACAAGATCTACGATACCCTGGAGAACCTGGGCATCGAGACCGTGGGAGAGGACTATCTGCCCGAGCTGCCCGACGAGGTACCCTCCATCGAGGAGATCGAGGAGATCCCCGAGGAGGAGATCGTGGACCCCAACACCCTGGTGGACGCCTTCTCCATCGACGATCCGGTGCGCATGTACCTCAAGGAGATCGGCAAGGTCAACCTGCTCACCTCCGACGAAGAGACCGAGCTGGCCCGGGACATGGGCCTGGGAGACATGGCCAAGGAGCGCCTGGCCGAGGTGGAAAACGGCCAGGGCGAGCCCCTGAGCCAGGAGGAGGAGGCCGAGCTGCGCCGTGCGGTCAAGAAGGGCGAGGCCGCCAAGCAGCGCCTGGCCGAGGCCAACCTGCGCCTGGTGGTATCCATCGCCAAGCGGTATGTGGGCCGCGGCATGCTCTTCCTGGACCTGATCCAGGAGGGCAACCTGGGCCTCATCAAGGCGGTGGAGAAGTTCGACTATACCAAGGGGTATAAGTTCTCCACCTACGCCACCTGGTGGATTCGGCAGGCCATCACCCGGGCCATCGCTGACCAGGCCCGGACCATCCGCATCCCGGTCCATATGGTGGAGACCATCAACAAGGTCATCCGGGTCTCCCGGCAGCTTTTGCAGGAGCTGGGCCACGATCCCAGCGCCGAGGAGATCGCCCAGGAGATGAACGGCGGCTACGCCTCCTGGAGCAAGCTGAGCGAAAAGGAGCGGGAGGACAAGACGGGCAAGATCCGGGAGATCCTCAAGATCGCCCAGGAGCCGGTGAGCCTGGAGACCCCCATCGGCGAGGAGGAGGACTCCCACCTGGGAGATTTCATCCCCGATGAGGATGCCAGCGAGCCCTCCGAGGCCGCCAGCTTCACCCTGCTCAAGGAGCAGCTGGTGGATGTGCTGGGTACCCTCACCCCCCGGGAGGAGAAGGTGCTCAAGCTGCGCTTCGGCATCGAGGACGGCCGCACCCGCACCCTGGAGGAAGTGGGCAAGGAGTTCAACGTCACCCGGGAGCGCATCCGCCAGATCGAGGCCAAGGCCCTCAGAAAGCTGCGCCACCCTTCGCGCAGCAAGAAGCTTAAGGACTTCCTCAACTGACAGCGGCGTGACGCACCCTCAATACTCCGCGGCGCAGCTTTCGGGGTCCCCGGCCGAGCCCAGCGCAGCGGGTCGGCTGGGGAGAGGAGCCGCAGCGGAGCGCGTGAGCTTTCGCCGGCAGGCAGAAGCGAAAAATGCGCAGCTTGCGGCGACGACGCGCCACCCCTCCCGGAGCAAGAAGCTCAAGGACTTCCTCAACTGATGTAGAAAAGCGTCCTCTCCGCCTCATGCGGAGAGGACGCTTTTTGCCGTTTTCAGCAGGGCAGGGTCACCCAGGTGCGCACGCCGGAGAGGTCCGCGAAGAGCAGAGCGCCTGGCGGCAGGAAGGAGAACAGGGCGATAGCCGCCCCCAGAGCCACGATGAGCAGCATGAGGCAGTCGCCAAAGCGGGAAACTTTGGTCCGGGAGAGCGGGGCGGGCAGGAGGAATCCTAAGACCATCAGCGCCACATAGAGCACCGGACCGAACCAGTGCCCCTCCCGGCCCAGGGCGATGTAGTAAAGCCACCCCAGAGCCAGCATGGCAGCGCAGATGATGAGCGCGGAGAGAAGCCAGGGGGCCTTTCCCTCCTTGCCGCCGCCCCAGGTGAGCAGCAGCATGGCGGCCAGATAAGGCCAGTAGAGGAGCTTGAGGTGCTCCCAGAGACTCTCGCACACCGGTGAGAACAGGGCGGTGACCGGGCTGGGGAACAGGGTGTAGACAAAGTGCAGCAGCGCCCCCAGGATCGTGGCAGCGGCAAAGACGGCCAGGATTTTTTTGGAATAATGGAACACGACCATTCCCCCTATTTGAAGGTGTCTTAGGATATGACCGGCGCAAGGAAAATATGCGTCTTGTCCCAGGGAGTGAAAAAGTCTGAGAAAACAGAAGCATTTTCCACCGCCCATGCAAAAAACGCCGCCGCCAGGCCGGAAGGGAAGAAAGGCCAAACCAAAGGAGTGTTTCATTGCCAGAGCGCGGGACGCTTTTTTTTCGTCCCGGAGGCCATATTAAAAACGGCGCCGATGCGCGCCGTTTTTTCGTGGAAAAAGAGGAAACACAATGAGGAAGGAAGAAGGGGTGGTTGCATGGAACAGGAACAGAAGGGACGTCCCCGGGGCGGGGAGGTCATGGGCGCGGTGGCGCTGATCCTGGCCCTGGCCCTCGCCCTGGCTGGGACGTGGCACAGGACGGGCACGGCCAGGGCGGTCAGCGCCGGCGCGGTGCTGGACGTAGGGCGCAGCGAGAGCGAGATGCTGCGCCTGAGCGGTGAGGTGAGCCGTACGGTGATCCCGCTGGGCCGGGCGGTGGGCATCAAGATGTTCACCGACGGCGTGATGGTGGTGGGCATCTCCGAGATCGAGACCGGCAGCGGCGCCGTCTCCCCGGCCAGCGACTGCGGCCTGCGGGAGGGGGACATCATCACCCACATCAATGACGTGCAGGTGGACTCCATCGAGCAGGTGCGCTCGCTGCTCCAGACGCTCGCCGGCGCGCCCATGAGCATCCGGGCCCTGCGAGGGGACAAGCAGATCCAGACCACCGCCTCGGCGGTGTGCAGCGCCGACGACGGGGTCTACCGCCTGGGCGCCTGGATTCGGGACTCCATGGCGGGCATCGGCACCATGACCTTTTACGACCCCCAGAGCGGCGTGTTCGGCGCCCTGGGCCACGGGGTCAACGACGTGGACACCTCGCTGCTGGTGCCCCTTGAGTCGGGGTCCATCATGTACGCCCAGGTCACCGATGTGAAGAAGGGGACCTCCGGCGACCCCGGGGAGCTCCACGGCGCCTTTGAGGTGGAGCGGGACCTGGGAGAGCTCTACGCCAACACCCCCAGCGGGATCTTCGGCGTCCTGGGGGATGAGAGCCTGGTGGGGACGGCCCAGCCCATGGAGGTGGCCTCCCGCCGGGAGGTGAAGGTGGGTGAGGCCACCATCCTCTCCAACATCGCCGGGGAGACGGTGGAGGAGTACACGGTGGAGATCACCCACGTTTACCCCGCCGGCAACGGTGACACCCGCAGCCTGATGCTCAAGGTGACCGATGAGCGGCTCCTCTCCGCCACCGGAGGCATCGTCCAGGGCATGAGCGGCTCTCCCATCATTCAAAACGGCAAGCTGGTGGGGGCGGTGACCCATGTGCTCATCAACGACCCCACCCAGGGCTACGGCATCCTGGCTGAGAACATGCTCTCCGAAGCCGCGGCGGAGGCCCAGGCCCAGGCGTCGTAAAAACCGGGAAAGAAGAAGCGGGAAAGACGGGAAATGTGAGACCTTTTCGACCAAATGGTCGAATGATGTCGAACATTAAATATCCAAAATATGTCAATTTCGTCTTGCGTTATCTGGAGAAATATGGTAGATTATAGGCAACCGATCGATCCGGCTGGGTTGCCGGCCAAGAAACGCCAAAAGCGCGAGAGGAAAGGACAGGAACAATGGAGAACAAGAAGCGGATTATCGTGGCTGATGTAGGGGAGGAATTCCGGGCTCTGCTGGTGGCCGGTCTCCGGGAGGAGGTGGACCTGGAGGTGGTGGCCGAGACGGGGGACGGCCAGGATGCGGTGCGTCTGGTGCGGGAGCTCTCGCCCGATGTGCTCATCATGGACCTGATGCTCACCCGGATGGACGGGATGGAGGTCCTCGCCGAAGTGAACGCCCTGTCCCGCAAGCCGCGGGTGCTGGTGCTCTCCAGCTTTGCCAGGGACGTGGTGGCAGAGCAGGCGGCGGCGCAGGGCGCGGACTATTTCATCGTCAAGCCCTGCCGCCTCTCCTCGGTGGTGGAGCGGGTGCGCCAGATCGCCAGCCCCTTCCGCAAGGAGGGAGAGGGCGCCGGACAGTCTCTCTCGGGCCAGAGCCTGGAGAGCGTGGTCACCGCCATCATCCATGAGATCGGGGTGCCGGCCCACATCAAGGGGTATCAGTATCTCCGGGAGGCCATCATGATCGCCGTGGCGGACATGGACGTGATCAACGCGGTGACCAAGATCCTCTATCCTGAGGTGGCCAAGCGCTTCGGCACCACCGCCTCCCGGGTGGAGCGGGCCATCCGCCACGCCATTGAGGTGGCCTGGGACCGGGGCGATCTGGAGACGCTGCAGAAGTATTTCGGCTACACCGTCTCCAACGCCAAGGGCAAGCCCACCAACTCGGAGTTCATCGCCATGATCGCCGACCGCCTCCAGCTCCAGCGCAAGGAGCGGTAAGATTCTCCGCCGCCTGCCCGCCAAAGGGAAGCAAGGGCTCCCGGCCCGCCGGACCACAGTCCGGCGGGCCGGGGCTTTTTTGTATATTTATTTTGTTGCCGGAGCCGGAGCTTTTTGGGCCTTTTGCATTTTTTTGCTCATTCCAACATATGAAAAGATAATTCGCCGCTTTTTTGACCAAAAAAATATTTTCTTTTCAGGCGGGAATTGCATATTGATCTATTGACGATGCATATCACTGTGCGCTATACTCAAGCTAACGTCCTCTCTGAAGGGACGCACATGAAATAAGGAGAGTTTACAATGAAGAAGTTTCTTGCTCTGGCCCTGTCCCTGGGCCTGGCCGTGAGCCTGACCGCCTGCAGCGGCGGGCAGGAGGGCGATTCTCAGCAGAACGCCGCCATCTCGGTCTACACCAACGCCTACTTTGCCCCCTTTGAGTACTACGACGGCACCGACATCGTGGGTGTGGACGTGGACATCATGAACATGGTGGGTGAAAAGCTGGGCCGCAAGGTCACCTACACCAACGTGGAGTTCGGCACCATCATCGACACCGTCTCCTCCGGCAAGCTGGCCGACGTGGGCGCCGCCGGCATCACCATCACCGCCGCCCGTCAGGAGCTGGTGGACTTCTCCGACCCCTACTTCACCTCCGTGCAGTATGTGGTCTATCCCGCCGGCTCCATGGAGATCGACGGTACCGACGGCGATGTGGACTACATCCTCTGGGACTCCCTGGCCGACAAGAAGATCGGCGTGCAGACCGACACCACCGGCGACATCTATGTGGACCTGGAGATCAACTCCGACGGCAGCGCCGACTATGACGAGTACACCGGCGTGCTCTACGGCACCGAGACCAGCCAGACCCGCTACGACAGCGCTCAGCTGGCGGTGGACGCCGTGGGCGCCGGTCAGATCGACGTGGTGGTGGTGGACTACCTGCCCGCGTCCTACATCGTGGAGAAGAACAGCGGCTATGAGTGCGCCGCCCTGTACTACGGTGGGGATGAGCCCTCTCCCACCGAGGAGCAGTACGCCATCTGCGTCACCAAGGGCCAGGACGAGCTGCTCGCTGCCATCAACGGCGTGCTCGCCGAGCTGGGTGAGGACGGCATCAACGACCTGGTGATGGAGCACATGGGTCTCAACTGAGCGCAGACTGTGGCGGAACGGTGCCGTAAGGCACTGTTCCGCCACTGATATAAGAAAGCCGGTGAACATATGAGTTTTTTTGAGAAATTCGTGCAGGTTTTTGCAGAGCCAAAATATCTCGAGAGCATGCTGACCGGCCTTCGCATGACCCTGGCCATCTCGGTGGGCGCGGCGCTGATCGGTCTGGTGCTGGGCACGGTGGTGGCTCTGGTGGGGCTCTCCCGCTCCAAGCATCCGCTGATGAAGATCCCCAAGTTCATCTGCGCGGTCTATGTGACGGTGGTGCGGGGCACGCCCATGGCCCTGCAGCTGTTCATCATGGCCTTCGTGGTCCTGGCCATCCGGGGCTTCCCCGTGGTGGTCACGGCCATCATCGCCTTCGGCATCAACTCGGGGGCCTATGTCTCGGAGAATATCCGGGCGGGCATCTTGTCCGTGGATGTGGGACAGACCGAGGCGGGGCGCTCTCTGGGCCTTACCTCCGCCATGACCATGCGCTACATCGTCATCCCCCAGGCCATCAAGAACGTGATCCCCTCTATCGGCAACGAGCTCATCGCCCTCATCAAGGAGACCTCCATCGTCAGCATGATCGGGATGTACGACCTGACCGCCGCCGCCAAGAACGTGGGCGCCGGCCAGAACCTGGCCAACTACCTGGCCCCCATGACGGTGGCCGCCCTGTTCTACCTGGCCATTGTGTACCTGCTCACGTTCGTCATCAAGAAAATCGAGGGGAGGCTGCGTCAGAGTGATCGACGTTAAGAACCTCACCAAATCCTTTGGGAGCCATGTGGTGCTGGACAATATCTCCGAGCACATCTATCCCGGGGAAAAGGTGGTCATCATCGGGCCCTCCGGCTCGGGCAAGTCCACCTTCCTCCGGTGCCTCAATATGCTGGAGACCCCCACCGCCGGCACCATCACCTTCAACGGCACCGCCGTCACCGACCCCAAGGCTGACATCGACGCCATCCGCCGCCAGATGGGCATGGTCTTCCAGCACTTCAACCTCTTTCCCAATATGACCATCCGCCGCAACATCACCCTCTCCCCGGTGCTCACCAAGCGCATGAGCCAGGCGGAGGCGGACGAGACGGCCCTGGCCCTTCTGCGGCGGGTGGGGCTGGAGGACAAGGCGGAGGCCTATCCCGCCCAGCTTTCCGGCGGCCAGAAGCAGCGCATCGCCATCGTCCGGGCCCTGGCCATGAAGCCTCAGGTCATGCTCTTTGACGAGCCCACCTCCGCCCTGGACCCCGAGATGGTGGGCGAGGTGCTGGAGGTTATGAAGCAGCTGGCCGAAGAGGGTATGACCATGGTGGTGGTCACCCACGAGATGGGCTTTGCCCGGGAGGTGGGCAGCCGGGTCCTCTTCATGGACGGGGGCCACATCCTGGAGCAGAACGAGCCCCATGCCCTGTTCTCCAACCCCCGGGAGGAGCGCACCAGGGAGTTTTTGTCCAAGGTGCTCTGAGAGGGGAAAGAAGTGGTTGCGTTTTTCCCCGGCATTGCTTATAATGAACGGGTCGTGCCCGCATTTGCCGGGCGCAGCAGTGAGATCACGGAGGACAAGCTATGACCATTGATTACAAGACCAAGGGTACCTGCTCCAGCCGCATGATCATCGAGGTGGAGGACGGCAAGATCCGCTCTCTCCAGGTCATCGGCGGCTGCAACGGGAACCTGAAGGGGCTCAGCGCCCTGGTGACCGGCATGGACGTAAAGGAGGTCATCTCCCGGCTGGAGGGGATCAAGTGTGGCTTCAAGCCCACCTCCTGCCCTGATCAGCTGGCCACGGCCCTGAAAGAGACGGCAATCTGAGTGCAAAGCGGAGCCCGGCAGCCACACAGGCTGCCGGGCTCCGCTTGTCGAAAAACCTCCCCGCAGGGAAGCCTCGCTAGAGTTCCGCCGCGCGCACGCGGCGGAATAAAATTAGAATCGGTCATTTCCGAGGACATGTGCCTTGGAAATGACACTTCTCATGACGGACGGGGTGACAATTTCGCA
>DVLB01000050.1 GCA_018715695.1 Candidatus Galloscillospira stercoripullorum
CCGTCATGAGAAGTGTCATTTCCAAGGCACATGTCCTCGGAAATGACCGATTCTAATTTTATTCCGCCGCGTGCGCGCGGCGGAACTCTAGCGAGGCTTCCCTGCGGGGAGGTTTTTCGACAAGCTGAGGCCCCCGGGAATAATCCCGGGGGCCTGCCTTTATCTGAGCTTTATTTGGACGTTACTGCGCCTTGGTCTGGCTCTTGGCCGCGGCCTTGGCGGCCAGCTTGGCGGCTTTCTTTTTGGTGGGCTTGAAGCCCCGGAAGATGAAGTAGGCCAAAGCCAGGATGATGACCACGGCGGCGATGTTGACACCGGTGAGGATCTTCTCAGCCATGGTCATGGGGGTGACGAACTCAGAGCCAGGCATCAGGCCCATCATGGCCTTGGAGTTGGCCACGGTGTAGAGCACATTGTGCATGGCCTGGCGGCCGTAGTGGTAGTGGGCAGAATCGTTCTCGTCGAACTTCCACACGGCGTACTCGGTGGTGGTGAGGGCGGCATCTCCACCGGCCTCGATCATCTGATAGGCGTTCATAAAGGTGGGGGAGCCGGTGTTGGCGTTGTCGGTAATGGCGAAGCCGTCAAAGCCCCACTCGCCCCGGAGGACGTTGGTGATCAGGTTGTAGCAGCCGCCGGTCCAGGTGTAGCCCAGGCGGTTGAAGGAGGTCATGACAGCGGTGACGGCGGGGTAGTCCCGGGTGGCGTTGACATATCCGCCATTTCCATCCTCCTCCACATAGCTCAGGGTGACGGGGTCGTTTTTCACACACATCTCAAAGGGCAGCAGATAGATTTCCCGGATGGCCTGCTCGTTGGACCAGGTGGCCAGGCCGAACTGGCCATTACGGTCGCCCCGGTGGTTCTCCTGGTCGTTGACGGCGAAGTGCTTGATGAAGGTATACATGCCCTTGCTGGCAGCGCCCCGGCTGGTGGCGGCAGCGATGGAGCCGGAGAGGAAGCCATCCTCGGAGTAATACTCGTTGTTGCGCCCGGAGAAGGGGGTGCGGTGGGTGTTCATGGCGGGAGCATACCAGCCCACGCAGCCGCCAATCAGGGACTGGTTGCCGATCATCTCGCCGTACCGCTCGGCCAGCGGCTGGTTCCAGGTCTGGGCCAGCACGATGGTGCCGCTGTAACTCACGCCGGTACCGCCGCCGGTCAGGCCGGTGGCCGCATCCTGGTCCAGGGCAAAGGGCTTGCCCACGCTATCCAGCGCAGCGCTGCCGTAGCCGGAGGTGGCGATGATGGTCTGATAGTCGGAGGGGGTGAGCTGATCCAGCAGGTCCTCCCACAGGGGATCATCATAGTCCTTGCCCCGCAGGTCGATCAGGCTCAGGCCATTATCCTGGCCATAAACCGGGGTATCGGTAATGGTGGAGGCGTCAGTGGGGTTGAGGGAGTCAAAGGAGTCCAGCTTGGCCAGGTCCTCGTCGCTGATGGTCTTAACATAGGTATAGGAAGCGCCGTCGGCGCCGTTGATCTCGTTGCCCCAGGTGGAGATCTGGCTGCTCACCTCCCCGTCGTGGGTGGGCCAGGTACCCTGCCAGTCGCTGCGGCTGAGGTAGGTACAGCCGCTGTCGGCGAAGTCGAACTGGTTGGTGATGGCCACGCCGGTGGCGGAGTCCACGGAGTAGGTGTCCGCGTCAAAGGCGGCCACAGTATACACATCGGTGAAGGAGGGGTCCCCCTCGGCAGTCATGCCGTCAGCGGTGGTATAGCCTTTGGCGGCGAGGACGTTGTTCACGGCATCGTGGGCGTTGGCGGCGGCGGTGATGTAGTAGTCGCCGGCGTCCAGGATGTAGGTCTTGGCGGTGGTGTAGTCGTAAGCCTTGAGCTGCTCGCGGTCAAAGGTGACGGTGACGGTGCCCTTCTCGCCGGGCTGGAGCTCCTCAGTCTTGCCGAAGCCCACCAGCTGCACGGCGGCCTTCTCCACCTTGTTTTGCTTGTCATAGTCCGTATAGGGGGACTGGATATAGACCTGGACCACGTCCTTGCCGGCCACCGAGCCGGTGTTGGTCACGTCCGCGGTGACGGTGCAAACGTCGCCATTCCAGGAGGCGGAGAAGTTGTCCCACTGGAAGGTGGTGTAGCTCAGACCGTAGCCGAAGGGATAAATCACCTGGGAGGCGTAGTCGTAGTCACCGGCGTTGCCAGTGCCCATGACCACATCTTCATACCGGGTCTCATAGTACCGATAGCCCACATAGATGCCTTCCTGGTAAGTGATGTAGTTGTACTTGGTCATCTCACCGCTCTCAGTGACATACTGGTAGTCGCCGTAGTTCTGGGCCGCGGGGGAAGCCAGGGCGTCGGCTGCAAATGTGTCCACTGTGCGGCCGGAGGGGTTAATGGCGCCGGAGAAGATATCTGCCAGGGCATACAGGCCGAAGTTTCCTGCGCTAGGAATATAAACCACGGACTTGATATTCTCAAACTGCTCCACCCAGCCCAGTTCCATGGCGGCGGAAGAGTTGACCAGCAGGACTACGTTGTCGTAGTTGTCGTTGAGGTAGGAGAGGATCTCCAGCTCCACGCTGTCTGGCTCAAGGTAGCTCTTGGCCTGATCCTCGGGGATGTCGGTGTGGTTGTACATAGACCGGGGCATGTCCCGGCCTTCGCCCACCTTGCGGCCCCATACAAACACGGGCACGGTGCCCTGGGCGCTCTCCAGCAGGCCGGCCTCGCTCTCCATCACGCTCAGGGGGCACTCGTTGATGGAGAAATCCTCGTCGTCGCCGTAGCTAACGGACCCCACGCCCAGGCCGTATCCGCTGCCATTGCCCGAGTCATAGAAGTTCCAAAGCGTCTCGTTGACGCTGAAGCCCCGCTCGGTGAAGGTGGTACGCAGGGTAGTGCCCGGATCAGCCTTAAATCCCATCTGAAGCGCAATATCATACCAGGTGTTTCCCATCAGCTTGGTGGAGGATCGGCCGAAGAAACTGAAGGTAGTACCCTGGGCGAAGGGCATATTGCCATCCTCGTTCTTGAGCAGGACCACGCCCTCCCCCACGATCTCCTCGTTGAGGGCCTGCTCCACTGCAGCCATCTCTTCGGCGGTGTAGTCTGCCTTGTTATACTGGAGGTCCAGCGCCTCGGTGTAACCGTCAGGCAGCTCGACGACGGTGCCGCCGCTATCTCCCAGGAAGCCATTGATCACGTTGAGGTTGGGGGGAATCATGATGTTGGCCGCGATGACCACCGCCAGGGTCAGGGCGATGAGCACGCTGGCAATACTGGTGCGTACGATCTTTCTTGCCTTCATGGACAGTGTTCTCCTCTCTTCCTGATGCACGCGCCTCTTCTCCCCGCCGGCGGGCAAAAGAGATGCTCATGACGCCGGGCGCACCGTGCCCGGGCCCGGCGCCCGGTGCACGCTGTTTTCGTCATGAGCATGATACAAATTTTTTGTTTCCATGAAAAGGCTTTTGCCGCTCTTTGCACAAAAGGCGACGCAGTTGGTCATTCCTCTGGCTCGTCTTCCGTCTCCGCCGTATCGGCCATGACCACATCCAGCTGAAAGACCCCGTCCTCCACCCGGACCGTGAGGGTGCCGCCGTACTGCTCGGCCACGGTACGCATGCTCAGCATACCAAAGCCGTGGTAGTCCCGGTCTCCCTTCGTGGTGACCGGCAGGCCACCTCGCATGGCCACCGGCCCGGCGCAGCGGTTTTCCACATGGATGCTCACCAGATTGCCCGTCCGACGCACCGACAGGAGGATGTCCCGCTCTTCCTCGGGCAGGTCCTGCACCGCCTCCATGGCGTTATCGATGGCGTTTCCCAGCAGCGAGTAAAGGTGATGGGCCTTGATGAATTCCAGGCCCCGGCCGTCGGCCATGGAGCTGAGCCGAATGCCCCGGCTGCGGCAGAGCATGTTCTTCTCCGTAAGCAGGGTGTCCAGCACCTCGTTGCCGGTCTTGGCCTGGTCGGCGTACTCGGCCAGGACCTGGTCCAGCTCCCGCTTCTCCTCCTGGGCCAAATCCCCCCGGCGACTGAGCAGCTCGCTCTGGTGGCGCAGGTCGTGGTACTTCATGTTGATGAGGTCCATGCTCTTGCGGGAGATCTCATACTGCCGCTTGCCCTGCTCCAGCAGGTGTTGCACCTCATCCAGCTCGTCCCGCAGGGCCCGGCTGGAGAGCTGGTTATAGAGCATGGCCAGGATGAGACCGCAGATGAGGATGTTGTAGCTGCGCTCCAGCAGCAGGGAGGCCCGGGAAAGCGTGGTGTAGTAGTTGGTGATCATATTGAAGATCACGTCGGCGGCGATGAGCAGGCCGCTGAGCCCCACCAGGCTGGTGCGGCCCAGGTACAGGTTGTGGTTCTCCTTGAGAAGTTTGTCAAAGATAGTGAAAGCGAAGGCGTACACCAGAAAGTAGCAGTCGATGTAGAACACGCTCTGGATCAGCGGGATCTGTCCCAGGTCGAAGACCCGGTCGCTGTACGGATCGAAGGTGGCGCCAAAGAGCAGGTTGAGGTAGGTGGCCTCGCTGATGAAGGTGTAGATGAGATAGGCCAGGTGCTGCACCGTGTATCCGGCGATGCCGCAGAAGAGGATATTGCCCCAGGGCTCGTCATAGCACCAGCGCATGGCCGCCAGGCTGCACAAAAACAGGGTCAGAAACAGGAAGGAGACGTAAAAGGCGTCATACTCCAACAGTGGAAAGAGGGCCGCGATGAGGAACATGGCGGGAACGGCCACGGCCAGCCGCACACCGAAGCGCCTCCTGCGCTCCAGGCGGAGGAGGAACATGCCCTCGCCGAACAAAAGCTGGGCCATGAACAGCAGCTTATAGATCGCCAGACCGGTCATACCCCTACACTCCCCTGCCCAGATAGGCGGCCAAAGCCGCCATCAGTTCCTTTTTTTCCCCCGGCTCAGGGGGATTTTCCGTCCCGCCACCCATACGCTCTCACCGCTGTACCGCTCTACATAGCGCAGGTTGATGAGAAAGGACACGCTGCACCGGAAAAAGGTGTCCGCCGGCAGGCGCTGCTCCACAGCGCTGAGCTTGCCCCGGGTGCGGATCTCCTCCCGCTGGGTGTGATAGGTGAGGTCGTGGTCCATGACCTCGATGTAGCAGATGTCTGCCGAGGGCATCACCCGTGTCACGCCCCCCACGCTGATCTGTACCTCCTGCCCCCGTCTCATCTCCGCGGCCCGCAGGGCCCGGCGCAGCTTCAGCTCAAAGGTGGGGTAGCGCACCGGCTTGACTACAAAGTCCAGCGCGTCCACCTCGTAGCCCCGGACAGCATACTGCACCATGCTGGTCACAAAGATCAGCGGCGTTACGCTGTCCATGGCCCGCAGCCGGACGGCGGCCTCCATTCCGTCCAGGCCGGGCATCCCGATGTCCATGAAGATAAGGTCATAAAGAGGCTGGTACTGTTCGAGAAACTCCAGGGCATCCCGGAAACGGCAGGAAGAAAAGCGGATGTCATGGCCACTTTCATACTGCTGCAGACACTGCTCCAGCTGCCGGGCGGCAATGTCCTCATCCTCCACGATGGCCACACGGATCATACCCGCTCCCTCCTTCCTGTGTTTTCTATCTTAGCAAATCCATACCATTGCGTCAATCGTCCTTGGGGCAATGAGAAAAGGTCGGTCAGCGCTCCCTCTGACCGGCCTTCCCTCCATGCATCCTTTCCGGCCCTGCTTTGGATTCAGCGACTGGACCGATCCGCGGGGAATAAGAGCCGCAGCACCCATCTCCGCCAGATGGGCAGTTCCTTTTTCAGGCGGGAGATCTCCCCGCGCAGCCGGGCGAGAACGGCCTTCCTCTCCTGCTCCGTGAGGGCGTGCTGGCTGAAGCGGGCCTTGCGGGCCAGGGTCTCCGTCTCCTCCCCAGTCCGGCCGCCCCAGTGCGCCAGTGTCTGGAACCAGCCGTAGGCCGCCAGAACGGCGGCATTGGCGTCTCTGCCCCGGCACATCCGTTTCCAGCTCCGGCGGCGCAGGCCCCACGTCAGGGCCAGGGCCGCCGGTACGGTCAGAAGCCCCAGCGCCCACCAGGGCCGTACAGAATCACTTCCCTGCTCCCGGTCCCCACTCTCTTCCGGCGCGGGGGTGTTCTCCGGCGCGGGGCTCTCCGACGGTTCAGCCGTGGCGGCGGGCGTCTCGCTCTCCTGGGGCTCACGGGTGGGTTGGAGCGTGGGCTCCGGCGTGGCAGAGGTCTCCGGCTCCGTTGTGGCAGGGGTCTCCGGCTCCGGCACGTCGCCGGAGGCGGGGGTGACCTCCACCGGGTACCAGCCGTACCCCTCCAGGTAGATCTCCACCCAGGCGTGGGCATCGGAGTCCAGCACCCGGGCAAAATTGCCGCTGGTGCTGCTCGGAGACAGGGTGACGGTGTAGCCGCTGACGTACCGGGCGGGGATGCCCTCCAGCCGCAGCAGCAGAGCGGCGGCGCTGGCAAAATGGACGCAGTAGCCCCGGTGGCTCTCCTCCAGGAAGTAGGTCACAAAGTCCTCCCCCTCCGGGGTGCGGGGGGTGAGCAGGTCATAGCTGGCATTGCGCGCCAGGAGCTGGGCGATGCGCTCGGCGGTGTTGAGCTCAAAGGCGTAGTCCCCCACCGCGTCCCCGGCGGGTGAAATGCCGCTGTCCGAGAGCTCCCGCGCCGCCTCGGCATACCACGCCTCCAGCGCCCGGGCGATCTCCCCCGGCACCGCCAGACAGTCCTCTATGTCCGCGCCGCTGCCAGGGCCGGCCAAGCCGGCGTTCTCAGGCTCCCCCTCCAGGGGGAGATAGTCCACGGTATATGTCTCCCTGGCCTCGGGAAAGGCCAGGGTCCTGTCCTCCGGCACGGCCACGCCCTCCACGCTCACGACCCCATAGGGGACGTAGACGGCGGTGGAGGGACTCCCCCGCCAGGTGACCACGGCCTCCTGTGCACCGTCCACCGCGGGCGTGCTGCCGTCCTCCACCTGGGCGGGGACCTCCCCCTCCCAGGCGTCGTCGGTGTAATACTCATAGACCGCTCCCCGCAGGTACAGGGTGCCGGAATGGGTGGCGTCCACCCGGAACACCTCCCGCCCGGTATAGCGCCGGGGCCCGGCGGAGGAGAAATCCATCCGGGCCGGGGCAGCGGGCTCCCCCGGTCCCGTTCCCGGCTGCTGGGAGGAGGCCTCCTCCCCACCAGGGAACCACTCCAGGGCCAGCAGCTACTCCAGGGCCTCCGCTGCCCATTGGGGCTGGGTATAGCCCTCCAGCGGGAAGAGGGCGCAGATCCCCCAGATGGCCATGAGGCCCGTCAGCAGGGCCAGCAGGGCAGCGGGGGCGGCAGCGCGCCCATTTTTCCGGCCGCTCAGACCCGAGAGCAGCAGCGCCCCCCATACGGCAAACACCAGCGCCACCGCCAGCCAGTCCAGATCCTCCTCCACCTCCGCCAGGAAGGCGGGCATGAGCCAGGGCAGGGTGAGGGCCACGGCCAGCAGGGCCGAGCGCACCCGGACCGCCGCCCAGCCCAGCAGGAAGGAGAGCAGAACGGTGAGGAAGGTGAGGAAGGCCTCCGCCGCCGCCCGGTGCTCCGCCGGGGGCAGCTGCCCCTTCATGGAATACTGCCAGGGGAAGTCGATGGTCTCCTCCATAAAATCGCTCATGACCTCCAGGCAGGCCTTCGCGCCGTAGAAAAGCTGCTGCCGGAGCAGGAGGACGGCGGCGGAGAGCGCCAGGGCACAGAGGAGCGCCGCCCGGCGGCGGTACCGCCCCAGGGACCACACCACGGCGCTCACCGTCCCGGCCAGGACGCACGGCCCCACCACGGGCATGTCCCCCACGTTCAGGGGATAGACATGGATGGAAAAGCGCAGCACCCCCACCAGCAGCAAGGAGAGCAGCAGGGCGTCGGTCAGCAGGGGCGCAAGCGCCCAGGGGAGCGGCCGGGCGGGGGCGCTCTTTGCGCGGCGATGGCCGGTCATGGCGCTCTCTCCTCTCCGGCGGCGATGTGCAGCCGGGGCACACCGGAGAGGTGGGTCAGCTCCGGCATCTCCGGCGGCGGTCCGGCCGGGGCGGGCCGGGAGAGCAGGCGCTCCATGCACGCCAACAGTTCCTCCCGGCAGGTCACCTGGGCCTCCTGCACGTCCCCGTCTGTCCACAGCACCCGGTGGGGCACCTGCGCTGCCAGGAGGGCCAGGGAGGTTGTCCACAGCCGCTCCAGCACCCGGTCCAGTCGAGCGGCGTCCCCGAAGAGCTCCACGGTGACCACCACCCGCGCCTTCTCACCCCCCAGGGTCTCCCGCACCACCAGCTCGTCCCGCTTGGAGGAGAGCTTCCAGTGGATGGTACGCAGCCCATCACCGGGCCGGTACTCCCGCAGCTCGTAGTCCTCGCCGCCACCTTTGCCGTTTCCGCTCCCGGCCAGGGCGGCCAGCAGCCGGGGAAGGCCCGGCACCTCCTGCCGGGGCAGCTCGCCGGGCAGGACCAGGGCCGCGGTCTCCTCCGCCCGGCGGACGGGAAAGGAGAAGATCCCCAGAAGATCCAGGGACCTGGCCCTCACAAGGCGGCAGGTGAGCACTCCGCAGTGCCCGCTGGCCATGGGGAAGGTGCGGCCCAGGCCGCCCCGCAGGGCGGCGGTGCGCACCCGCTCTCGCACGCTCTCCCCGGTCAGGCGGTTTTGAAATTCCAGGTCCAGTACCGTCCCGGCTACCGGAAGGGGCAGAGGATTTTTCACCCACAGCCGCCACGCGCCCTCTTCTCCCCGCTCCAGTATGGCCGGGGAGGATCGCAGGCCCAGGCGCAGCCCCAGGGCGCCGGGCAGGCTGAGGACCAGGGAGAGCAGGGGCAGCGCCACCGTCCAGGCCAGGACGAACCGGGCCAGATACCCGTCATAAAAAATCTGCAGCGCCAGGGCGGCCAGCAAAGCCGCGGCGCTCACCACACGGCGGAGGGCCATGGCCTACCGCAGCCGGGGCGGCTTGACCCCCTGCATGAGCCGGGAGAGCAGCTCCTCCCGGCCCTTGCGGGTGTCCTCCGCCCGGGGGGAGAGGACCAGCCGGTGGGCGATCACGTCGCAGAACATATCCTGCACGTCCTCCGGGATGACATAGTCCCTCCCGGAGCACAGGGCCCGGGAGCGGCTCATGCTGGTCAGGGACAAGGTGGCCCGGGGGCTGGCCCCCTGCAGGATAAGCGGCTCCCGGCGGGTGGCGTCCACCAGCCGGAGCAGGTAATCCAGCACGTCGTCAGACACATAGACCCCGTCCGCCGCCTGGCGCAGCTGCTCCAGAGCGGCGTGGTCGGCGGCCTGCTCCACCCGGAGCAAGGGGTCCCCCGCCGCCCGCTCCCGCACCATGGCCGCCTCCGCCTTGCGGGAGGGGTAGCCCATGGACAGCCGGATGGCGAACCGGTCCAGCTGGGAGTCCGGCAGGGGCTGGGTCCCAGCGGCACCCACCGGGTTCTGTGTAGCGATGACGATAAAAGGCTCCCCGATGGGCCGGGAGACCCCGTCCACCGTCACCTGACCCTCTTCCATGGCCTCCAGCAGGGCGGACTGGGTGCGGCTGGTGGCCCGGTTGAGCTCGTCAGCCAGGAAGAGGTTGCACATGAGCGCGCCGGGACGGTACTCAAAGGTGCCCTTCTCCCGGTCGTAGACCGAGAAGCCCACCAGATCGGAGGGCATCACGTCGGGGGTAAACTGCACCCGCTGGCAGCGCAGGCCCAGGGCTCTGGAAAAAGCCAGGGCCATGGTGGTCTTGCCCATGCCGGGGATGTCCTCCAGCAGGACGTGCCCCCGGGCCAGGATGGTCAGCAGCACCCGCTCCAGCACCTTATCCTTGCCCACCACCGCTTTGCGCACCTGCCGCAGGATGCGCCCGATGAGTTCCTGCTCCACGTTCATAAACCGCTCCCCCTTCCCGCCGGCGTCTGGGACGCCTGGGGTTTCTCTTGGTTCAAGGATACAACACAAAGCCTGCCCCGTCAACGGCCCTTGTCCGGATTGACAGCGCCGTCCAAAGGCGGTATCATCCAGATATTCTGATGCTCGGGAGGAACCACAGCCATGCTTTCTTTTGCCAGCGACTATACCCAGGGCGCCCATCCCGCCATCCTGGAGCGGATGTCACAGCTCAATCTGGTACAGCAGCCCGGCTACGGCGAGGACCCCATCTGCCGCAGCGCCCGGGAGAAGATCCGCGCCGCGTGTGCCTGTCCGGAGGCGGAGGTGTTCTTCCTGGTGGGGGGCACTCAGGCCAACGCCACCATCCTGTCGGCCTGTCTGCGCAATTATGAGGGGGTCATTGCCGCCCACACCGGCCATATCGCCGGTCACGAGGCCGGGGCGGTGGAGGCCACCGGCCACAAGGTCATCACCCTCCCCGGGGAAAACGGCAAGCTGCGCGCCGCCGACCTGGAGGCCTATCTCGCCTCCTTTTACGCCGACGACGCCCACGACCACATGGTCCGCCCCGGCATGGTCTACCTCAGCTTCCCCACCGAATACGGCACCCTCTACTCCCGCGCCGAGCTCACCGCCATCGCCTCGCTGTGCCGGCGGTATGAGCTGGGCCTGTTCGTGGACGGGGCCCGGCTGGGCTACGGCCTTGCAAGCCCTTCCTGCGACGTGAAGCTCCCGGATCTGGCGGCGCTGTGCGACGTGTTCTACATCGGGGGGACCAAGGTGGGAGCCCTGTTCGGTGAGGCGGTGGTCTTCCCCCGGAAGGCGCCGCAGTGCTTCTTCACCACCGTCAAGCAGCACGGGGCCCTGCTGGCCAAGGGGTGGCTGCTGGGGCTTCAGTTCGATACCCTCTTCACCGACGGTCTCTACGCCGCCATCAGCCGCCACGCCGTGGAGCTGGCCCTGCAGCTGCGCGGAGAGCTTGCGGCGCGGGGCTATGAATTTTACATCGACTCCCCCACCAACCAGCAGTTCGTGGTGCTGTCCGCCGAGGACCTGCGGCGGCTCTCAGAAAAAGTGGAGGTCACCGTCTGGGAGCGGCTGGAGGACGGCCGGGCCGTGGTGCGCCTGGCCACCAGCTGGGCCACCACCCATAAGCAGGTGGAGGCGCTGATGGCACTGCTTTGATCCAGGCTTCCATACCTCGCCGCTGAGAAATGCAAAACGGGAAGACACGCTGCGCGTGTCTTCCCGTTTCATTTTGTCTTTCTCTCCCGGCAGGAGCGAAATTGTCAGGCGCGGCTCTCTTCCTCCACGCAGACCACGCCGCCTTCCTTCACGGTGATGGTCATGCCGTCCCGGACGTAGCTGAGAAACGCCTCGCCCAGGCAGTCAATGACCGGCATCTCCACGTCCTCCAGCCAGACGGCGGCCAGCACCGACCCGGCAGCTGCCAGGGAGTCGATGGGATTGGAGAACAGCAGGCAGGCGGGCTGCCGCTTCATGGAGCAGGCGCAGTAGAGCACCAGCCCGCCGGTGGTGGAGCCGATGGTCTGGGGCAGGCACAGGGCCTTGCCCGCCATGGGCTTGCCGTAGAGGTCGGGGTTATTCTGATCGCCGCAGGTGGCGGTCTTGTCGCCAAACTGCAGCGCCTTCTGGAAGGACGCCAGGGTGTTGAGTCCCCCGTGGGAGACCAGGGCAGGGGCGCTCACGCAGCCCGGCGCGATGACTCGTCCTTGAAACTCTCTCATTTGCCGCCCTCTCCTTTCGTGATCTTTTCCAGGATCTCCGCCTCGGTGTAGTAGCGGGCGGTGGAATACGTACGCAGCTTGTTGGAGCAGGTGATCACCGGCATGGGGCCGCAGAGGGGGTTGTTCATATACATCAGCGGACAGATGCAGGAGAGGATGACCCCGGTGGCCTCCAGCCGGGGGCCGTACGCAGAGGCCGCAAAGGCCCGCTTCACGCCGGGGGCGGTGGTGAACACGGTGGGAATGGCCACCTTTTTGCGTCCCGCCGCCTGCAGGCCCTCCTCCAGCGCCACCGTCCAGTCCTGCAGCTGCTGCAGGCTCAGGTGGGGACAGCCCACAAAGCACAGCTTGGGCTTGGCGCCGGGATCTTTCCACACCAGGGGATAGCTCTCCTTCACCCGGCGCAGCTCATCGTCGTCGATTACATAGACCCGGGCGTCAGGCACGATCAGCTTCTCCCCCAACTCCTTTGCCTCGGGGGTAAGGCCGTCGATATGGTACAGACCCACCGCGCCGTTGGAGGCGGTGGCCGCCCCGAAGTCCTTGAGGTAGGCGCAGGCCGCCTCGGTGAGCTCGCCGCCCAGCCAGCGGTCCAGCCCCATCACATAGGGCACGTCCTCCATCACCTTCATACCGATGGCCGAGCCCAGCAGCTGGGCCTCCGGCTTTTCGCTGGTCTCCACCCGGATGACCCAGGTGGCCTTACGGCCCTCGTCGGTGAGCAGACCGAAGCAGGGCACATAGCCGGCGATGGAACCCATCAGATCCATGATGCCCGAGTTGCGGTTGCACCGGGCGCCCAGCACCGAGTTGGCGTAGACCACGGCGGAGGATTCCGCCCAGCTGAGCACCTCGCCCTTCTCCGGGCGGTTGCCCTGCTCATCCAGGTAGCAGGCACAGCTGAAGGCCTCGTCGTCCTTCAGGCCCAGCGTTCTCAGCTGCCCCTCATAGAAATCCTGCTTGCTGTACATGAACTTCTTGAACACCAGTTTCTGCAGCATGTTGGCAGGCACCTTGGGGTCCAGGGGCCGGGGGTCCACCGAGAACTTCTGCCCCGAGACGGCCCCCGCCTTGATGAGCTCATCCATCAGCCCGTACACCGGCCCCAGGGCCTTGAGCCCAAAGGAAGTGACCAGGTGGTTATACCGGGAAGTGACAGGCACCAGGCTCTCGGCGCCGAAGATCTCTCCGTACATGATGAGCGTCTTCATCACCTTGGCCATGGTCTCGCCCTTCTCACCGTCCAGAATGGCCTGCTGCTCCTGCGTCAGTCTCATCGTTTTACCTCCTTACAGCTTCATGCACACATCCCAGGCCCGCCAGATGACGGTGCGCAGGTTGCCCACCTTGTGGGCGTCGCCCACCAGGTGGACATGTCCGCCCCGCTCGGTCAGCGGCGCAGGGCGGTAGCCCACGGACAGGATGACGGAGTCGGCCTCAATGGTCTCACAGCGGCCGTTCTTGTCCTTGATGGTCACGCCGTTTTCCCCCACCTCGGCCACGGTGCTCTCCAGATAGACGGGCACCTTTTTGGTGCGGAAGAAGTCCCGCAGGTAGCTGGCGTTGGCCAGACACACCCCGGCCACGGCGATCAGGTCGTTCTTCTGCTCCACGATGAGGGGCTCCTTGCCCTGGAGATAGAGGTCGTAGGCGATCTCACAGCCGGTGAGACCGCCGCCCACGATGACCACCCGCTCTCCCGCGGTCTTGTTGCCCAGCAGATAGTCCACCGCCTCTACGCCCTTCTCCGCGCCGGGAACGGGCAGTCTGACCGGCACGGCGCCGGTGGCCACCACCACCTCGTCGGCCTGCAGCTCCGCCACGTCCCCCACCTGGGTGTTCAGGCGCACGGTCAGGTTGGGGTACTTGGTCATCTCCCGGGCATACCAGGCCAGCAGCTGCCGGTCCTTCTCCTTGAAGGAGGGAGCCGCCGCCGCCCGGAACACGCCGCCCAGCCGGTCGGTCTTCTCGTACAGGGTGACCTGGTGGCCCCGCTGGGCACACACCAGGGCGGACTCCATGCCGCCGATACCGCCGCCGATCACCGCCACCCGCTTAGTCTTGGCCGCGGGGGTAATGCGGTACTTTCTGGACTGCATGGTGCGGGGCTCCAGGGCGCAGCGGGCCATGCCCCGGGTGTCGGGCAGGCTCTGGGCATTGGCGTGGCCCTTGTAGTGGGACAGATTGAAGCAGCCGTTGTGGCAGCAGATGCAGGGGCGGATGTCCTCCATCCGTTCCTCCATGAGCTTGGTGATCCACGCGCCGTCGGCCAGGAACTGCCGGGCCACCCCCAGGGCGTCGATGCGCCCCTCCCGGATGGCCTGGGCGGCGGTATCCGGCTCCATGCGCCCGGCGCACACCACCGGGATGTCCACCACCTGCCGGATGGCCGCCACGTCCTCCAAATTGCAGTTCTGGGGCATATACATGGGCGGATGGGCCCAGTACCAGGAGTCGTAGGTGCCGTTGTCGGCGTTGAGCATATCGTAGCCGGCCTCCTGGAGCAGCCGGGCGGCCTGACGGCTCTCCTCCATGTCCCGGCCGATCTCCTCATACTCCTCCCCAGGCAGTGCGCCGTAGCAGAAGTCCTTGACCTTGGAGACGGCGCTGTACCGGATGGAGACCGGGTAGTCCGCGCCGCAGGCGGTCTTGATGGCCCGGACGATGTCGGTGGCGAAACGCAGGCGGTTTTCCAGGCTGCCGCCGTAGCGGTCGGTGCGGCGGTTGGTGTATTTCATGGCAAACTGGTCCAGCAGATAGCCCTCGTGTACCGCATGGACCTCCACGCCGTCCACCCCCGCCTGCCGGCACAGGGCCGCCGTCTTGGCAAAGGCCGCCACGATCTCCTCGATCTGCTCCACCGTGATCTCCGGGCAGGTGACCCCCTCCGCCCAGCGGGAGGGCAGAGGGCTGGGGCTCATCATCTGGTAGTCGGTGTCCAGGATGGGCTTGGCGAGCACCTTGAGCAGAGGATTTTTGTGGATGTGCATCACCTCGTCGGAGATGCCCCAGGAGCGGCCCATACCCGCGGTGAGCTGAACGAAGAGCTTGGCGCCGGTGGCGTGGATCTCATCCATGAACACCTTGAGCTCCCGGAACATCTTCTTGTTCTGGTAGAGCCAGCGCCCCCCCAGGGTGTCCCGGATGGGTGCGATGCCGGGGATGATGAGCCCCACGTGGTTGCGGGCCCGCTCCAGGAAGAAGCCCGCCGCCTCCTTGTCGAAGTGGTTGGGCTCCATCCAGCCGAAGAGGGACGTGCCCCCCATGGGGCACAGGACGATGCGGTTCTTGATCTCCACCCCGCCGATCTTCCAGGGGGTGAACAGGGGCTGATAGCATTCCTTCATGTCTGTCTCTCCTCTCCGCTTACGGCTCCAGGGAATAGGTGAACACGGCGGAAGCGTCGCCGTAGTTTTCGTTGGGTACCCACATGACGCTCTTGTCCGTCAGGTTATAGACGGCGGAGTGGACGGTGCAGCCGTTGCCGTCGTCGTTGTCCCAAGTGCGCCGGCCCACGGTGCTGAGGATGGCCATGGCCTCGGCCTCGTCGGCCACCACTCCGTCGGTCAGCTGCAGCTGCTCGTAGAGCTTGTCGTAGCGGTCGGCGCCCTTCTTCTCGCTGGCGGGAGAGTCATCATAATAGCCGGGCTGGATGACGAAGTTGGTGATGACCTGATAGTCGCTCTCCGCCTCCCGCTGGCCGATGTGGTCGTCCTGGTCGTTGTAGGTCACGGTGAGGGTACGCCGGGAACCGTCGTTGTCGGTGGCGTCGGTGCCCGCGGTCCACTCCAGAATGGCGCTGCGGCCTGTGGCGTCGGCCACCATGTAGTGGTAGGAGGTGTTGGCGGAGTCGTGAAGGTCGTAGGCGGAGGCGATCTCCACCGCCTCCTCCACGCTGTCGGCGTAATCCAAAATCAGCCGCAGCAGGGTGGTGGAGGTGAAATCAGGCTTCTCCGTGTCCTGGTCGGTGGCCACAGTGGTCTCCCCGCCCTGGTAGGTCATGTAGATGCCGCAGCTCACACCCGCGTCGTTGATGCCGTCCAAAGGCGCGTAGGTGGCGGCCAGGCAGCTGAGCCGGTCCATGAAGCCGCCCAGATCCTGCTCCACGTCGATGCTCAAAAACTGCAGGTCCACCGTGGAGATGGAGGCGTGGCGGCCAGGGTTTGCCTCGGTGAAGACAATCATGGTGTTGGTCTTGGAGAAGTCATAGTTGCGGGCGAAGAGCACGTCTCCGTCCTGGGTGGTGGCCGTGAAGGAGGAGCAGCCGATCTCAGGGGCGCTCATGTCCATCTCCACAAGCCCGCGGGTGATGTTGTCGGTGATGAAGTTGATGAGCTCCGTGTCGCTTTGCACGCCGCCCTGCTCCACAAACTCGTCCAGGTAGAAGCCGCCTTTGACGTGCATGGTGTAAACCGCGCCGTCCAGGTGGGCATCGTTGCGCTGCCGCACCATGCGGATGCTGGCGATGGTAAGCAGCTCATTGTGCCAGAGGGCGTACACGGCGATGAGCGCCGCCAGGATGAGGGCTGCCACCACTGCCAGGATGGTCAGCGCCACCTTTTTCACACTGATTTTTTTCATACTATCTCCCTCTCTTTTCCCGTCTTTCATTCCGGAATCCCTTCGCTGGTCATGCGGCGAAGATTGCCGATGATGGAGTCCAGCGCAGTGTAGAAAATCTCTCTTGCCTCGTCAGTCAGATCCTTCCCGGCGATCTCCACCGCCCGGCTGGCCCGCTGGCGCACATGCTGCGCCGCTTCCCTGCCCGCAGCCGTCAGATGGATGGTCCCGCCGTACCCGCTCTTGTGCTTGCCTTCCTTGCGCACCATGCCTTTCTCCTCCAGGATGCTCAGCATGCGGGAGGCATCGGATTTGTCCTTCATGCACAGCTCGCACAGCTCCGGCACCGTGATCCCGTCCGGGCAGCGAGAGATGATGGTGAGATAGGTGGCGTGGGCACCTTTCAGGCCGTAAGCCTTCATCTCCTCCCCGGCCAGCTTGTGCCAGCAGCGGGAGATCTCGGCGATGGCCACCGAAAACCGTTCGAATCGTTCAACCATAGGATTCATCCCCCTTAATGTTGAAAAGTCAACTTCCATAGTATAGCGGCGTTAAGTTGAAATGTCAACTTCTATTTCTGTCCCGGGCGCACCCCTTCCACTTCGATGGAAAGGGGGGGCTCCAGCGTCCCTGAAAATAAAGGATG
Organism: Candidatus Galloscillospira stercoripullorum; assembly: GCA_018715695.1. Lineage (GTDB taxonomy): Bacteria > Bacillota > Clostridia > Oscillospirales > Oscillospiraceae > Galloscillospira_A > Galloscillospira_A stercoripullorum. The sequence goes on from DVLB01000050.1 coordinate 16,787, forward strand.
CCTGCCACACCCTGCCCCGGCCGCAGGTAAGATAAGCATTTTGTGAGCCACGCCGTGGAGCGGGCCCCGCACCTGCGCCGGGAGCTTGCGGCATGGGGCCATGCGCTTTACGTTGGTTCTCACACCGGCCAGCAGTTTATAGTGCCGGATGATGGCAAGCACCTACGGCGGCTCTCCGGGCAGTGGTAAGTCACCGTCTGGGATCAACCAGACGATAGCCGTGCCCTCGAAAAAACAGCCGAAAGCCCGGTCCCTTGCAGGAACCGGGCTTTCGGCTATCAAGAGGAGAGAGGTCAACACCAGTATATTATAGGCCGAGGAGCTACGTAAAATTATTACATCCTGGTCAACACCATAGGAAATCCGCTTACTAGCGCCCAGGCCGACAACAGTGCGCCTGCAATCACACCGGCGTAAACGCTGTTGGTCTTGTTTGTGATAAAGCAGTTGATAAGTCCGCACAGAGCAAGGTAAGGCAGGGTACCAAAGAGGCCGGTGAAGAAAATAAACCCGGAGTTGTCAGGGAACATGATATAGCCTGTTGTGACCGCGGTGATGACAAAAATCAGTAGGAATATACACAGGCCGACGGTGGACATAGCCAAGCTCAGCAGCACGGAGTTCTTCATGCCGCTGCCATCCTTGCGGTAGCCGTTGTTGATGCTTAGACTCCGGCTGGCAAGACCCACCATAATGAAATAAGGCAGCTCCAAGAGGAAGTAGAGCAGATAAGTGGGGAGCTTGTGCTCGGGAAGAATGCCTATACCCCACTTAAAGAACTGTACGCCATGATTATTGAGGTTATAGTACACGAGGAAGACCAGATAAGTAGCTCCGATGACACAGGCAGAGAAGAGGAGCGCTCGAAGGATATACAGTGGGGAAATTTTGTTTTCTGTCTCATGGGTAGCATAGCCGTAGGTCATAAGGCTACCGCCAGCCTTTCTGCCATGGACAAAGTGGAAAATCAGGAAAAAGACCACATAGAGCGCGGCAATGGCCCAATGCCAGTGTACGATGCCGTCCACAGTGGGGTTCATTGCCATCCAGGATACCGAGTGGGTCTCCATAACGCTGGAAAGGAGGCCATACAGCACAGGGGGGATCACGGCAATCACGGCCAGGGACAAGATCCAGGGCTTGGAGCCTGTTTTGAAACCAACAGGCTTGCGTACCGGAAGCATCAGCGCGCCGAAGAACCTGGTGCGCAGCAGAGCGGCGGCCAAGCCGAACATAAACACGAATACACCTGCAAAAACAAGTCCGTTGGCCAGTGCGCCCCAGAGCCAGATCTGATTGGCCGAGTCGATCTGAATGGGGCTGGGGATGACGCGGTTAGCCACATCCAAGCAATAGTCGATGGTCAGCGGGTCAAAGGGCTCCCAGGTATGTCCGGTGTTTGAGATAAGGTAAATGCGTCCGGTGCCATCTTCCCAGCTGCCGTACTCCTTACCTACTACGATATCCTCGGTCGTGCCGAAGAGCTGGCGGTAGCTGTCGGTGTCCACGGCGTTGCGGACGTCACCATGGAAGATCTTCAATGCACTGGAATCAAATCGGCCCAAGATATAGGCATAGTTAGTGTTCAGCTCAGACCCTTTCGCGTCCATGCCGACGGAAATGACCAATTTGACCACATCGCTGTGATTTTGTCCCGCGTTGAACGCAGCTAAGCCTCCCATAGAGTGGCCGGTGGTGATAATCTGGTCGGGGATCACAAAGGACAGGTCCTGCACATAATTGATGGCCGCGTCATACACGCTGTCCCGATCGGTGTCGGTTTCGGTCTCCCCACTTCCTTGAAAATCCAAGGTGAGGACCACATATCCGCGCCGCGCATACTCCAGATTGAAATACTGCCACTGGGCCATGTTCTGGGAGCCTCCATGGCTGGTAATCACCACCGGTGCCGGAGTCTCTGCGGTGGCATTTTCAGGGGTATAAAGAACCATGTTGATGGATGCCTTGGTATCCGGGTCGGTGATCTTGACTGAGTCGATCTTCACTTTGCCGAAATTGCTCTGGACCAACACGCTGGAGAAAGTGCCCACCAAAAACAGCACCAATGCCACCAGAAGGGCCGCTGCCGGGCCGGGCCTCCGTTTCCCCTTTTGAACCGCGGATTCGTTCCGCTCGTTCGTTGCCATTGCCTCTGCCATTTTGAAACCATCCTCCCTTTTACAGATTCTCTTTGCGCTAGGATATTTTCTCCATTCCAACAAACGGCTCCGCCATCCTTCCGACGGAAGGACTCCGTTTAGAGGCCAGGATCACCCGCATAAGCCGCTCGGCGGCGTCCGCCACCAGGTCGGCGGCCTGCTCCATGGACTGCTCCAGGGTCAGGATCCCGGGTGTGATGCTCTGGATGCTGTCGATGCCCAGGTCATAGACAGCCCGCGCTCCGGGTCCGATGCTCCCCACCAGGGCGAATACGGGCAGGTCCTTCCGGTAAGCCTTGGCCCGCCGTGCCACCCCGACCGGCACCTTCCCCTCCGCCGACTGTCCGTCGATTCTGCCCTCACCTGTGATGACCAGGTCGGCGCCGGTCAAAAGCAGTTCAAAGCGCACCGCGTCCAGCATAACGTCGATACCGGAGCCGGACACCGCCCCGCAGAAGGCCATGAGGCCCGCCCCCAGCCCGCCGGCTGCTCCCGCGCCAGGCAGGTCCCGGATGGCTCTGCCCACCGTGCGCTCAGCCACGTCCGCGTAGTGAGCCAGCGCCCGGTCCAGCTCCTGGACCTGCCGGGGCACAGCTCCCTTCTGGGGTGCGTAGACCGCGGCGGCCCCGTTGGGCCCGCAGAGAGGGTTTGTCACATCGCTGGCCACGCGCACCCGGCACTGGGCCAGACGCGGATCAAACGTGGTGAGATCGATCTCCCGCAGCTCTGCCAGGGCGGCGCCTCCCGGCGCCAGCGGCTCTCCCCTGCCGTTGAGAAAGCGGGCGCCCAGCGCCTGGAGCATTCCGGCGCCTCCGTCGGTGGTGGCGCTGCCGCCGATGCCGATGAGCAGGCTCCGGCAGCCGTCGTCCAGGGCGGCGCGGATGAGCTGGCCTGTTCCATATGTAGAAGCCCCCATGGGATCGGGCGTCCGCCCGGCCAAAAGAGGCAGCCCGCTGGCCTGGGCCATTTCGATCACCGCGGTGCCGTCTGGCAGGATGGCATAGTCCGCCTCTACCGGCTCCCCCAAGGGGTCGCGGACGGTACGGGTGCGCCGCTCTCCTCCCGCGGCGGCAAGATAGGCGTCCACCGTGCCCTCGCCGCCGTCTGCGATGGGAATCTGGGTCAGGTGAAGAGCAGCCTCCGCCCGGAGCAGTCCGGCGGCGATAGCGGCGGCCACGCTTCGGGAAGAGAGACTCCCCTTAAAGGAGTCACAGGCGATGATGATGTTCATATTGCACAGTCACCTCGTAAGATCGGGGTCTGAATTTAGTGTAACAGCCGGAAAGTCCGGATACTATGGTCCCAATGCCGAAAGTAGGGGGAGATTTTTGGGCCGGAGGACAGCTTTACTCCAGACTCTCCCGGAAAGCGATGGCCAGGTAGTAAAGCGCGGTACCCTCGGAGGTCCTGGGGTCCAGCCCGGTGCGCTGGATGAGCTTATTGATCTTGTACTGCAGGGTGTTTTTGTGGATGAAAAGATGGCTGCTGGCTGCCTGGATGGAACCGTTGCAGGTGAAAAGCGCCTTGAGCAGCAGGCAGAAGTCCTCCACCTCTCCGGCGGTGCAGCCGGAAAACACCTTGTCCAGAAACTCTCGCTTGAGGGCGGGGGAGATCTCATGGATGAAAAGCTCCAGGTCGATGTCCCGGTAGAGCATGGGCGGGCAGCCCTCCCGGGCAAGGCTGGCGCGCAGCGCCTTCTCCGCCTGGAGGTAGGCGGTGCGGATCGCCGGGCCGCAGCCGCCCTCGCCGTCAATTCCGGCGGCCAAGGGGACGTGGGAGCTCTCCGCCGCCACGCCGCAAAGACGGGTGGCCAGGTGGAGCATCTGGTCATCCCGCCGGGATGGGACCAAGCAGACGAACTTTGATCCGCTGGCCACCACCAGGCTGTCCTTGCCGCCGCCAAGGGCGCCGCACAGCTCCTGCTCCAGATGCTCTAGCCGCTGCTGCCCCTCGCTGGTGTCGGCGGACCGGTCTACCGGGGATAGTAAGATCACCCGCCGGGGCAGCATCACATTGATCCCCAGCGCCAGGCCCCGTCGCTCCAACGCACCGTCCGGAATCTCTCCGCCGCCGAAGATCCACTCCTGCAAAAACCGTGCCTGGATGCTGCGCTCCAGCCTCTTGCGCTCCTTGAGCAAATTGTCCAGCAGCAAAATCTCGGTCATCTTTTTAATGACCAGTCCGTGCTTTTCAATGGCGGCGTACTCGCCGGTGATGCCCACCACACCGATGATCTTCCCATCCATCTCAATGGGGAGATTCAGGCCCGCCCGGCTGCCGGGGTATTCCCCGTCGGCGGCAATGAAAAGCTCCGGCAGGCGCTCCCGGACGACCTTCTGAGCACCGCCGTGGAGGGTGCCGATCCGGCTGGGATCGGTGCTGGCGATGATGGTGCCGCTCTCGTCCATCAGGTTGATCCGCTGGTCAATGATGGCCCCCAGTTCGGTGACGATGCGCATAGCGATGGTCTTGCTGATGTGCATGGATATTCCCTCCCACTTTTGTTTTAAGCACAGTGTACCATGGTCCGCGCAGGAAAGCATATAGTTTACAGAACAAATAAACCCGAAAATCGTCATCCTGTGGAACAACGTGTAGAAATTACGTTTCTTTCACTCCCCATGCTGGGCAGGAGACAAAAAACGGAAGGTCCTCCCGGACCCGCCCATGAGTGCCGGCGCGCAGACCGGCGTTCAAGCAAAAAAAGGCACGCCCGCAGGCGTGCCTTTCAGCTTGTCGAAAAACCTCCCCGCAGGGAAGCCTCGCTAGAGTTCCGCCGCGCGCACGCGGCGGAATAAAATTAGAATCGGTCATTTCCGAGGACATGTGCCTTGGAAATGACACTTCTCATGACGG
>DVLB01000051.1 GCA_018715695.1 Candidatus Galloscillospira stercoripullorum
GCAAGATCGTGGCCTCCAACTCCCTGGACGAGTATATCATCCGGGACCTGCTGCTCCAGGGGGCCAAGCTCGACTCCTTCGGCGTGGGCGAGCGGCTCATCACCTCCAAGAGCGAGCCGGTGTTCGGCGGGGTGTACAAGCTCTCCGCCGTGGAGGACAAGGAGGGCAACATCATCCCCAGGATCAAGATCAGCGAGAACCCCGCCAAGATCACCACCCCCCACTTCAAAAAGGTCTACCGTCTTTACGACAAGGAGAGCGGCAATGCCTTTGCCGACCTGCTGTGCGTCCACGACGAGGTCATCGACTTCACCCAGCCCCTGGAGCTCTTCGACCCCGACGCCACCTGGAAGCGCAAGACCTTCACCAACTTTACCGCCCGGGAGCTGCTCGCTCCCATCTTCGTGGGGGGCAAGCGGGTGTACACCTCCCCCACCATCACCGAGATGCGCGCCTACTGCGCCCAGCAGGTGGACCTGTTGTGGGACGAGGTCAAGCGGTTTGAAAACCCCCACAACTACTATGTGGACCTGTCCCAGAAGCTCTGGGACATCAAGCACGACCTGCTCAAGCGCAGCGGCCGTTAATAAAAAACGCATCGGGCCCGTGGGACAAACCCACGGGCCCGATTTTATTTGTCAGTTGAACTTGTAGATCTTCTGGGCCAGGCGGTAGAGCCGCAGGGAGAGCTCCCTGCCCCGTCTGCCGGGCAGGTTGCCCACGAAGGCCACCGAGCGGTACTTCATCTTGTGGAAGAGCCCCAGGTCGGCGTTGCGCAGGTACTCCCACAGGGCGGTCTTCTTGCCCAGGGCCTCGGGGGAGCCGTCCATGATGAGGAAGATGGAGGAGATGGTGAGCATCATGGCCAGGTAGTTTTGCATATACCGGCCCAGCTTGGGCTGCTCACGGATCACGGTGCGCAGGTCGTGAGCGTCGATCATGATCTTGTTCACCCGCACCTGCTGGTCCACCCGGCCCATCATCACCTTTTCATTGACGCTCTGGTCAGAGCGGCCGATGAAGTAGCGGTAGAGGTCCACGTCCATGTAGTACATGGTGCGCACGCTGGGCAGCGGCTGGTAGACAAAGATATTGTCCACATAGAAGGTGTGCTTGGGCAGCTCCAGGCCGCACTTGCGCAGCACCTCGGTGCGGTAGATGACCGAGTGCATGAGCAGGTACTGAGAGGGGCCGAAGCGGCCGATGTCCGCCCAGTTGAAGATCTGGTCCTTGGGGAAGACATTGGTGTAGCGCATGACCTTACGGGTGTTGTCCTCCACATGCTCGTAGACGTAGTTGGCGATGAGCAGGTCCACAGGGGCGGGCATGGCGGCAAACTGCCGCAGCTTGCCCATGACCTTCTCCAGAGCCGCCTCGTCCAGCCAGTCGTCGGAGTCCACCACCTTGTAGTAAAGGCCCCGGGCGTTACGCAGGCCCTGGTTGACCCCCTCGCCGTGGCCGCCGTTCTCCTGGTGGATGGCGCGGATGATGTCGGGGTACTCCTGGGCATAGCGGTCGCAGATGGCGGGGGTGTCGTCCTTGGTGGAGCCGTCGTCCACCAGGATGATCTCCGCGTCCTCCCCCGCCGTGAGCAGGGTCTTGATGCAGTGGTCCATATAGGCCGCGGAGTTATAGCAGGGCACCGCGAAGGTGATGATCTTGTCCATTTGTCTCTTTTCTCCTGTCGTCAGTGTTTGGATGAGGCCCGCTCAGTGGGCGAGAAGCTCATCGGAGAGGGAGAGGGCCCTGTCCACGATGGCGTCCATGTTGTAGTACTTGTACTCGGCCAGGCGGCCCAGCAGATGGAGATTGGGGATGGCGTCAGAGAGGGCGCGGTAACGGTCGTAAAGGGCGTTGTTCTCATCGTTGATGATGGCGTAATAGGGGGTCTCACCCGGCGCGCCGGTGTAGGCGCGGGAGTACTCCTTCACGATGGTGGTGACTCCCTCCAGGGTCTGGCCGGTGAGGTGCTTGAACTCGGTAATGCGGGTAAAGTCCTCATCCACGGTGTAATTCACCGTGCCGTAGCCCTGGAAATCGTCCTGGGAGAGGGTCTCAAAGCGGAAGTCCAGGGTGCGGTAAGGCAGGGGCCCAAAGCGGAAGGAGAAGAGCTCGTCGGCCTGGCCGGTGTAGATCACCGTGCCGCCGAAGTCCTCGCCCTCGAAGGTGATACGCCCCTCCTCCACCTTCAGGCTCGCCAGGGCGTCGGCGCCCAGGCGCACCTCAATGCCCGGGTGGTCCAGCATCCGCTCAAAGAGGGCGGTATACCCCTCCAGGGGCATCCCCTGGTAGGTATCCTGGAAATACCGGTCATCCCGGGAGAGGAACACGGGCACCCGGGCGGTGGTATTGGGGTCGATCTCCTCGGGCTTCTGGCCCCACTGCTTCATGGTGTAGTGGACGAAAACGTGCTCATAGACGTAGTCGGCCAGGGCGGCGATCTCACGGTCCGGGTTTTGCCGCAGCTCCAGAATGGTGACCTTTTTCTCCGCGCCGTAGGCGGCCATGAGCTTCTCCCCCAGGCGAGCGCCCTCCTCGGGGCCGTAGGCGGCCTCCAGAGAGGTGAGGTTGAAGGGCACCGGGTAGGTCATGCGCTCTCCGTCCGGGGCGGGGATGTTGGCGATGACCCGGTGCTGGTAATCCCGCCAGGCGGTGAAGCGGGAGAGATAGTCGAAGACCCGGGCACTGTTGGTGTGGAAGATATGGGGCCCGTACTGGTGGATGAGCACCCCCGCGCCGTCGGCGCAGTCATAGGCGTTGCCGCCGATGTGGCTCCGGCGCTCCAGCACCAGCACCCGTTTTCCGCCCCGCTCGGCCAGCTCACGGGCGCACACCGCCCCGGCAAAGCCAGCACCCACGATGATGGCATCGTATTTGTTCATACCCGTTCCGCTCCCCCGTCAGGCCCGGCAAAAGGACTCAATATAGTGGTCCAGGGCCTGCTGGATCACCTTCACCGCGTCCTCCCGGCCCTTCACGTCGCCGGCCACGGTCTGCTTGCCCTCCAGGGCCTTGTAGACCGTGAAGAAGTGGCTCATCTCCTCAAAGATGTGGGCGGGCAGCTCGCTGATGTCGTGGTAGACATTGTAGGCGGGGTCGGAGAAGGGAATGGCGATGATCTTCTCGTCGTTTTTCCCGTCGTCCAGCATGGAGATGTAGCCGATGGGATAGCACCGCACCAGGGTGAGGGGGTCGATGGACTCCGAGCAGAGGACCAGCACGTCCAGAGGGTCGTTGTCGTCGCCGTAGGTGCGGGGGATAAAGCCGTAGTTGGCGGGATAGTGGGTGGAGGTATAGAGCACCCGGTCCAGAATGATGAGGCCGGTCTCCTTGTCCAGCTCGTACTTCTTTTTGCCCCCCTTGGGGATCTCGATGACCGCCACGAAGTCTTCGGGTGCGATCCGCGAGGGGCGGATGTCATGCCAGATATTGGCCATAGTTACCTCTCCTTTTCATTGCGGGCTCACGCCTCGTCTTTCCTCATTATAGCCGCCGGGGCGGGAAATTACAAGAACTACCCGCTTCCCGCCGGAAACTTCCCTACTCCCCCTGCCTGCCGGCATTTCGGCTCTCGGCCTCCCGCCAGGCCCGCTCCACGCTCCGGCTCTTCTCGGGGCGGTTGTTGCGCGAGAGAATGGCGGCGATTTGGCCGGCGGCGGCCTCCACCTCGGCGCGGAAGGCGGTGGCGGAGAGCCGCAGGGCCCCGTGGCCCAGGATGATGAGCTGCTCGGCCCCGTCGGAGGTGGCCACCCGCACCCGGTACTGCCGGGCCAGCTGGTAGGTCACCTTCTCGATGTAGGCGTCGGCGGTCTCGGCCTCCTTGGTGTAGACCACATGGATATTGTGGTAGCGCTCCACCGTCTCTCTGCCCCGGGGGACCTTATAGGCGTCAAAGACCAGGATGACCTCACATTTGCGAAAGCCCTGGTAGTTGCTCAAAATGTCCATGAGCTGCTGCCGGGCGGCATCCAGGCTGTGGCGGGCCGCCTCCTCCAGCTCCTCCCAGGCGAAGATGATGTTGTAGCCGTCCACCAGCAGGTACTCCGGTCCGGTCTCCCGCTCCTTCAGGGCGTACTTGCCCTCATCCAGGCTGGTGCGCCTGGGCTTGGGAGGGGGCTCGAACGCCCGGGGGGACACCTTGCCGTAGGTGCGCTCAAAGATGGCCTGGAGCTCCTTGTCCTGCTCCAGAGAGCCGGTATAGGCGCCGCTTCCCCGCCGGAGCCGCTCTTGGGGCTCCTCCTCCCGCCGGGGCCGGGCGAGGGGACTGACCACATGCATGCGCTCTTTCACCTTGTCCCACTTCACCACCACCCCGGCGCCATGCTCGCAGAAGACTGAGTCCGGGGTGTTCTCGGTGTCCCGCTCGGGGTCATAGCCTATGGCGGAGACCACCTTCTCCTGGTCGGCGCAGGGCTCGTATCCCCGCAGGGCGCAGGAGAGCCTGCCCCTGCCCCGGGTGTAGACGGTGACCTGGGGGCCATAGCTTCCCAGGGCGGCGGCAGGCGCCGTTCCCCGCAGGCAAACCGTCTCGCCCACCGTCTCGGGCTGCTCCACCCGTCCGCCCATGCGCTGCAGGTCGGTCATGGCCCGGCCCACGCACTCCGCGGGGACCTCCAGGGTAAAGTCGTACCAGGGCTCCAGCAGCACCGTCTGCGCCTCCATGAGTCCCTGGCGCACCGCCCGGTAGGTGGCCTGGCGGAAATCGCCCCCCTCGGTGTGCTTCTCGTGGCCCCGCCCCGCCACCAGGGTGATGCGCATATCGGTGATGGGGGAGCCGGTGAGCACCCCCAGGTGCTCCTTCTCCGCGAGGTGGGTGAGGATGAGCCGCTGCCAGGGGGCGCTGAGCATCTCCTGGGGGCAGTCTGCGGCCAGTTCCAGGCCGCTGCCCCGCGCCAGGGGCTCCAGGAGCAGATGGACCTCAGCGTAGTGGCGCAGGGGCTCGAAGTGGCCCACTCCCTCCACCGCCTGGGCGATGGTCTCCTTGTAGACCACACCCTGGGCGTCAAAGTCCACCTCCAGGCCGTAGCGCTCTCGGATAAGTTCCCGCAGCACCTCCAGCTGCACGGTACCCATAAGCGCCAGTCTTATCTCCCGCAGCTGCTCATTCCAGACCAGGTGGAGCTGGGGGTCCTCCTCCCCCAGCTCCCGGAGCTTTTGCACTGCGGTGGCGCTGTCGCACCCCTGGGGGAGGACCAAGCGGTAGGAAAACACCGGCTCCAGCAGAGGCGGCAGCTCCTCCCGCTCCTCCCCCAGTCCCTCTCCGGGATAGGTCTGGCGCAGACCGGTGACGGCGCACACCGTTCCCGCCTCCACCCGGTCCGCGGTCTGATACCGCTCCCCGGAGTAGAGCCGGATCTGATTGACCTTCTCCTCCCAGCCCTCACCGGAGCGGCTTTTTACTGTGTCGCGCACCTTCAGCGCCCCGCCGGTCACCTTCAGGAAGGTAAGCCGCTCCCCTCTGGGGTCCCGGGCGATCTTGTAGACCCGGGCAGAGAAGGTGTCGGGGTAGGAGCGGTTGGGGGAGTAGCGGTCCAGGCCGTCCAGCAGTTCCTCCACTCCCTCCAGCCGGAGGGCGGAGCCGAAATAGCAGGGGAAGAGCCTGCGCCCCGCCGTGAGGGCCCGCAGCTCCCCCTCCTCCACCCTGCCGGTGGCCAGGTACTGCTCCAGGGCCTCCTCTCCGCACATGGCCGCCTGCTCAAAGAGGGTCTCCTCCGGAGCGGTGAAGTCCACGCAGTTTTCCGACAGGCGCTCCCGCAGCTGAGAGAGCAGCTTCTCCCGGTCGGCGGTGGCCAGGTCCATCTTGTTGACGAACAAGAAGGTGGGGATGCCCCGGCGCTCCAGGAGACGCCACAGGGTGAGGGTATGGCTCTGCACGCCATCGGTGCCGCTGATGAGGAGTACCGCGCAGTCCAGCACCGCCAGGGTGCGCTCGGTCTCGCTGGAGAAGTCCACATGGCCCGGGGTGTCCACCAGGGTGATCTCGGTCTGGCCCGCCGTGAGGAGGGCCTGCTTGGCGAAGATGGTAATGCCCCGCTGCCGCTCCTGCTCCCCGGTGTCCAGAAAGGCGTCCTTGTGGTCCACCCGTCCCAGCCGGCGCAGGCTGCCGGCGCAGTATAAAAGCCCCTCGGACAGCGTGGTCTTGCCCGCGTCCACATGGGCCATGATGCCGATACAGATCCGTCTCATGGCGTCACTCCGCTCATTCTCTCCGGCTCCGGGCCGGAACTTGTCTATCTTCTTTATTATGGCAGGTTTCCCTGCGTTGTTCAATACTTTGCCCCTGGGATAAAAATCCGGGCGGGAGCGCATGCTCCCGCCCGGAAACTGTCGAAAAAGGCCCTTGGCCTTTTCCGACAAAAGGCTGCATGACGGATAGGGTTCGATTTCTTACGAAATTGTCACCCCATCCGTCATGAGAAGTGTCATTTCCGAGGCCGCAGCGTCAAGAAAATGTGCCGGTGGCACATTTTTAGCGTAGGCCGCAGCGGCTATGCCGCGAGGAGGGAGCTTGGTGTCCCCGGAAATGACGGATTCGGATTTTTTCCGTCGCGTGCGCGCGACGGAACTTAAGCGAGGCTTCCCTGCGGGGAGGTTTTTGACAAGTTGCGGGCGGGAGCGCATGCTCCCGCCCGGCGTGTGCAAGTATCTTACAGGTAGTTCTGAATGGGCATGTAGGTGAAGGCGTAGAAGGGGTTGGTGGTGTGATAGCGGCCGAAGACATAGGTCATATTGCTCCAGCTCACCGTGTTGGCGTAGCCCAGGGTGTCCAGCGTGCCGATGTACTGCTGGAACGAGCCCAGCCCGGCGGGCACGTTGACGCCGCAGCCGAAGGTCTTAAAGGTCACGCCCTGATAGAGGCTCTGGTTGCCCTCGTTATACATCTTGAACAGGGCGTTGGCAATGTCCATATTTCCCTTGCTGTGGCCCACCAGCAGCTCAGGCCGGGCGCCAGCCTCATAGAGTTCCACCAGGGTGCGGGAGGCGGGCTCTTCATACCAGATGCCCAACACGTTGGAGGAGCGGCCGATGAAATAGCCCTGGGGGCCCTCGGTGTAGATGGAGCCATCACCGTAGCCCACCACGATACCCGCCACCGGCTCGTCCAGGATGGTGGCCACATGCTTGGCGAAGGCGGCGGTGCCCACCGAGCTGCTGCCCACGCCGGGGACCGTGATCACCTTCACGTCCCCGTCAATGATCATCTGCTCGGCGGTCTCGCCGGTATAACAGACATCATCGGAGGGGGTCATGACGACGACCTCGCCCTTGGCCATACCCATCACTTTGATGGTCTCCGAAGTGGTCAGGATGCCCGTGTTGTAGTAGGTGGTGTCGGCCACGCCGGCCATAGCCGGGAGAATGAGCAGCGGGCACAGACACAGCACCGCCGCCAGCGCGCGGAACTTCCAGCTTCTCGCTTTTCGTTTTTTCATCCTGTTTTTCCTCCTTTTTTCTTCCTGCGGGACGAGGGACGCCGCGCCTGTCCGTCTGCTGTTCACCTCCCTCTTATAGGCACGTTCTTCTCCCGTCGCCCGTTGGTCTTTTTTCGAATTGACATAGTTGCACAGAAACTTCCCTCTTATTCTACAATAGATTATCCATAGTTTACAAACCTTTTTCCTCGACGTATTACGACATCTTCCTGCGGCAATATAAACGGAGGGCGCCGGGGTCTCCCCCGGCGCCCTCCCAAAGGCAGTGCCTTTTTACTTCATGCCGTTCTCGTAGGCCTCGATCATCTTCTTGACCATCTGGCCGCCCACGCTGCCGGCCTCCTTGCTGGTCAGGTTGCCGTTATAGCCCTCCTTGAGGTTGACGCCCACCTCGTTGGCGGCCTCCATCTTGAACTTGTTGAGGGCCTCGCGGGCACTGGGGACAACAGCCTTATTGGAACCAGTCATAGCTTGTGCATCTCCTTGTTTCGTTTTTGTTGGATTGAGAATCCGAACATAGCTTTGCCCCAGCCGAAATTTCTATGCGAGATACGCTCTGACAAATTCAGGAACGCGCCAGAGGTTCCAAAGACATTCTAAAATGAAAATACGCGCGGACCGAAATGCGGTCCGCGCGAAATGTTTTTTATTCTATCACCACGTCCACCCACTCCACGCCGTAACGCGCCAGCAGCTCCAGAGCGGAGCGGTCGATGCGCTCCCCGGCCACCACGATGGGGATGGCGGGGGGACAGGCCACCGTGGGCCCGGCGCAGACGCGCCCCAGGGACTCCTCCCGGGCCACGCGCTCGGCGGGGGCAAAAAGGGCTTCCCGCACGGACAGGACCAGCTCCGCCATGAGGGGCGGCAGCAGCTCGGTCTCTCTCGCCGGGGCGCGGTTCTCCCCCAGAAGGGCGGGAAGCCGCCAGAGCTCCTCCGGGGTGTTCTCCGGCGTGACCATG
>DVLB01000052.1 GCA_018715695.1 Candidatus Galloscillospira stercoripullorum
GTGTTCTCCGCCATCAGCCACAGCACCAGGAAAATTGCCGCGGCGGCGATGGCCGCGATGAGGCCGATGTGAACGGCGGAAAACTTCCCTTTCGCCTTCACCTGGCCGCCGCCGTACCCGGACCAGCCCGCCCCCTGGCCGCTTATGGGCTGGGTGACGCCGGGTCCGCCGCCCGAGGGCTGGGAGGTGCCGAAGTTCCCGGAGCTCTGAGCTGTGCCAAAGCCGCCTCCCATGGGCTGGGTGACGCCGCCGTCACTGCCCGTGCTCTGGGAGGTGCCAAAGTTTCCGGCGCTCTGGGAGGTGCCAGAGACGCCCCCCATGGGCTGGGTCACGCCGGGATCGTTCCCCACGCTCTGGTAGGAGCCGTATCCTCCCCCCGCGCTCTGGGAGGAGCCGAAGTTCCCGCCGGGCGGGGACTGGTCCGGCGGCGTGGTGGTCTGGCAGTAGGGGCATACGGCGTGGCGTTCCTCGTCATAAAAATGACCTCTGGGACAGCTTTTCAGTTTGCTCATGATGCGCCTCCATTATCGTTGAGTTGAGAGATGGCGGGCCGGGCGAACAGGATGCCGGCCAGGGTGAGAAGACCGTAAACCACCACCACCGCAGGAAGTCCCGGAGTATCCTGGGCGGCGAGCAGCATCCCCAAAAGCAGCAGAATGTGGGCCCACAGGGCGCCGGTGCGCGTTTTGGGGCTGCGCAGCACCAGGAGGCGGCGGCCCAGCCAGGTGTTCACCAGGTCCAGGATGTAGATGGCCACGCAGATCAGAGAGAGGAGGGCGGGCAGGTAGAACTGGACTACGGCGTTGTCCGTCGTCCACTCCAGGCGCCAGCGCAGAGCGCCGTTCAGGAGCAGCGGGAGCAGGAGGGCCAGCGCCCCCGCGGCGCAGGCCAGCGTGCCCAGGAAGGCCCCGGCGCTTCGGCCGCGCAGCTGCTTGAAGGAGGCCCAGCCGCTGCGATAGGACGGGGCGCGGGAGCCGGAGGAGCCCAGTCGGTGCAGCAGGTCGTCCAGGGGGCTTTGGGCCTTGCCCGTCTGCTCGGCCTGGGTAAGGGCGGAGAAAAACTCCCGCACCGAGCGGTAGCGCTGCTTATGCTCCACCGCCATGCCCTTGAGGAGGACGGCCTCCTGGGCGGGTAGGAGCCGGATGCCCAGGCTGGTGGGACGCCGGAGGGTGTCCGCCCCCTGCCAGCGGTCCAGGGTGGAGGCGGGGACCACACCGGTGATGGCGTTATAGATGGTGGCGGCCAGGGCGTAGACGTCGGTCCAGGGGCCCTGCTCCCCGTGGGTCTGGAACTGCTCCTTGGGGGCGTAGCCCACCTTGACGTTGACGGTGTTGCTCCGCTCCCCCTGGAGGGAGAAGGCCCGGGCGGCGCCGAAGTCCAGCAGCTTGATGTCGCCGGAGGCGGTGATCATGATGTTGTCCGGGCTGATGTCCCGGTGGAGCAGGCCGGCGGCGTGGACCCGCTCCAGGGACCGGGCCACGGGTGCGAGAAGGGCCACCGCGTCCCCCAGGAGCATGGGCTGGCCCAGGGAGGCCAGGTACGCCTTGAGGGTCTGCCCCTCCACGTACTCCATGACGATGTAGGCCGTCTCATTTTCCTGGAAGAAGTCCAAAACGGTGACGATGTTGGCGTCGTCCCCAAACTGGGAGAGGTTCTGGGCCTCGGTGAAGAAGCGCTCCCGGCCCTGGGCGAAGAGGGTCCTGGCCTCCTGGGTATCCCGGGGGGTGACGGTGTAGCCGTCCCGCTGGCGGATCACATTGTCGCCGGGGAAGAACTCCTTGATGGCCAGACGGCACTGCCGGAGGATGTCCCAGGCCAGGTATGTAATGCCAAAGCCCCCCTGGCCCAGGGAGCGGCCCACCAGGTACTTGCCCGCCAGGACGGAGCCGGGGGAGAGTTGATGAGGCTGGTTCTCCGCTCCCCGCTTCCAGCCGCAGACGGGACAGGGCGCATCGGGCACGTCCAGATAGCGCATACAGCCCAGACACAGATTGTCTACCATGCCGTAATCCAATCAAGCCACATCCTTTTCCCCATGGCAGAAATGCTTCCTTCGCCTCAAAATCATGCGCTTCCGGCGGCGCGAAGCAATCGGTTTTGCCTTTATTGAGTGGACATTATTATACCAAGAAATTCCCGTAAAAACAACTAGTTCTTATACAAAACGCCACAAGGAACCGTATAAAAAATCAAAACACGGATGCTAAATCCGGTCCGTCTGCTCCAAGGCCGCCCGCAGCTTCTCCAGGGCTTTTTTCTCAATGCGGGATACATTGCGCCGCGGCTATGGAAAGCGATGCCCTTTAAGAAATCGCCTCCGGCTCGGGGAAGCGGAACTTGAGGAGGATCTCCTTTTCCTCCGTGAGCTCCACCCGCTCCATAAGGCTCACCAGCAGCTCACGGCTCTCCCAGGCGGTTTCCATGAACCGCCCCACCAGCTCCCCGGCCCTGTCCCGGGGGGAGACGGGGCTTTCTTCCCGCTGCTCCAGCTCCCGCAGCTTTTCCTCCAGCTGCGCCCGCTCCAGCTTGATCCGGCCCAGGATGCGCCGGAAGTCCTCCTCGGGCAGCAGGCCGCTGAGGTGGTCGGTGTACATCCGGTCCAGGCTGGCGGTGAGGCTGTCCAGCCTGGACCGGAGGGCCCGGCGCTCAACCTCCCCTCCGCGCCGCCTTTTCGCGCCCTCCACGGCCTCCCGGGCTGTGGGCAGCAGCGCCTCGGGCCTGAGACAGGCCCCGCAGACCTGCCGCACCTGGGCGATCACCGCGTCGGTCACGGTTTTCTCCTTGATGAAATGGCTGGTGCACGCGCCCGCCTTGGGAAGGCGCTGGTAGGTGCGGCAGACGAAGTACAGTACGTCCTCCCCCCTGGCGTTTTTCCGGTTGAGCACCGCCAGGGGGTGGCCGCACTCGTGGCAGAAGATGAGCCCCTTGAGGAGGAAATCATAGGTGCGGCTGCGGGTGTGCCTGCGGCTTTGGAGGAGGGAGCCCACCGCCTGAAAGGTCTCCCGGTCGATGATGGGCTCATGGGTCCCCTCCACCACCACCCATTCCTCCGGCGCTCTGCGCAGACACTTTTTGGACTTGTAGCTGACCTTCACGCTGCGCCCCTGGACCATGCTGCCGATGTAGGTTTCGTTTTGCAGCATGTCGGAGATCCGCTCACCGCTCCACGCTCCCGTATAGCTTTCGCGCCTGGCCGCCGGGAGACCGGCGTAGGCGGCGGGGGTGGGCACGCCCTCCTCATTGAGAAGGGCGGCGATCCGCCGGCAGCTCATGCCGGAGAGGGCCAGGGCGAAGATGTGACGCACGATGGGAGCGGCCTGCTCATCGATGACGATCTTGTTTTTCTCCGTGGGGTGCATTTTGTAGCCATATACCGGCTTGCCGCCGATGAACTGCCCCTTCCGCTGCTTATCCCGCTTGACGCTCTTGATCTTCTTGGAGATGTCCTTGGCGTACATGTCGTTCATAATGGCACGAAAGGGGGTGATGTCGTTGGCGGTGGAGTCCACGCCGGTGTCGATGCCGTCCAGCAGGGAAATGTACCGCACCCGGTGCTCGGGGAAGTAGCGCTCCATGTAGTGGCCGGTCAGGATGTAGTCCCGGCCCAGGCGGGAGAGGTCCTTGGTGATGACCAGGTTGACCCTTCCGGCCTCAATGTCGGCCAGCAGGCGCTGAAACGCGGGGCGGTCGAAGCTGGTGCCGCTCCAGCCGTCGTCGATATAGGTGTCGTAGACGGAAAGCCCCTGCTGCCCCGCGAACGCCCGCAGCAGGGACTCCTGGTTCTGGACGCTCTGGGAGGGCCCCTCGCTCTCGTCCTCCTTGGAGAGCCGGATGTACAGCGCGGCACGGTAGGCCCTGGGATCGCTTATGGCAAGGCGGCTTCCGGCCATGGGGGTCACCGCCTTTGCTCGCTTTGGAGCGTGCGCTCCACAAAAAGCCGCAGCGAGCGGGCCATGAGCGCCGGCAGCGGCTCTCCCTCCCGGGCAAAAAAACAGCGGACCCGCGGCATGTCCTTGCCTTTGTTCACGTCCATCCCCTCCTTTTCCGTTCAGCCTATGCGCCGGAGGGGGATTTTTTTCCTGAAAACAAAGGGGGCGCTCCCCCTCGGGAGCGTCCCCCTTGCTGAAAGGATGGGTTTATACGGTGCCCAGCCACAGGAGGATGACGGCGGCCTGGGCCCTGGTGATGACCGCGCCGGAGCTCAAAGCGTCGTTCTCCTCCAGCACGCCGGCGCCCAAGGCCCATTCCATGGCGGCCTGGGCCCACTGGCTCACCTGGGAGCTGCCGGAGGTGCTCCCATTTCCGGCGCTCACGTCATAGCCCTTGTACTGGGCGTAGCGGTAGAGCAGGGCGATGAGCTGCTCCCAGGTGGCGCTGCCGCCGGGACCGTAGTTTCCGTCGCCGTAGCCCTCCACGATCCCATTCGCCGCTGCCCAGGCGATGGCGTCGGCGTACCAGTCTTCGCCGGATACGTCGGCAAAGGGGAGCGTACCGGAGACCGCCGGACGGCCCTCCCGGTTGTAGGGGATCTGGGCCAGCATCCCCCGGGAAAGGGGGTCGTCAGGGGCGAAGATGCCGTCGCCGTAGCCCGCCATCAGCCCCTCCTCCAGGCAGAAGTGCACGCCGTCGTGGTACCAGGCGTGGACCTCCAGGTCGCCGAAGGCGGCCAGGGGACAGCTCTCGTCCCGGGGACAGCCGGCCACGCCGGCGGGCCGGAAGGTGACCGTCACGGTCACATTGCCCATAGGCTGGGTAAAGGTGTAAGTCCCGTCGCCCTTTTCCGTCACCTCTACGGGGTTGCCGTTTCGGTCGGTGACGGTGACGCTGTCCACCTCATAGCCCTCGCCGGGCTTGGGGGTGACGGTCACCTCCTGGCCGTAGACGGGCCAGGACGGGGAGACGGTGAAGCTGCCGTTTTCACTCTCGTTTTTCACCGGGGGATAGACCGGCGGGGCCTTGGCCTCCTCGCCGCCCACGGTGTAGAGGGCGGAGTCTGCCACATGGAGGATGATGCGCTCCCCGTCCTCGCTGAGCTCAAAGTACTCGCCGGTGACCGGGTCGGGGGTGGTGGAGAGACTGCCGCTCTCGCCGTTCCCGGCGCGGGTGACGGTGTAGTCGTCCTTGCCCTTAAGCTCGGTGGGCAGGGGGATGGTGACGGTCAGGGGCCTGTCGGCGGATATGCCCTCCTCAATGACGGGCTCGCCGCCGCCCGGGGGGGTGGTGATTTTGTCCAGAGAGATGTCCAGGTGGAGGGCCTCTGCGTCCTCTTCCTGGCCGCCCTGGGGACTGGTCTTCTCCACCCTGACGATGATCTCCACCTTGCCGCCGTCCTGGGCGGTCTCTTTGTCCTCCTCGGTGAAGCCGTTCTCCAGGTCGTCCACCACCACGGCCGGGCTGCCGGGGGAGACCTCCACCCGGGTGGAGGTGGAGTGCTCGGGCAGGGAGATGTCCCCGCCGGTGACGGTGCCGTCCTCGCCCACCGTTACCACGGTGGTAACGGTCTTGTCGCCCACGGTGACCGAGACGTTGTAGTCTCCGGGGGCCAGGTCGGGGATGGTATATGCTCCGTTCTGGTCGGTCCTGTCCTCCGTGAGCTCCTCCGCGCCCTGGGAGACGCTGATCACCGCGTCCTCCACCAGTGTGCCCATGTGGTCGGTCACCGTGATGGGGGCGTCGTGGACCTGGACCCACCGGGCGGTGAAGGTCACGTCGGCGCGGGGAGTGGTGAAGGAGTCGCCGCTGCGGTAGGTTTTGCCGCCCTGGTCCCAGCCGGCAAAGCGGTGGCCCGTCCTCTCATAGCCGCACTCCGGCAGGAGAAGGACGCTGCCCCCGGCGAGGGACAGGGGCTCCATGCTGCCGCCTGAGCCCTCGCCGCGCTCAAAGGTCACGGCGTAGAGGGTGGGCGCGCCGTCGGTGACGGTGAAGGTGCCCACCTGCTTTTCCATGCTGCCGTCGTCATGGCGGTAGTTGTCATCCAGAAGCTCCACCCAGATCTCGTAGGTGCCCGGCGCGGTAGGCTCGGTGACCTCCTGGCCGTCCTGGTCCTTGTAGACCACCTGATAGTCCGAGCTGTCCGGGATGCTGACGGTGACCTCCGCCCCGGTGAAGGGCTCGCCCGCCGTCGCGGCGTTATCCGTCACCGTGACGGTGACGGCCTGGGGCTGCACCACCAGGGTGGCTTTGGCGGGGGTGATGGCGTAGTTGTCCAAAGTGGCGGTGAGGGGGTATCTGCCCGCGTCGGTGCCCACGCCGGTGATGGCGGCCTGCAGCCCCGCGTCCTCCGGAAGCAGCCCCTGGAGCAGGAGGGAGACGGCACCGCCGTCACCGTAGACCTGGCTGAGACCCTGCCAGGTGCCGGCGATGGGCCGCCTGGCCACGGTGAACGCCGCCGTGGCGGAGACCGCGTTATAGTTTGGCGTGGCGGGGAAGGTGGCGGTGAGGGTGTAGCTGCCCGCCTGGGTGGGGGGAACGGCGCTATCGTAGGCCGCGCCGCCGTTGGTGGTGCCGGTGTAGCGGTAGGTCACGCCGGCGGTTCCGTTGGTGGCGGAGCTCGGGGCGGGGGCGCTGGGGTCCTCCCCGTAGGTCCAGCCCGCCAGGGAGACCGAGGCGGCGCCGTCGGCCTTCTGGATGGTGTAGGAAAACTCCACGTCGGCGGGCAGGGCGTAGTTGTCGTTATCCAGGCCGGTGGCCCTGGCGGTGTAGGGGCCCGCGTCCACGCCATCGCCGCCCTCCACCGTGACGGCGCAGCTGTCGCCCTTCATGAGGCCGGTGGCCGTGGCGGTGACGTTCACGGGCGCTCCCGTGTAGACCAGAGCCTCATGGCCTTGCCAGGTAAGGCCCACGGGCCTGGGCGTGATGTCCGCCGTGGCGGACAGCTCGGTCACCGAGAGCACATAGTTCTCCCCCCAGTCTCCCTCCAGGGCGATGCCGGTGACCGTGACGGCCTTGCCCGGCCCCGCGTCCTTGCCGGAGAAGGTGAAGGTGCCCTTGGCGGTGGGGGCTTCACCAAACACCGCGCCGTCGAGGGCGATGACGCCGCTGGCGGAGGTGGTGCCGTCGTAGAACTTGTCGGAGACCGACTGGACGGAGGGCGTCAGCGCCTTTGCCTCCACAGTCACCGTGACGGTGGAGGTGACGGGACTGTAATTTGGATCATGGGGAGTGAACACCACGGTATAGCCCGTCACGCCGCTGTTTGCCACGGCGGGGGCGATGGTATCATCCTGCCAGGCAAAGGTGCCGCTCGTGTCCCCGCCGGAGAGGGTGCTGCGCTCCAGGCTCTCCCCGTAGGTGATGGCCGAGGCGGTGGGCCATTCATGGACGGTGGCGGGAGTCTTTTGGATGGTGACGTCCACCGCAGCGCTCTGGGCGGTCTTGCTCTGGGAGCCGTCGCTGGCGGTGACCACCACATGGTAGCTGCCGGTATGGGACGCTTCGGTGAGCTCCAGGGTCTCCCCGGTCTCGCCGGGGAGCATGTCGCTGCCCTTGTACCACTGGTAGGACCAGCTGACGGTGGCGGCGTGGACGGGCCGGGCCGTCAGGGTGACGGTCTGGCCGAACGCGGCGCTGCCGTCAGCTGGGTCGGCTTCCACCGTCACGGTGGGCGCTTCCAGGGCCCACCTGGCGGTGAGGGTGATGTCGGCCTGGACGCCGCTGCCAAAATCCCACTTGGTGTCGCTCAGGTACCAGCCCTCCAGGGTGTAGCCGGTGCGGGAGGTGGTGGGCTCCTGGACGATCTGGTTGTAGGAAAGGTCGGTGACCGCCTCCACCGCGTTCCCGCCCGAGGCGTCAAAGGTCACGGTGAGGGCCTTATCGCTCCCGGCGATGGTGCAGAGGAGCGCCTCACCGTGGGGGGCGCTGGCGGTGGCCTTCACGCGGACGGTGACCTGGGTGCCCGCCGGGAGGTTCTCAAGGGTAGCGGGGCCCTGCGTCCAGTTTGTACCGCCGTCGGTGCTGTACTCCATTTTATCCGTGATGCCGCTTACCGACCCGTCGCCCTTGCCCTTGACGCTCTCGCCCATGACGGTGACGCTGGGCTGCCCGGGCCGGGCGGACACGAGGAAGTCCGTCCAGGGGGAAGAATGGTGGTTGTTGTCCTGCGGGCGGCGGATATACAGTGTCTTACCCAGATAGTCCGTGATGGAGCCGCTCGTCACGGCCTCACCGCTATTCTCAGCGGTATAGACCTCAAAGCCCGCGCCGACGGCGATGGTCTCCGCGCCGTAGTCGATGGTATAGCCCTCGCCGGCACCGGGCTTTGCCTGGCTGGCCTTCTCGATGGTGAAGGTCACGGTGACCGTTTTCTCCTCAAGTTTCACCTGGGCGGTGTAGTCACCCGCGTCCACGGCGCTCCCTACCGTCGCCTCGCTCTTCTGATAGGTGATGGAGGGGGAATCGGTCCCCACCCAGCCGTCTTCAAAGGTGACGGTGACTTCCTTGGCGCTGCCGTCATAGGTGGGCTGGGTTGGCTTCTCCACCGTGGCCGTGGCCGTATGGCCGCAGGAGCACGTTTCCGTGAACGTGTCTGCATCGTCATCTGCGCTGTACTGATAGAGATGCTCATGCAGCGCGGCCTCGCCGTCTTTCAGGATCACGACGTAGGCGCTGTTGTCCGGGGTGAAGTAGTTAGCGGGGTCCTGGCCGCTCATGTAGTCGCTCCAGCCGTTGGTGAACACGTCTGCGGTCGACATACTTACGCTGATGGATGTGGAATTGCTCAGCCCGCCCTCCCCGATGGTAATGAACCGATTCTGAGCACTGTATGCGAGGTACACGTTCTTTGTGGTGTTCCCGCTGTTGGTTCTGTTGCCGGAAACAGAAGGCGCGCCGGAGACGGTGAAGCTGCCCCTGTCGATATACACGCCGCCCCCGTCTCTGGCGGTATTGCCGGTGATGGCGCCGCCCTCCATGGTGAAGTTGCCGTTACTATATACATACACGCCGCCGCCAAAATTACCGGTGGAGGCATTATCGGAGATGGTACCGCTCTCCATGGTGAAGGCGCCGCTATTTATATGCACGCCGCCGCCGTTGCCGATGGCAGTGTTGCCGGAGATGGTGCCGTTCTTCATAGTGAAGCTGCCGCCGCCGGTGATATACACGCCGCCCCCGTCTCTGGCGGTATTGTCGGTGATGGAACCGCCCTCCATGATGAAGCTGCCCTCGCCGGTGATATACACGCCGCCGCCCACGTCGCCGGTGCTGCCGTTGCCGGAGATGGCGCCGGAGTACATGGTAAAGCTGCCTTCCACCTTCACCGCGCCGCCGTTAGTGGAGCTGCCCCCGGTGATCTTGCCGTCGCCCTGGGCGGAGCAGTCGCAGAGGGTCAGGCTGCCGCCGGAGTTGATCGTGATCCGATTTTCGTTTAAGTTCAGCTCCTGCCCATTGAGACAGAGATTCACCGTGCCGCTGATGGTGATGTTGCTTGTGGCCGTGACGGCTCCGCTCAGGTAGTAGCTGCCGCCCTGCAGTGTGCCGCCCAGGGCGGTGAGCTCGGTGAAGCCCACCGGAGCCCCGTGCTCGCCGCAGCTTGCCTCGCCGCAGACGCAGTGGTAGTGGCTGGGGCGACGGGCCAGCTTCAGCGCGCCGCTGTCGGTTGCCTGCACGATGTAGTCAGGATCGGCAGAGGTGAAGTTTGTGAGATAGCTGCTTTTGTTTGCGTCGGTGAACACGCCGGGGGTTTCCATCTTCACGCTGACGCTGCCGCTCAGGGTGCCCTCCGGGACGATGGTCGCGCCGTTTAGATAGATGTCCGCCGTACCGCCGGAAATGGAGGGGCTTCCCTTCAAAGTCACGGCGCCGCTCCCCGCGCTGATGCCGTACCGGCCGCTGCTGATGGTGCCGCCGTAAATGTAGACGGCGGTGTCTGTCAGGTTGGTATTCACTTTGATGCCCTGATAATTGGAACTTGCGGTGGATTGGACTGTGCCGCCGTACATGGTGAAGGTGCCGCCCGCTACGCCTCTGTCCTTGGAATCGCCGATGACCATTGCGCTGCGGGTTGACTGGAGGGTGCCGCCGTACAGGTTGCACGCGCCTCCGTCGTGGAGAAGGACGGGGTTTTGATATTCGGTGGTCCAAATCTTGCCGCCGCCTTTGCAGTCGCAAATATTCAAAACGCCACCTGTGCCCACCCGGAAAATGCCATCGTCCGTAGTGCTCTCATAGTAATGTCCGTTGAGACAAAGGTTGATGGTCTTGGAATCGATCTCGATCTGTTTGCCGTGGTCTATGTCTTCGGCCAGATAATAGTTGCCCATGGGCAGGGTGTAGCTGTTATTCGCCAGGTAGTCAAGCGTCAGCGCCGTCCAGCCCTCGCCGTGGCTGCCGTCGCAGGGCGGCTGCTCCGCCGCTAGGGCGGAGACGGTCAGCGCGGCCAGCGCCGCGCAGAGGAAGAGCAGTGTGCCCAGCCCTCTTGCTGCGTATCTCTTCATCGCGATCCTCCTGTTCTTCTCCCGGAGCGGCGCGCCGGGGCGTCCGCGCACTTGACGGGCGCGGCCTGTGATGTTATCTTAAATTTTATCAGCAACACAGGCAGAATGTAGCGCCTGCGCAGAATTTGCGGCATCCTGCACGGATTTTGCGTGGGCGTCTGGAGAGGAGCGGGGACCATGCTGCGGATCGCCGTGTGCGATGATAGGGAGAGCGAGCTGCGGGAGACGGCGGCGCTGCTGGAGCGATACCTGGCCCAGCGCCCGGCCCTTCCCGGGCGCGTGGAGGCGCTGGGCAGCTGCGAGGCGCTGCTGGAGCGGGTGGAGGACACGGGGGGCTTCGACCTCTACGTTCTGGACATCCTCATGCCCGGCCTGAGCGGGATCGACGCCGGGCGAAAGCTGCGGCAGCTGCAGGAGAACGGGGAGATCGTCTACCTGTCCTCCTCCAACGACTTTGCCGCCGACAGCTACGACGTCCGGGCCTTTTTCTACCTGCTCAAGCCGGTGGAGAAGGAGCGGCTTTTTTCCGTGCTGGACGCCGCGGTGGAGAAGCTCAGCCGCCGGCGCAGCGAAGGGGTCCTGGTCCGCACCGCCCAGGGGGAGCGGCGGCTCCTCTTTGAGCGCATCCGCTATGCCGAGCGGGTGGGCCACTGTGTGCGCTACTACTGCACCGACGGCACGGTGGACTCCCAGAGCATCCGCTCTCCCTTCCGGCAGGCCGCCGCGCCCCTGCTCTCGGACCGGCGGTTTTGTCTGTGCGGGGCCAGCTTTGTGCTCAACTTCCAGCACGTGACCGGGGTCCAGGGCCGCACCGCCCTGCTGGACGACGGCCAGACCGTGGACCTGCCCCGCTCGGTGGCGGCGGAGTTCAAAAAGGCCTGGGGAAATTACTGGCTGGAGGAGCAGAGAGTATGGTAGAGCTGTTTGCCATGGAGTACACCACGGCCCTGGGCATGACCATGGTGCTGCTGTTTCTGGACAGCCGCTACTCCCGCGCTCGCACCGTGGCCGCCGTCTACACCGTCATGGCACTGGTCATGGTAGCCCTGGCGGCCATCAGCTACACGGCGGGCATGGAGACCGCCATGCGCGTTTACCCCGTCGTCGCCCATGTCCCATCCCTGCTGCTCATGCTGGTGCTCAGCCGGTTCCGGGGCTGGCGGCTGGTGTTCCAGCTGCTCTCCGCCGTTTTGTTCTGCTTCCTGGTGCAGCACGGCGCGGGGCTTGTCTACTACCTGACCGGCGGCCTCTTCTGGGCGCTGGTGCTCTCCTACGTCGTCCTCAGCGCCGGGATGATCTTCTTTCTGGTCCGCTTTCTGCGGCCGCTGTTTCTCCAGGCGCTGATGGCGCTGCGCCGGGGCTGGTGGCTCATGTGCCTGGTGCTGGCGGTATACTATGTTATCATCGCCTACCTGATCCCCGGCTCCGTGGGCATCGACCGGAGCAGCACCATCCTCAAGCCCGCCGTCTCCCTGCTGATGGTGGGGTTTTATTCCATCGTGATGTTTCTTTTTTCCAGCGTCCGCAAGGAGGCGGACACCCGGCACAGTGCCCAGCTGTCCGCCCTGCAGCTCTCCGCCCTCCAGAGCCGGATGGAGGCGGTGCGCCTGGCCGAAGACGCCATCCGTACCGAGCGCCACGATTTGCGCCACCGGCTCCAGACGGCCATGGAGCTGATGTCCCGGGGGGAGAAGGACGCGGCCATGGCCTTTCTGGACGCCGCCCAAAGGCGGCTGGACGAGCAGCAGGAGATCCGCTGGTGCCGCCCGCCGGTGCTGGACGCGATGTTTTCCTCCTACTTTGACCAGGCCCGGCGGCAGGACATCCCGGTGGAGGCAAGCATCACGCTGGGCGATACCCTGCCCGTGGACGAGGGGGAGCTGGCGGTGGTGCTGGCCAACGCCCTGGAAAACGCCATCCACGCAAACCTCCCCCTGCCGCCGGAGCGGCGGCAGATCCGCTGCCGGGTGGTGGGGACGCCCTCGCTCATGCTGGAGATCGCCAACCCCTGCGCAAAGCCGGTGACCTTCGACGAGAAGGGGCTGCCCGTGGCCCGGGGCCAGGGCCACGGCCTGGGGGTGCGGTCTATCGCCGCTTTCTGCCAGAGGCACGGCGCCGCGTACCAGTTTGACCTGACCGGCGGCACCTTCCGCCTGCGGCTTATTTTGTAGAGAAATACCCATCCATCACAGAGCAAAGCCCGGAACGTCTTGTTTACAAGGCGTTCCGGGCTTTGCTTTGCGGCAGCCTCCATACTGAATTTCCCTTTTGACACGCACTTCCAGCCGCGCACCTGGAAGGGGGCATCCCTCAATCGCAGACACATTTTGATTGATGAAATGAGCGATGTATGGTATCATAAAAGCAACCCTTGATCCGGTGAGGTGTCGCATGAAAAACCAAAAGCCCCCTTTTGATATTACCAATCCCATGATCGACTACGTGGCGGAAATTGCGCAGCTGGTGGGAAAGCTGTCGGCAGCTTCTCTTTCCGCCAATCCCACGCTGCGGCGCAGCAACCGCATCAGAACCATCCATGGGTCTCTGGCCATCGAGCAGAACACCCTTTCCTTGGAGCAGGTTACCGCCGTGTTGAGCGGAAAGCGTGTTCTGGCTCCGCCCAAGGATATTGCCGAGGTCAAAAACGCCTATGAGATTTATGAGCGGCTGGATGAACTTGATCCCTATTCCGTGGACGACCTGCTGACCGCCCATGGCATTATGACCCGGGGCCTGGTGGAAGAATCCGGCGTGTTTCGCACCCGGCCCGTGGGCGTGGTGGACGGCGAGGGGCGCGTCCTGCATTTTGGAACGCTCCCGCAGTATGTCCCCAATCTGGTCATGGAACTGCTGGACTGGGCAAAGACCAGCGCGGTGCACATGCTCATCCGCAGCTGCGTGTTCCACTATGAGCTGGAGCTGATCCATCCCTTTGCCGATGGGAATGGGCGTGTGGGGAGACTGTGGCATACGCTGCTGCTCTCCAGGTGGAATCCGGCCTTTGCCTGGCTTCCGGTGGAGTCCATCATCCATGACCGCCAGCAGGAGTATTATGATGCCATCAACGCCTCCAATGACGCGGGAGAATCTACGCTATTTATTGAGTTCATGCTCTCCGCCATCAAAGCATCGCTCATAGAGACGATCAACGCCAGCGATGAGATGAACGGTGGAAAGATGGACAAGGCCGCCCTGCGCTGGGACAAGATTCAGGAGTATCTGAAAACCCACGACTATATCATGAATGCCGAAGTGCGGGAGCTGTGCGGGGTGTCGGCAGCAACGGCAAATCGCATTTTGTTTGGATTTGTTACACAAGGTAAATTGACTAAATGCCATAAGAATGGCCACTGGGTTTATAAGCTAAAATCGAGTGAAGATCGCCATTTGGCATCCAAAACATCAAAATTATAACTATCACAGAGGAATGATAGAATGAAAAAAACAAAATATATAAAAACAATAGAAAAAGAGAATTTTGAATTTAATCGAGTTAAATTTTTGCTTTGGCTGAAGATGAAGCTTTCTATATCTAAAGAAAAGCGAGAAAACAAAAGAAGAACATTAGAAATCTATGACAATATGAAAGATTTCGAACATTTACAGATAAATTCTTTGCCTGATAACATTTATTATAAGCCAACAGATATACTGATTTATGATTTGCTACAGAAGCAAGACCTTAAAAAAATAAAAAAAGGTATTTTTTCTTTATTCAAACATAATATGTCACACAAATTTGTGACAACAGCAACATCACAAGATGATATTTCTAAAGCAATACAAGATCTAGATCACACAATAAGTTCATCGAAATCCTGGTATCGAATTGGTTTATTTGATTTTGCAAATAATGCAAAGATAGATAGATATATTCATCATTTTGAGATTTATCTTCGTAATTTCTCATCATCCTATATAGCAGTTGAAGCTGTAATTACATTGTCGGACGAATTTCAGAAGGAAATAGGTGACTTCATTAGGAATAACTATAAAAAACCAGGTATGCGTGCTTTTAAAATGTGGGGAAGAAACTCTAAAAAATCAGGAGCCAAAATTAGTTATGCAATAGGAAAAGGAATGCTTAGTACATGTGCAAAAAACATTTTGATAAATGAACAACTCCAGTTTGTGAAAAATTTGTTTTTAAGGCAAATTTCTAAATTTTTGCCAATCATGCAATACTCAAAAGGCATGGAACTTCATGCAATAAATGTATTTGAAACAAATATTGATTTTGAAAAGGAAATTCCTAATTCAAGAAATGTATTTCAATCATTGGGACTTGACGATATGTATGGTTTTTTTCTGTCCAAGGCAGAACGCTTGTATTATTCATCAAGTTCACTAGGAGAAAAAAACGCATTTCAATTTGATATGCTTTTTGTTATTAACCCAAACAAAATTGATGACTATGATGGTTTTAGTACTCCCCAAAATTTAGCACTATATAACTTGACGCAAGATTACATGATGTCTCTTTATACTATGGTAATAATAAAAAATTTAAGTATAAATTATTCTCGAATGATTAGCGAGTTTAGAAACAGGGAAAATACCATTAAAACAACTCAACATTCCCACAAAAAGCTTTTGAAATTAAAGTATGAAATTGAACGAGCATATTACACTTACTCTAAAATTGATCATGAGTTTTCTGTAGAAAAGGAAGCAAAAAATATAAACAGGTTATTAGAAGAAAACCATTTTGTTAAAAAGTCTGTAATGTATGGCCATCATCCCTATGAGGGATTCTCTTACGGACCTCAAAATCTGTGGAAACTAATTAAAATAAATTACGATGAATTAATGATAGATTTAAATAACAAGATAGATATATCATCAAGTCTTACCCATTACTACGATGTAAAAAAGAATTCCAGAGTTTCATGGATTCAGTTGGTGATAGCAATAAGCACATTTGTATTACTTATATTTCCCGAAAAAGCAACTACCATTTCAGAGCTTTTTCTTTATTGGTATGAGATTGCAAAAGATTTTGTGAATACAGTATATTCTGCTGTTCAAAATATTTTCACATAATTGCGTATAATTAAGTTACATCCAATATTCGAGTATAATGAACAGCCGCTTATCTTCCTGAAACTTTTCCGCTTACAACAACCGCAAAGCTGCCTCTGTTACACATGAAGCCCGGAACGTCTTGTTTACAAGGCGTTCCGGGCTTTGCTTACATTAATGTCTGCTGAATAAACCGAAAATCGGTTTATTCACGCTGGTAGTGTCAAGGATTTTTCGCAAATTGGTTTGCACGCGGCGGCAGCCGCGCAAATCCATAAAACGGATCAAAGGACCGTTTTTATGGATTTCAGCCATTGTTGCAATGCGTATTTCCACGGTTGCGTCGAAACGCAACCGTGGAAGGTGCAAGGTTTTTGGAC
>DVLB01000053.1 GCA_018715695.1 Candidatus Galloscillospira stercoripullorum
TGTGGCCCTGGAGGGTGAGCTCCAGCTCCTCCGGATGAGCGTCCGGCCCGTCACAGTTGCCGCACACCTGCTCCAGGCGCAGCTGCGGATACTCCCGCTGCAGCGCCCTTGCGTCCCGCATCACGTCTCCCAGGTGGAGCACCACGTCCGGCTCCTCACTGCGGATGGCCTGCTGCATATAAGTAATGGTACCGTGGGAATCGGAAAAAACAAGTACTTTCATCTGATGCACCTTATTTCTTGAAAACCATATAATGAACTAAGCAGGATCATTCATACAATCATCAGGAGGGATCTGCCGTGGCAAAAGAACAAGCTCACTCCGACGACCTGCTCCGCTCTGCTCAGGCTGCCGGCCTGCTCAAACACAAGGATGCCATTCTGGAGATCATGCGCTCCCCCGATGCCCAGAAGCTGCTCCAGATGCTGGGCCAAAAGGGCTCGGACAATCTCATGGCCGCTGCCGGGGCCGCGCTGAAAGGAAACACCGCCGCCCTGACCGACCTGGTAGGCGATGTGATGCGCAGCAAAGAGGGCGCCTCCGTCGTGGATCAGATCAACCGCACCATTCCGCAGAAATAAACCCGCCCGGGAAAGGAGGGCAAGGCCATGGCCCAACTGGAGGAACAACTCAACGCCATTCTGAGCGACCCTGAGGCCATGAGCCAGATCATGGGCATCGCCCAGGCCCTCACAGGGAGCGGCAAGTCCCAGTCCGGGCAGCAGAGCGCCGAGCAGAGCACTTCCGCCCAGGAGTATGTGCCTGTGGAGGATGTGCCGCCCCAGGAGACCGCGTCGGACGACAGCGCTCAACCGGATATCCGCGGCCTCATGGATACGCTCTCCGCTCTGGGGGGCAGTTCCGCTGGTAGCGGGGAATCGCCCCTCGCCGCCCTGGAGTCCCTGGACCCCAAGCTGCTCTCCGCTGCTGTGCGGCTTTTCTCTGAGTATAACGCCTCTGACGACAGGAAAATCGCCCTGCTCTCCGCCCTGCGCCCTTTTCTCAAGGAAGAGAAATACGCCAAGGTGGACAAAGCCATGCGCATCGCCCGGCTCTCCCGGGTGATCCGTGTCGCCTTCCAGCTCTTCAAAAAGGACGGAGGCGAGGTCGATGTATAACCGCTATATTCCCGGTCCTGACGGTTACGCCAGGGTCCCGGAGCCGGATGAAGCCCCAAGGGCCGCCGCGCACCATGCCCAGGAGACGCCTCCCAAGGAGGAGAAGAAATCCGGCGGTCTGAGCGCCCTGCTCCGGCATCTGAAACTGGAGGATCTGGATAAGGGCGACATCCTGCTGCTGCTTATCGTTCTGTTTCTCTTTTTGGAGGGAGACGACCTGGAGCTGGTGATCACGCTGGGTCTGCTGCTTGTACTGGGGCTGGAGTAGCCGCCTGGTAGAGCAGCGTACCGTCCGGCAGGGCAAATCTCCGGGCGTTCTCCCCGGAAAGGTCCGCTTCTCCCGCCGTCATCTGATAGATCAGCCGGTCCCCCTCCAGGATCTCCGCCGCCTGCAAAAGGCCGCTGCTGACCGAGATCCAGTACCGCTGCCGGTATCCCAGGGTCCCCTCCCCGGTCTCCACCAGAATACAGCTCACGCCGCCGCGGGTTTCATAGCCCGCAGCGACGATGGCGCTGGTCTCAAGGGCCAGCACATCCTCATAGGTGGGGATGCGCTGGCCTTCCACATCGGCGGAATCCTCCTCCGCCGGCCAGGAGACCGCTTTTCGGTCCCCGTCATACCAGCGATAGACCATGCCCTCTCCCACGATGGTGTGGCGGACACCGCCGCCGCTCAGGTCGGTCTCCGTCCTGCTCCAGCCGCCGGATACATAGACCCTGCTTGTCTGGACGTCCGCCGTGCCGTCGCCGCGATAGGTGGTCACCGTTACCGTTCTGGAATAGGTCTCCGGCCTCTTCAGGGTCTGGGCAATCACGGTCTGGACCGTCTCCGGGGTGATCTCCACCCGCTGGAGCTGATCACCCCCCGCCGTCTGCCCCGGCTGATCCGGCCCGGTCTGGCCGCCGGTGGGCGTATTTTCCGGGAAATGGACTGAAACCGTGGTTCCAAACAGGTTGAGCCCAAAGCTGGAGAAAATGGCCGCCACAATGACCACGGCAGTGAGCACCACCAGAATGGTTCGGTTGCGATGTTCCATGTCCTCCCTCCTTCCGGGCTTACGGTCTCAGGGGGCAAACTCCTCCGGCATGCGGTGGGACAAGCCGAACTTCCAGGCGATGGCGTCGGCAATGCGCCGGCAGGCCTGCCCATCGCCGTAGGGATTGACCGCCCGGGCCATGGAGGTATAGCCGTCTCCCCCGCGCAGCAGCACCGCGCCCATGGCGTACACCGTCTCTTCATCGGTCCCGGCCAGGCGGGCGGTGCCCGCCGCGATGGCCTCGGGCCGCTCGGTCTCCTGCCGCAGGACCAGCACCGGCTTGCCCAGGGCGGGAGCCTCCTCCTGGAGGCCGCCGGAATCCGTCATCACCAGGTAGCACCGGGCCATCAGGTTGTGCATCTCCTCGGCGTCCAGGGGTGGGATCAGATGGATGCGGGGATGGCCGGAGAGATACTGCGCCGCCGCCTCCTGTACCACGGGGGACAGGTGGACGGGATAGACCAGCTCGGTCTCCGGGAAGTCGTCGGCCAGGCGGCGCAGAGCCGTCATGATGCTGGCCATGGGTTTTCCGTAATTCTCCCGCCGATGGCAGGTCACAAGCACCACCTTTCGGGCGGTATAGTCCAGCTCATTGAGCAGCTTCGTTGTAAAGCGATATTCCTTGCTTACCGTTGTGCGCAGGGCGTCGATCACGGTATTCCCGGTGACAAAGGCCCCGTTTTCCACCCCTTGCCGCCGCAGGTTCTCCCGATTGGAGGCCGTGGGGCAAAAGTGGAGCTCGGCGATCTCGCCCACCAGGCGGCGGTTCATCTCCTCCGGGAACGGAGAATACCGGTCCCAAGTCCGCAGACCGGCCTCCACATGGCCCACCGGGATCTTCTGATAGAAGGCGGCCAGCGCCCCCGCAAAGGTGGTGGAGGTATCTCCGTGGACCAGCACCAGGTCCGGCTTGGCCTGGGACATGACCCCCTCCAGGCCCATGAGGCACTTGGAGGTGATGGTGGAGAGGGTCTGGTTGGGCTCCATGATATTCAGGTCATAATCGGGCCGCAGATGGAAGATCTCCAGCACGGAGTCCAGCATCTGCCGGTGCTGGGCCGTGACGCAACACAGGCTTTCAAATTCCGGCCGGAGCGCCAGCTCCCGCACCAGCGGGGCCATTTTGATGGCCTCCGGCCGGGTGCCGAAAATGGACATGACGCGGATGCTCACGGCTCATCGTCCCCTTCCTTGTCGTTATCATGCTCCTGCGGGTGGCCGGTGCGCTTGCCCGAGGCGTGGTTATTGTAGAGGAAAATACGCCCCGCAACCGCCCCGGCCACACACAGGGCCAGCAGGAAGATCATGGCCCGCAGGGCGCCGCTGGCCGTGAGCACGACGGCGCTCAGGCCCAGGATGGCGGAGATGATATAAAGGATTCCCACCGCCTGTTTCTGGGAAAAGCCCATGTCAATGAGCCGGTGGTGGACATGGCTGCGGTCCGGGTGCATGGGACTTTGCCCGTGGGCAATGCGGCGGATAAACGCAAAGCAGATGTCAAAGATGGGCAGGCCCAGCATGAGGAAGGGCACCGCGAAGGAGATGATGGTGTAAAACTTAAAAAGGCCCTGGACCGACACCACCGCCAGGATGTACCCCAGGAAGGTGGAGCCGGTGTCCCCCATAAAGATCTTGGCGGGGTTGAGGTTATAGGGCAAAAAGCCGATGCACCCGCCGGCCAGGGCGCCCATGAGCACCGCCGTGGGCCCCTCGGAAACCAGCAGGGCGATGACCAGCAGGGTCATGGAGCTGATGGTGGAAACGCCGCAGGCCAGACCATCCAGCCCGTCGATGAGGTTGACGGCGTTGGTGATGGCCACGATCCAGATGACGGTGACCGGATAGGCCAGCCAGCCCAGCTCCCAGTAGAGGTTGGCCGAGAAGATGTTGGGGTTGGAGACGCAGTCGATGATGCTGCCCGTGGCCACCGCCACCACGGCGGCTACGATCTGCACGATAAACTTGAACCAGGCCTTCAGGGAATAGATATCGTCAAAAATGCCGAGCACCAGGATAATGATGGACCCCAGCAGCATGCCCCGCATCTGCTCGGTGATAGGCACGAACAGCAGGGCGCTGAGCAGGAAGCCCAGGGCGATGGCCAGTCCTCCCATCCGGGGGATGGGGTGATCGTGCATCCGGCGGTTGTCCTTGGGAATATCCATGGCCCCCACCCGGTGCGCCAGGTTCATGACCACCGGCGTGGTCACCAGGGCCACGATCAGCGCCACCGCCAGGGCCGCGGCGGCCAGACCGATTTGCTGAAGCTCTATATTCATTCCTCTAAGCTCCTATCCTCTGTGTGGAAATCAAGCCCGCCTGCCTCATTTAGCCAGGAACCCGATTTTTTTGTAGACCTTCCGCAGGGTGCGCTCCGCCGTCCGGGACGCCTTTTCTGCGCCGCTGCGGCACACCTCTTCCAGATATGCCTTGTCGGCGAGCAGGCGCTCGGTCTCCTCCCGGATGGGCCGCAGCGTTTCCACCACCGCCTCGCCCACGGCGCCCTTGAACACGCCGTAGCCCTGGCCGTCAAAGTCCCGCTCGATCTGCTCCATGCTCTTGCCGGTGCAGGCCGAGTAAATGGCCATCAGGTTGGACACCCCCGGTTTCTCTCCGGGCGCAAAGCGCACGCAGCGCTCGGTGTCGCTGTCGGTCACCGCGCGCTTGAACTTGCGCATGATCTCCTCGGGCT
>DVLB01000054.1 GCA_018715695.1 Candidatus Galloscillospira stercoripullorum
GCGGGCTGGTCCGGGTACGGCGGCGGCCAGGTGAAGGCGAAAGGGAAGTTTTCCGCCGTTCACATCGGCCTCATCGCGGCCATCGCCGCCGCGGCAATTTTCCTGGTGCTGTGGCTGATGGCGGAGAACACCCGCCGGGAGGTGTATGACAGCTATCTGGACAAGGCCGACCAGGTCTGGGAGCTGCAAAAGCAGGTGGAAGCCCTGACCGAAGAGGCGGCCACCTTCGACTCTCTCCGGGAGCTCTACGGCTACGGCTCTGAGACCTACTATGCCGGCTCGCCCGTGCTGGTGCTGGAGGCCGGCGGCGAGGACGGCCGCCTCCCCATTTACTTCGGCCTGAGCGGCACCGTGAGCATGAAGCGCTCGGACAGCGCCATCACCACGGCCTGGAGCCAGGAGTGGGCGGACGACTGGACCGATGTGATCGTCACCCCCAGCGACAGCGCCGGCTTCTACACCATCCACTTTACCAACGACCAGGATTCTTCCGCCTTTGACGTCCTGGTCATCGTCCAGTGATCGCCCCACCCACCGGAAGGAGTGTTTACCATGCCCAACATGCAGCTTTGCGACAACGGCCATTACTACGATAAGGACCGCTATTCCTCCTGCCCCTACTGCAAGCCCGCCGGGGCGGACATCCCGCCCGCCGGCGGCGGCATGTCTGTCACCACCCCCCTGCGCGACGGCGAGCAGGGCCATGAGAGCGCTGGGGGGAAAACCGTGCGCCTCACGGTCAGCGAGACCGGCGTGGACCCGGTGGTGGGCTGGCTGGTGTGCGTGGAAGGGGGCGACAAGGGCCGGGACTTCCGGCTCCACGCGGGCAACAACTTCGTGGGCCGCAGCAGCGACCGGGACGTGTGCCTGGGCCGGGACCCCTCGGTGTCCGGCAAGCACTTCAGCGTCAGCTACGACAAGCGCCACGACCGCTACTTCGTCTCCATGGGCGAGGGCAAGGAGATCGTCTACGTCAACGATGAGCCCCTGGGCGCCGGGTCTGTCACCCTCCAGAAGGGGGACCGCATCGAGGTGGCCCACACCAAGCTGATCTTCATCCCCCTGGACTCCGAGCTGGTGACGTGGGAGTGGGAAAAATGAGAGGGAGGCTTCCCGCCCTGGCCCTGGCCCTTGTGCTGCTGACGGCCGGATGCTCCCCCCAGGAGGCCGCCCTGCACGCGGATGCGGGCACGCCGGCGCCATCCTCCGCCCAGGAGGCCCACATTTCCCCTCCGGGAACCAGCAGCACCAACGAGGGGGCCGAGAGTTCCTCCCCACCCACAGAGGAAAAGCCCTTCCCCTCCGCCGGGGAGAATTCTCCCGGGCCCGGCGAGCCCTCCCAGGACGATCCGGTCCAGGAGGACCCCTCCCAGGCCGGCGGCGGGATGAGCCCGCTGCTGGGGCGGGTGGTGCCCGCCGTGCTCATTGTGTGCGCCCTGGGGGCCCTGGCCTGGCTGCTGCTGCGCATGAGACGCCCCGGCGGAAAGGAGCCCCGGCCCGGCGGCGGCAGGGACATCCGCCTGCCC
Organism: Candidatus Galloscillospira stercoripullorum; assembly: GCA_018715695.1. Lineage (GTDB taxonomy): Bacteria > Bacillota > Clostridia > Oscillospirales > Oscillospiraceae > Galloscillospira_A > Galloscillospira_A stercoripullorum. The sequence goes on from DVLB01000054.1 coordinate 1,527, forward strand.
CCCGCCGCCTCCTCCGCTGACGGGAAGGAGGGCGTGCTGCGGGTGGCCAACCTGCACAACATCGGCCGCCGCCGGGAGCAGCAGGACTCCTTCTGCATCTCCGACGTCTCCGATGGGCGCGCCCTGCGGAAAAAGGGGCTGCTGGCCGTGGTGGCCGACGGCATGGGCGGGCTCCAGGACGGCGCGGCCATCAGCCAGCTGGTGTCCGACACCTTCCGGGGCCGCTACGTCCGCCTGGACCTGCCCGACCCCGACGCCTTCCTGCTGGACAGCGCCCGGCAGGCGGAAACGGCGGCGGAGGAATATATGCGCCAGGCCGGCACCGACGGGGGCTCCACCCTGGTGGCGGTCCTCATCCGGGACGGGATGCTCCGCTTCGTCTCGGTGGGGGACAGCAAGCTCTACCTGCTGCGCGACGGCCAGCTCATCCAGATCAACCACGAGCACACCTTCGGCAATCTCCTGCGGGAGAAGGCCGCCCGGGGTGAGGTGGACCCGGAGGAGCCCTTCGTCAATCCCCGGCGAGACGCGCTGGTGGCCTATATCGGCATGGGCAGCCTGAACACCGTGGACCGCAGCGCCTCCCCCATTCCCCTGGCCTTCGGGGACAAGGTGCTCCTCTGCTCCGACGGCGTGAGCAACGCCCTGGGCCAGGAGGCCCTCATCGCCGCCATGGAGGGGGACGTGCTGGAGGCCGCGCAGCGCATGGAGGAGGCCATCCTCAGCCAGCAGCTGCCCGAACAGGACAACTTCACCGGCGTGCTGGTGGAGTACGCCGCGCCCCCGGCCCCTTCCCCGTCCAAGGCCCAAAGTAAAGACGATTTTTAAGGTCAGGAGATGATCCACCATGCGATGTGAGCGCTGCGGCCACGACTTCGCCGCCGGGCTTTCCCAGTGCCCCCACTGCGGCACCGACATCCACTACAACGGAAAGACCGTCTTTTTCGGCAAGGCGGCCGCCTCCAAGCTGACCATCAAGGACCTGTTCACCGACATGTTCAAGCGCCACTCCGCCGGAGCCGGGGCCAGGATGTTCATGGCGGGCACCCCCCTGTCCACGCCCGCGCCAGGCCAGATGCTCCAGGAGTGGGAAAAGCCGTGGCTGTTCACCCGCCTGCTGGCGGTGGGCCTGGCCTTCAGCCTGCTCAGCTATGTGATGGCCATAAGCCTGGGCCACCCGCTGGGCATCTACCTGCTCTTCACCCTGGGCGCGCTGGTGATCCCCCTGGGCATCCTGACCTTCTTCTGGGAGATCAACATCCCTCGGGACATCCCTATTTATAAGGTGCTGCTCATCTTCTTCATCGGCGGCATGCTCTCCCTCATCATCACGCTGGTGCTCCCCTCGGTGGATGGGCCCAGCTACTGGGCGGCCATCAGCGAGGAGCCGGCCAAGGTCATCGCCCTGGCCATCTTCATGTGGCTGCTGGGCAGCAAGTACATCTTCGGCGGGCTGCTCATCGGCGCGGCGGTGGGCGCGGGCTTCTCCGCCTTTGAGAACATCTACTATGTGATGAACGTCCTCCTCTCCTCCGGCAGCGCCGAGATGAGCATGGACCTGCTCATCACCCGCAGCGTGCTCACCATCGGCGGCCATGTGACCTGGGCCGCCATCGAGGGCGGCGCCCTGGCCCTGGCCAAGGGCACCGGAAAGCTCCAGCCCCGGCACTTCATCGACCCCCGCTTCCTGACCTATCTGGCTGCCTCCATCGTGCTCCACTTCATCTGGAACACCGAGATCACCCTGGTGTCCCTGCCGGTGGTGGCCGACCTCAAGTATGTGCTGCTGTGCGCGCTGGCCGTTGCCGCGGTGTTCACCCTCATCAAAAAGGCCCTGAGCCAGGTGCTCGCCGTGGTGGACGGCGCGCAGTTCACAGGCGGCGGTTCGTCCAGCGGCGGCGCATCCGGCGGCGGCCCCCGTCCCCAGCAGCAGGCCAAAGCCGCCGCCGCCCCGGGAGGCGCCCTTCTCCGGGCCCTCTCCGGCCCCTTGGCGGGAGCCTACTTCTCCTTCCAGAAGGCCATCACCATCGGGCGGGACCCGGCGGTGTGCAACGTGATCCTCCCCCCCGACACCCCGGGGGTGAGCCGCTGCCACTGCTCCCTGGAGCTACGCGACGACGGCGTCTACCTGGTGGACCGGGGCTCCTCCTCCGGCACCTTCCTCTCCGACGGGCGGCGGCTGCCCCCCGACGTATGGGTCAGGCTGGAGGGTCCCTTCGCCCTGGGCTCCGCCGCGGTCCGCTTCTCCGCGGAGACGGGCGGCTCAAAGGCACATATCTGAACAAAACGACCATCGCCCGGGAACACCCTCCCTCCAGGTGTTCCCGGGCGATGCTGTGCGAGGCGCTTCTCTCCCCGCGTGAAAAAATAACGAGCGCCGGGTCCCTCTCCCGCGTAAGCGCTCCGCGCTCACTCCTGCACCATGTCCTCGACCACGTCATGCAGGGTGACCGGTGTGACCAAATTCCGGCAGAGCCGCTCCAGCAGCTCTTCGATCCGGGAACGGCTGGTGGTGATGTGGCGCACCTGCGCCGTTTCTCCGCTTTCGAGCAGCGCCACACGCACGCCGTAGCTCTCGCAGAAAAATCCGCCGGACCCCACCTCGTCCACCAAAAGATAATACCCCAGGCGCCAGCTTTTTCCCTCCTCTCCTCTGGCCTCCCTCTGCTCGATCAAAACTTCCCTCAACAATCGTTTACCTCCTTTTACTCTTTGCATATAACATTATATTGTGTTTTGCGCAGCTTGTACACCGCAATATGTCGAACGTTTTCGACCGGACGCCGGCACATTATGTCTCCCTGCGCGCGCTTCTGTCAACCGGGAAAGCGGAAGTTTGTCGAACCGGGCCGAGCGGTGTCGGAAAATTTTCCTCCCCGTTTTGGAAACTCTTTTCACTTGCGCCCCCGGGCGCAGCCTGTTAGGATAAGGAGCACGCAGCAAAGTAAGCTGGGACCATCACCGAAAGGAGCTCTCCCTTGAAGAAAAAGCCCTCTCTCCCCCGTCTGGAGTCCCGGGCCCGGGCCATTGTGTGGCGTGGGCTGCTTTTGTCCCTTCTCTCTCTGCTCAGTGCCCTTGCCCTGCTCTTCTGCGCCCAGTCCGGCCAGGGAGAGGAGCTGCGCCTTTTGCGCTTTGCCGCCTCCCTGGCCGACTACGCCCTGCTCTTCTTTGCCTTCGGTCTGGTGGGCGGCCTTCTGGTCCAGGACTTCGCCCATACATACGGAAATAAAACGTGAAAAACGGGCCGGGACCCATGGGTGTCCCGGCCCGCAGCTTGTCGAAAAAGTCTTTTCGACAAGCTGCTGCACTTTTTGAACCTCCAAAAAGGTTCAAAAAGTGGTTTGATTAAACGCGAAAGACAACCCTGACGGTTTTCTTTCACACTATCTTTCCCTCCGAACCCTTGGGCCAGAAGGGTTTATCGATAGTCTCCGGGCCGGGACCCATGGGGTCCCGGCCCGCTTTCTTCTATCTTCGATACTGTTCCTTGCCCGTCCGGTAGAGGTTTCCGCCCTTGCAGTCCATGGCCACGGTGAGGGGCAGGTCCTCCACCGTGAGACGCTTGACCGACTCGCACCCAAGATCCTCAAATGCGATGACCTCCGCAGAGCGGATGCACCGGGCGATGAGGGCTCCCGCGCCCCCCACGGCGGCGAAGTACACCCCGCCGTCGCGCACCAGGGCCCGGGCGGTCTCGGCGCTCATCTCTCCCTTGCCGATGATCCCGGTGAGACCCAGGTCCAGCAGCCGGGGGGCGAAGGGGTTCATCCGTCCCGCCGTGGTGGGGCCGCAGGCCCCCACGGGCATGCCCTGCTGGCCCGGCGTGGGCCCGGCATAGTAGATGATGCTGCCCCGCAGGGGGATGGGCAGGGGCTCCCCCCGGGAGAGCAGCTCAAAAAACCGCTTGTGGGCGGCGTCCCGGGCAGTATAGACGGTGCCGGAAAGCAGCACCCGGTCCCCCACCTTCAGTGTAGCGGCGGCCCCGCTCAGCTCCTCCGAGCGCAGGCGCACTTCCCCGCCCACGGCTTATTCCCCGTCCAGGGGCAGGGGCTGGGGAGGCGGAGGCGCGATATGGCTCCGGCACTCCTCCGCCAGCTGCTCCAGAGCGGTCTCATGCTGCTCGAACTCGCCGGTCAGGCCGCTCAGGCCCTCCTTGAGGCGCTCCAGCTCCCCGGCGGCGTGGGCCACCGTGGCGTCCAGGTCGGTGCGCAGGCGGTCATACCCCTCCTGCACCCGGGAGAGCCACTGCTCCATGCTCTCCATGGTCTCCCGGGCCTTTTGCCGGGCCTCCTCCTCCACCGCCTGGGCCCGGTAATGGGCCTCCAGCTCCACGCCGGCGGTGCGGTCCTTCACGCTCTCATAGGCCTCCGCCGCGGGCTCCACCTGGCGCAGGCGCTCAGCCTGCCGCTCCACAAGAGCCTCCGCCTCACTCAGGCGGCGGGCCTTGTCCTCGGCCTCGGTGCGGGCCTGGTGGAACTGCTCTTCCCGGGCGGAGAGCTCCCACTCCAGGGTGGTCTTCTCCTTGGTCAGGGCGGAGAGGCGCTCCTCCCAGCCGGAACGCTCGGCCTCCAGCGCCTCCTTGTCCCGGCGCAGCTGCTCCACCTCCCGCTGGAGCTCGGAAAGCTTCTCAGCGTGCTCCCGGGCGGCGGTCTCGATATAGTTGAGCACATCCTGCTTCTGGAAGCCGCCAAAGGCGGCCGTGCGGAACTGGGTTTCTCCGGCGCTCATAACAACACCTCTTCCGTTGAATCTTCTCTGCTGACCGCTATTCTACCATATCCCCGAAAATAATACAATCTTTTGTGTGCAATATCCTCCCAGGATCAAGGGGGAATGAATTGACGCTTTTGCGGGCGAGTGGTATAATGTAACGATTGAATTTAGGATGGGGGTTTAGACCCTATGTGGAAATCGGACAAGTGGCAAGACTATGAACTCATCGACTGCGGCGGCGGAGAGCGGCTGGAGCGCTGGGGGCGCTATATCCTGGTGCGGCCCGACCCCCAGGCCATCTGGACCACCCCCAGGCGCAACCCGCTCTGGCGCAAGGCCAACGCCCGCTATGCCCGCTCCTCCTCCGGCGGCGGGGCCTGGGAGAAAAAGGCGGTGCCCGACCACTGGCAGATCGGCTATGGCCCCCTCACCTTCAACATCAAGCCCATGAATTTCAAGCACACCGGCATCTTCCCCGAGCAGGCGGCCAACTGGGACTGGGCGGGTGATCTCATCCGGAACGCCAAGCGGCCCATCTCGGTGCTCAACCTCTTCGCCTACACCGGCGGCGCCACCGTCTCCTGCGCCGCCGCGGGGGCCAGCGTGTGCCATGTGGACGCCGCCCGGGGCATGGTCTCCTGGGCCAGGGAGAACGCCAAGAGCTCCGGCCTGGAGGACGCCCCCATCCGCTATATCGTGGACGACTGCGGCAAATTCGTGGAACGGGAGATCCGCCGGGGACGCAAGTACGACGCCGTCATCATGGACCCCCCCTCCTACGGCCGGGGCCCCTCCGGCGAGGTGTGGCGGCTGGAGGAAAACCTCTACCCCTTCGTGGAGCTGGTCTCCCAGGTCCTCTCCGACGAGCCGCTCTTTTTCCTCATCAACTCCTACACCACGGGCCTGGCCCCCTCGGTGCTCACCTACATCCTGGAGACCCTGGTCTCCAGCCGCCACGGCGGACACACAGTGAGCGACGAGCTGGGCCTGAGCGTCACCGAGACGGGCCTGGTGCTGCCCGCCGGAGCCTCCGGCCGGTGGACCGCCCGCTGAGCGATCAGAGACAAGGAGAGAAGATCATGTCCCATCCCATTATCAAAACCGAGGCCCTGCGCTTTTCCTACCTCGCCGAGGGCGAGCTGCCCCCCGTGGTGCTGGACGGGGTGGACCTGGAGATCGAAGAGGGCTCCTTCGTGGCCGTGCTGGGCCACAACGGCAGCGGAAAATCCACCCTGGCCAAGCACATGAACGCCATCCTCCTGCCCACCGGCGGGGCGGTGTATGTCACCGGCATCGGCACCGCCGACGAGTCCCGCCTGCTGGACATCCGGCGCACCGTGGGCATGGTGTTCCAGAACCCGGACAACCAGATCGTGGCCAACGTGGTGGAGGAGGACGTGGCCTTTGCCCCGGAAAACCTAGGGGTCCCCTCGGCGGAGATCCGGGAGCGGGTGGACAACGCCCTCAAGGCGGTGGGGATGTATGAGTACCGCCAGCACGCCCCCCATCTCCTCTCCGGCGGCCAGAAGCAGCGCATCGC
>DVLB01000055.1 GCA_018715695.1 Candidatus Galloscillospira stercoripullorum
CTGTTCTACCAGTTTGTCCGCAAGCTGGAGGAAATGGGCGAAACAGACCACAAAGCGGTGTTTCTGGACGGGACCAAGCTGGAAAGCCGTGCGGGATGGTATACGTTTGTCTGGCGGAAGAGCGTAGAAAAGCAGCTGGCGCGAGTGAAGGAAAAATTGAAGACCCTGACTGGCTTGACCACCTCCGCCGCAGTGCGCTCGCTGCTGGAAGAAGAAGCCGGGGAAATCGTATTTGTCAGGGGCACAGGCAGGCGCAAAAGCCAGGCCCAGCGGGATTGGGAGGAGAAGCAGGCGCTTCTGGAGCGGTGGGAGCGGTATGAAGACATGCTGTCCACCATGGGAGAAGAGCGCAGCAGCTACTCTAAAACCGACCCGGACGCCACCTTCATGCGAATGAAAGAAGACCACATGAGAAACGGCCAGCTCAAGCCTGGATACAATGTACAAATTGCTGTAAACAGTGAATATATTACCGGAATAGAAGCATTCTCAGACCGTACGGATGTAAGAACGCTGTGCTCCATGCTGGAGAAGCTGTCTCAATGGCACCAGGCCCGCTATGAGGAAGTGGTGGCGGACGCGGGTTATGAAAGTCTGGAGAACTATCTGTATCTGGAGCGCAATGGCCAGATGTGCTTCATAAAGCCCACCAACTACGACCAGAAGAAGACAAAGAAATTTCAAAAGCAGGTAGGCCGCATTGAGAACATGGAATATGACCCCGAAGAAGACAGCTTCACCTGCGCCCAGGGCAGGAAGCTGCATCTGAGGCGGGAGGCCACAGAAGTGCGGGACGGACAGCTTGTGTCCACCGCCTGGTACCGGTGCGAAGATTGCAGCGGTTGTCCCTGCCGGGCACAGTGCTGCCGGGCCAAGGATCCGGACAGGCCCAAGGAGATCATTCTCCAGAAAACCTTCTGGGAGAAGCGGGAACAAGCAGAGAAAAATATCAGAACGGAACGCGGGATCCATCTACGCATTTGCCGCTCTATCCAGGTGGAGGGGGCCTTTGGCCTGCTCAAAAACGACTTTGGATTCCGCCGCTTTCTGACCTGGGGCAAGGCTAACATCCGCACAGAGCTGTTCCTGTTGGCGCTGGCCTTTGACCTGAAAAAGCTGTGGATGAAACGGGAACAGGGCAGGCTTCAGACCCGTGTGTCCATGAAAATGACCTCGTAGCCCCCGCAAAAACAGAAAAGTTTTCCACATAGACGCAGGCGGGCCGCCTGGGTCTGGTTTGTTGTACACATTTGGGCTGAACAGAGCCACATTTTATGAACATTTAGAACTGTTTGTCCTTTTTCGAGCAAAAAAGGACCTGCCGCAGAATTTTCCATTCTGCGACAGGCCCTTTCAGGCTCATTTGGGGACGGTCCCTTTCTTCTGAGCGCAGTTTGGCCGCCGCATTATGCTCTTACATCCTCAAACAGCTCCTGCACCGACGGCTCAGGAGCAGGGGTGAGGAGAGAGACCACCACGATGGCGGCCAACGCGCAGAGGAAGGCGGGCAGCAGCTCGTAGATCGCCCAGGCGCCGCCCAGCGGCGCAATGAGGAACTTCCACACGAAGACCATCACGCCCCCGGTGATCATCCCGGCGAGGGCGCCCCATTTGTTCGACCGCTTCCAAAACAGTGCCATCAGCATTACTGGTCCGAAGGCGGCACCAAAGCCGGCCCACGCAAAGGAGACCACACGGAACACAGAGCTGTTTGGGTCCCGGGCCAGGAATGCGGCGATGATAGCAATGGCAATCATAACTGCCCGGGCCACCGCCATTCCGCGCCTGCCGCTGAAGTTGCGCTTCAGAAAATCGTTGCCCAGATCCTGAGAGATGGAGGAGGAGGCCGCCAGCAGCTGGCTGTCGGCGGTAGACATGGTGGCCGCCAGGATGCCCGCCAGAATCACACCGGCCAGCAGTGCCGGAAGGGCGCCGAACTGGCTGATCAGGCTGGCGATACGCACGATAATGGTCTCCGAATCTGCCAGCTGCTCCAGCGCGCCGGCACGGGTCATCGCGCTGCCCACCAGGCCGATAAAGATAGCCACGCCCATGGAGATGACCACCCAGGAGGAGGCCACACGGCGGGAGAGCTTCAGCTTATGTTCATCCTCAATGGCCATAAAACGCACCAAAATGTGAGGCATACCAAAATAGCCCAGCCCCCAGGCCAGCAGAGAGCAGATGGTGAGCAGGCTGTACGGATTGGAGCCTCCGGTGGCGGGGTCATGGATGCGGAGCAGGGACAGGTAGTCGGTCAGGGAGCGGGCATTCTCCATGACGGCATCGATACCGCCGGCCTGGGTCACACCAAACCCCAGCACCACCACCAGCGCCACCGTCATAATGATGGACTGGATGAGGTCCGTAAAGGACGCGGCCAGGAAGCCGCCCATCACGGTGTAAATGACGATAACGGCGGCGGAGATGAGCATAGCCGTGACATACGTCCCGCCTGTGACCAATCCAGTCCATCAGGAGGTAATCTTTCTATGGCCGACATCCAGCAGGACCTCTATGGCCTGACCTATACCACCAGCTTTCAAATCCAGGGCACCCAGGAGGAAGCCGTCAATCTGACCCTGTCCCCTGCTCCCAGTCTTCTGGCCACCGTGGTCGGCACCGTTACCGGCGGCACCGTTCCCATTCCCAACGCCACTGTCAAGCTCTTCGACAGCACAGGCATGCCCTATCAGCATACCATGACCGACGCCGCCGGTGAGTACACCTTGGACGGTATTCCCGCCGGGACGTACAGCATTGCCGCCGTCGCTCCCGACTATCTGATGAGTCCTGCCGCGGGGGTCACCCTCTCCACCGGCGACACCATTACGATCCCTCTCACCTGCACCGCCGACGCCACCCTGGCGCTGGGTGCCGTCGCCGGCACCCTGACTGTCGCCGGTACCGCGGGCACGCCTCTGGGCGGAGCGAAGGTCTCCTTGCTCAACTCCTTGGGCGATACCGTGGCCACCACCTACACCGCCGATGACGGTGAGTTCCTGTTCTACGACGTGGCTGACGGTATCTACACCCTTCTGGCCTCCGCCGACGGCTATGTGACCACCGCCCCCATGACCACCACCATCACCGGCGGCTCCACCTCCAACCTGGTCATGACCATTCAGGTGGATTCCCGGACCTACAATGGCACGGTCAGCGGCGTCGTCACGGACAAAAACGGCAATGCCGTGGCCGGCTGCTTCGTTGGACTCTGCCAGGTGATCTCGGACGGCACCACCACCCGTGAAGTCCTGCTGGCCTCCACCAAGACCAACAGCACGGGCAGCTACCTTTTCGGCGGCGTCACCGGCGGGCAGTATCTGGTAAAGGCCAAGGTCAGTCAGTAACCCATCCCCCTCATCTGGCCGAGGGGTGCATCTTCTGCCTTCATCCGGATGAGGAGGTGGGACAGGATCTGCGCCTGCGCTCCGCGCCAGGGCACTGTGCCCTCCGGGTCCTTTTCCGCTCGGCCTGTCCATGGGACAGTGTGACCTTGCAGCGCTGGCGTCATCCCTGCTCCTCGGCCAGATCCCTTTTATGTACCGGGACCGTTCTCTTCGGCCATCTCCCCCCGGGATATATGTCCTGACCCTTTGCCGGGGGAACTGTGGTATCCGCCTCCTCCTGCGCCTTCCTCCTGGCGTCGCATTGACCCTGTGTCATGACCCGGCCAGGCTGGACTGGTGCTGGCGCAGGGACCCCTTCCCCTTCTTCTGAGCGCCCGGCCTGGCTGCCTCGCCCCCTCAAGTCCGCGCCCGCAAGCATGTTCCCCGCCCGTGAGCAAATGTAAAGGACAAGGCCCCCTGATGTAGGAATGGACTACATCAGGGGGCCTTGCATCTATGGTACGGGCTGATCGGGGCCTGTTATGCCGGGAGCGGGATCAGGCCAGATACTGCTTGAGGGCCTCCACCCGGTCGGTCTTCTCCCAGGGCAGATCCACATCGGTGCGGCCGAAGTGACCATAGGCGGCGGTCTGCTCATAGATGGGCCGCAGCAGATCCAGGTCACGGATGATGGCGGCGGGGCGCAGGTCAAAGTGGCGCTCCACGATCTTGGAGAGCTCCTCGTCGGAGCGCACGCCGGTGCCGAAGGTGTCCACCAGTACGGAGACAGGGTGGGCCACGCCGATGGCATAGGCCAGCTCGATCTGGCACTTGCGGCACAGGCCGGCGGCCACCAGGTTCTTGGCGGCGTAGCGGGCCATATAGGCGGCGGAGCGGTCCACCTTGGTGGGGTCCTTGCCGGAGAAGCACCCGCCGCCGTGGCTGGCGGAGCCGCCGTAGGTGTCCACAATGATCTTCCGGCCGGTGAGGCCGCTGTCCCCCACGGGGCCGCCGATGACGAAGCGGCCGGTGGGGTTGATATAGAACTTGGTGGTCTGGTCGATATACTTCTCCGGGATCACCGGCTTCACCACTGTGTCGATCACCGCCTCCCGGAGCTTCTCAATGGCGATGTCAGGGCTGTGCTGGGTGGACACCACGATGGCGGGGCAGCGCAGAACGTTGCCCTGGGCGTCATACTCCACGGTGACCTGGCTCTTGCCGTCAGGCCGCAGCCAGCTCAGCTCCCCGCTCTTGCGCACCGCCGCCAGACGGCGGCACAGGGCGTGGGCCATGGCAATGGGGGCAGGCATCAGCTCCGGCGTCTCG
>DVLB01000056.1 GCA_018715695.1 Candidatus Galloscillospira stercoripullorum
CGGCGGCAAGATCGGCGTGCTGGTGAACCTGGAGACCAGCCTGCCCGCCGAAAAGGTGGAGGTCGTCGGCAAGGACGTCGCCATGCAGATCGCCGCGCTGAATCCCCGTTTCTGGGACAAGGCTCAGGTCACCCAGGACGTGCTGGATGAGGAGAAGAAGATCCTCATGGTCCAGATGGAGAACGATCCCAAGATGGCCGGCAAGCCCGAGAAGGTCCGCGAGAACATCGTGCTGGGCAAGCTCAACAAGTTCTACGCTGAGAACTGCCTGCTCCAGCAGGAGTTCGTCAAGGACGGCTCCATGAGCGTGGAGCAGTATATCGCCTCCTCCGCCAAGGCCCTGGGCGGCACCGTCACCTTCAAGGACGCCTACCGCTTCGCCAAGGGCGAGGGCATCGAGAAGAAGCAGGAGAACTTCGCCGAGGAGATCGCCAAGCTGACCAAGTAAATCTTCCTTCCGCAGATTTAGGCGGGGCGCCGGAAAATCCGGCGTCCCGCTTTTTTACCCTTCCCCTTCCCGGTCTCTTCTCCTGCGCAGGCGCGCGGCGCCGGGCTCCTCACGCTCCACCAGGATGATGTCCTCCCCGATGCGCCGCACGCTCTCCCAGGGAAAGCGCTCTCCCTCCTCCCTGCCCAGCAGGCCGAAAAGCCGGAGCCGCCCGGGCACGATGAGGGCGGTGACCCTCCCCTGCTCCAGGTCCAGCTCCGCGTCCCCCACATAGCCGTAGCGGTGGCCGTCGGCCATATTGATGACTTCCTTGTAGCGCAGCTCCGTCACTTTGACCTCCACCCAAACTCCCCCATTCCCAAAACCCGTCTTTTATAGTACAATGGGTCTTATCCCAATCGTATGCTCCCTGTCCTCTCTCTATGAAAGCTGGTGCTCGCCTTGTCTGAATCTTCTTCCGCCGTGAAAAAACGCCGCCCCTGGCGCTTTTTCATCGTTCTGGCCGCCGCGGTGGTCTTTGTGCTGCTGCTCAACCTCTTCCTGCAGAGCGTGTGGGCCCACCGGACCGTCCGCTTTGTGCCCGACTACGCCAAGGAGGACCTGGCCCCCCTGTGGGAGAAAGCCGCCCTCAGCGACGATGACTATGACCTGCTCTTCCGTCAGACGGGGCTCTCCCGCAGCAGCGTGGACGCCCTGCTCGCCTACGGCCAGGCCGGGCAGGCGCGCATTGAGGAGATCCAGGACGGCTTTTTTACCGATTACCCGGTGGAGTGCCTCACCCTCATCGGCGGCCGCTTCACCTGCGAGGACCTGCTGGTGGATGAGGACGGCTCCCGCCTCTCCTCCGTGCCCCTTGCTCCCCTCCAGGACGGGGACATCATCGTGGCCTTCTCCACCCACACCTTCGGCTGGCGGCACGGCCACGCCGGGCTGGTGGTGGACGCCGAGAGCGGCATCACGCTGGAGGCCGTCATGATGTTCAGCGACAGCGCCCAGCAGAGCGTGTACCACTGGCCTACCTATTCCAATTTCATCGTCCTGCGGGTCAAGGACGCCGATGAGCAGACCCGTCAGGACGTGGCGGACTTCGCCCTTACATATCTGGATCAGATCCCCTACCGCCTCACCAGCGGTATTTTCGGCGACAAGGCCCCCGATCCCCAGTCCGGCACCCTGGGCGCCCAGTGCGCCTACCTGCCCTGGTATGCCTGGCAGGCCTTCGGCTACGACCTGGACGGCGACGGCGGCAAGATCGTCACCGTGCTGGACCTGGCCCAAAGTCCACTGGTGGAAGTGGTCCAGTTCTGCGGCGTGGACCCGGAGCTCTTTCTCGCGGAATAAAAAACCCCCGGCACCCCAACCCCAGGGTGCCGGGGGATTTCCTTTACACCCGGCCGCTGCCGGTTTCAAGGGAAAACGGTCTTAAGATAAAAAATTTACCGCCCCTCCCGCCCGTATGAAGGCCCAGGCCTGGGAAATACTGTTTTCAGTATGACCAGGGGGTGTCTTTATGCAAGGCAAGGTGGAGATCTGCGGTGTGAATACCTCAAAGCTCAAGGTGCTCAAGAGCGAGGAGACCACCGCCCTACTCCGCCGGGCCAAGGCCGGAGACCAGGCGGCCCGGGAGGAGCTCATTGCCGGAAATCTGCGGCTGGTCCTCTCGGTCATCCAGAAATTCACCAACCGCGGGGAGAACGTGGACGACCTCTTTCAGGTGGGCTGCATCGGCCTCATCAAGGCCATTGACAACTTCAACACCGACCTGGACGTGCGCTTCTCCACCTACGGCGTCCCCATGATCATCGGCGAGATCCGCCGCTACCTGCGGGACAACAGCGCCATGCGCGTCTCCCGCTCCATGCGGGACACGGCGTATAAGGTCCTGCAGACAAAGGAAAAGTTTCTCTCCGAGCACCACCGAGACCCATCCATTGAGGAGATCGCGCGGGAGCTGGACCTGAAGCGGGAGGACGTGGTGTTTGCCCTGGACGCCATCTCCGATCCTGTCTCCCTCTATGAGCCGGTTTACTCGGACGGGGGCGACACCTTGTGCGTGATGGACCAGGTGCATGACAGCAAGAACACCGACGAGAGCTGGCTGGAGCAGATCGCCCTCAAGGAGGCCATTTCCCGGCTCACGCCCCGGGAGCGCCACATCCTGAGCCTGCGCTTTTTTGAGGGCAAGACCCAGATGGAGGTCTCCGCTGAGGTGGGCATTTCTCAGGCCCAAGTATCCAGGCTGGAGAAAAGCGCCATCAATCAGATCAAAAAGAATCTGTAAGAAGGCCTCACAGCAGCCGCAGGATCTCCCGCTTGAGGCGGGAGATGATCCGCTTTTCCAGCCTGGAGATATAGGACTGGGAGATGCCCAGGAGATCCGCCACCTCTTTCTGGGTCTTTTCCGGCGCGCCGTCCAGCCCGAAGCGCAGGGTGATGATCTCCCGCTCCCGGCTGGTGAGCTTTTCCATGGCCTTCTGAAGCAGCTCCCGGTCCACGTCGGCCTCGATGGGCCGCATGACGGTGTCGGCGTCGGTGCCCAGGATGTCGGAGAGCAGCAGCTCATTGCCGTCCCAGTCGGTGTTGAGGGGCTCGTCAAAGGAGACCTCGCTTTTCTGGGCGGCGGTCTTGCGCAGGTGCATGAGGATCTCGTTTTCAATGCAGCGGGAGGCATAGGTGGCCAGCTTGATGTTCTTGGCCGGTTTGTAGGTATCCACCGCCTTGATCAGGCCGATGGTGCCGATGGAGATGAGATCCTCAATGTTGATACCCGTATTTTCAAACCGCCGGGCGATATAGACCACCAGGCGCAGGTTGCGCTCGATCAGCTGGGGCTTTACGCTCCCGTCCCCGTCGCTGAGCATGGTGATGAGGGTACTCTCCTCCTCCCGGCTCAGCGGCGGCGGCAGCGTGTCGCTGCCGCCGATGTACATGACCTTGCCGGGCAGCCTGATCCCCAGCCGTCCCAGCAGCCGCTGGATGCGCACATACCAGCAAAGGCTCCATCTTTTCACCCTTCCAGTCCTCCCTACGTCCTCTTCCTCTTACGCGCCGATCAGCGCCTGGTATCCCCCGCCGTCTGACACCGGCGTGGGAGACAGGGCCACCAGGATGTTGCCGTACTCCTCCGTCCCGATCCGGGCCCTGTCCACCCGCACGGCCAGCAGCATGCCGCACTCCACGCCCACCGCCCGGTAGGGCAGCAGCCGGTACCGGCCCCGCTCCGCGCCCACCGAGAGCCGCTCCAGACTGTCCGCAGGATGGCGCAGGTCCTCCGGAGCGGGGCAGCGCCCCGGACAAAACAGCGCCGACACCGCCCGCCCCTCCGCCACCATCACCGGCCTGTTGGTGACCGGGTCGGTCAGGGTGTTGCCGGTATCCACCAGGGCGGTGAGGGAGGCTTTCCGTCCCCCCATGTCCAGCACGGCGCCCACCAGCTCCCCCCGCACGGCGTGCCTTGCCCCTCTCTGGAAGACCAGGGAGATGCCCACATAGCACAAGGCCGCCGAAAGCAGGATAAGCCGCAGATCCATGGCCGAATAGAACACGCCGCTGCGCAGGGTAAGGCCCTGTCCGCCCAGGAGCTCAATGGCGAAGATCCCCCCGCCAAACGCCGCCGTGACGCCCAGGAACACCAGCGCCGTGCGCACAAGGCGCACACTGCCGCCGAAGGCGCACAGGACCATGCCCACCGCCGCGGCCACCTTGCAGACGGGGTGGGACAAAAACATGCACCCCGGCAGAAAGACCGCCCCAGCGTAGGCGGCCCCCAGGGCCGCTCCCGCCGCCAACCGCAGCCTGCGTATCCCCTCCCCCGCCAGTCTGGCCGACGCGAGCAGCAGGAGGTAATTGACCGCGAAATTGAGCAGGAGCAGGCTGTCCATATAGACCACTGTCATCTCTCCACCCCCGCTCCGTCAACAAGGAACATTATAGCCTTCCGCCTCATCAAAAAAGGTCAAATCCGGGTTTGGCGAAAAAAGAGTTTTTCCCCCTTGGGCGCGGCGATGAAAAAGACCGGGACGGAATACTCCGTCCCGGTCTTCGAGACTGTCGAAAAAGGCCTTTGGGCCTTTTCCGACAAAGGGTTGCATGACGGACAGGGCTCGATTTCTTGCGAAATTGTCACCCCGTCCGTCATGAGAAGTGTCATTTTCAAGGCCGCAGCGTTAAGAAAATGTGCCGGTGGCACATTTTTAGCGTAGGCCGCAGCGGCTATGCCGCGAGGAGGGAGTTTGAGGTCCTCGGAAATGACAGATTCTAATTTTATTCCGCCGCGTGCGCGCGGCGGAACTCTAGCGAGGCTTCCCTGCGGGGAGGTTTTTCGACAAGCTGAAAGCCCGGGACGGAATACTCCGTCCCGGGCTTTGCCTTATGTTTCTGTGCGCGCGATTAGCAGCAGCCGTTGTTGTTGCAGCCGCAGCCGTTGCTGTTGCCGCCGCAGCCGCAGCAGCAGATGAGGATGATGATCAGAATGATCCACAGGCAGCTGCCGCCGCCGCCGAACCCACAGCTATTGCACCCCATAATGAGTACCTCCTGATTGGTTTTGGAAGCCCGGAGCTCACACCCCGCCGGCCTCAGTCCATACTATGCGCCAAAACCCACAGGGTGCAAAACGGGACCTGTCCAGGCAGCATATGCCCGGCAGGTCCCGTATTTGGAGCGGAAGGTCACGGCAGCCGCTGATTCTCCACCGCCGCCACGATCTCCGCCGCGTCGGTGATCACGCCCGCGCTCTCCAGCTCCTGGAGCAGCGTCACGCTGCTTCCCTTGGCCTTGGCCTCCAGGGCGTAATAGGAAAAATAGAGCATCTGCGCCCGGAGGAAGGTGCCGCTGGAGAGCAGCTGCTCCTCCCCCGACGTGATGACGCCCAGGGCCTTGGCCGAGGAGATGGCGGTGTTATAGGTGAAGTCGGGGGTGCTCCCCTCCTCGCTGTACTCCAGGATACGCAGCAGCAGCGCGATGAACTGCTTGCCCGTCATGGGGTCCTTGGTGCCGTACCGGCCGTCGCCGTAGCCCTCCACATATCCCCGGTCCGCGGCGTAGGCCACATAGCTCTCACACCAGCTGGGCACGTCGTTGAAGGGGCAAGGGCCGGTATAGGAGAGAGCCGCCTCCTCCTGCCCCGTGAGGCGGAGGAACATGATGAGGCCCTCCACCCGGTTGGGCTGGGTCTCCAGCTCATAGCCGGAGCCATAGGAGATGTTGCTGCCCCGGACCACACCCATGGCCTGGAGGGCGGCGGCCAGCTCATTGTAGTCCACCGCGTCGCTCTCCGCCACGGCGTAATAGCCCTGGGGCGCCAGCACGGCGGTGGCCGTGGTGACCGTCACGGTACACACGGTGTTCTCACCCGAGAGGTAGCGGTGGCTTTCCTCCAGCGCCGCGCCAGAGGCCACCTCCGCGCCCGCCGTGAGATCGATCACCGCGCCCCCTGCCGGAACGGTCATCCGGGCGCCCCCCGCCAGCAGCACCATGGAGGAGCCCGCTTCCAGGGTGATCACATCCCCCTCCTTGAACCGCTGCTCCTGATATGTATGGGCGTAGCCGGGCGCGCTCTCCCCCTCAGCCCTGGCCAGGATCTGCTGAGCCAGCTGGGCCAGCGTGCTGCGCCCACTCTCCTCACCGGTCCCCATGGCGGCCACCTTCTCGTCGATGGCCTGCATGAGGGCCGGGCGGTAGGTCCCGGTCAGGTAACGCAAGGTGATCAGAGGATCGCCCGCGCTGCCGCCCGCAGCCACGGCGCCCATGCCGCCCAGCAGCAGTACTCCGGCCAATCCGATCGCCAGGATCTTCTTCATTGTCTTTGCCTCACTCTTCCGAAATCATATAGCTCAGAGCCAGCAGGCTGTCGGCAAAGTGGACGTTTTCCACCACCACGCCGCTCTCCCGCAGGTCCAGCTCCATGTTGGTAAAATTCCAGATGCCCCGCACCCCGCTTCTGACCAGCCGCTCCGCGATCTCCGCGGCGCTCTTGCCCGGCACCGTCAGCACGCCCACACTGGCGGGCTGCTGCGAGAGATACTCCTCCAGCGTGTCCACATGGAGGACCGGAACGGCGCTGATGGAGGTGCCCACAATGGCGCTGTCCACATCGAAGGCCGCGGAGAGCCGAAAGCCGCTGAGCTCAAAATGAAAGTTCTCAATCAGCGCCCTACCCAGGTTGCCGGCCCCCAGCACCACCGCCGTATGCCCGCAGTTCATGCCCAGGATGTCGGACAGTTCCCCCCGCAGCTTCTCCACGTTGTAGCCATATCCCTGCTGCCCGAACTCCCCAAAGCAGGAGAGATCCTGCCGGATCTGGGAGGCGGTCAGCCCCATATTCCGGCCCAGAGCGTTGGAGGAGATCCGCACCACACCGGCCCGCTGGAGCGCGCTGAGATGGCGATAATACCGAGGGAGACGGCGGATCACCGCACTGGACACTTTTTCCTTTTTCATTCTCTCTCACCTGACCCACTGTTTTCTCTCTTCCATGTAGTTTACATGACCTTTCCCCACTTGTCAAACTTTTTCACAAAGTTTTGCTTTTCCTCTTTTTTCAGGCCGGCCCTCCTGGGGGCATCGCTTTTTTTCTTTACTTTTATTTGCTTTTGCGGTATGCTATGGAGGTACAAATATGGTGCAGAACCAATGATTCTAATGCAAGCGGAGGAACATATGAGAGGCGTTGAAACCAGAATCCAGGAGATCCGGCACCGGATCTTCCGCGAGATCGCCCGTATGGCGTATCACACCGAATGGCCGGTGGCCAAGCGCATTGAAGAGCTTCCCTATAAGATCATCCCCGGAGAAGTGGGCAATTTCCGCAACAATGTCTTCTGGGAGCGCGCCATCGTGGGTGAGCGGCTGCGGCTGGCCATGGGCCTTCCCTGCCGCAGCGCGGCGGAGCACGCTCCGCTGTCCGACAATATCGAGGCCGCGGACCGGGACGAAACCTATTACACCCCTCCCCTGATCAACGTGATCAAATTCGCCTGCAACGGCTGTGCGGAAAAGCGGGTCATTGTGACCGAGGGCTGCCAGGGCTGCCTGGCCCACCCCTGCGAGGAGGTCTGCCCCAAGGACGCCATCAAGCTGGACCGCTACAACGGCCGCTCCCACATTGACCAGGACAAGTGCATCAAGTGCGGCCGCTGCGCCGAGGTCTGCTCCTACAACGCCATTATCATCCAGGAGCGCCCCTGCGCCGCCGCCTGCGGCGTGGACGCCATCCACAGCGATGCTAACGGCAAGGCGGAGATCGATTACGAGAAGTGCGTCTCCTGCGGCATGTGCCTGGTCAACTGCC
>DVLB01000057.1 GCA_018715695.1 Candidatus Galloscillospira stercoripullorum
AAGGTTTTGCTGCGCAAAACGCTTGGCGCCGCATTCGCGGCGGCCCGGCAGCAGCGCCTAACCCCATACAAAAGGAGTTTTCGTCATGGAACGTATCAAGCCCCGCACCCTCTCCGGCTTCATGGAGCTGCTGCCGGGGGACCAGGTACTCTTCGACCGCATGGTGTCCATTCTGCGCCGGACCTACTCCCTTTACGGCTTCACCGCCCTGGACACCCCCGCCATCGAGGCCAGCGAGGTGCTCCTGGCCAAGGGCGGCGGCGAGACGGAAAAGCAGATCTACCGTTTCACCAAGGGAGACAGCGACTTGTCTCTGCGCTTCGACCTGACCGTCCCTCTGGCCAAGTATGTGGCCGCCCACTACAATGAGCTCTCCTTCCCCTTCCGCCGTTTCCAGATCGGCAAGGTCTACCGGGGAGAGCGGGCTCAGCGGGGGAGGTTCCGGGAGTTCTACCAGGCCGACATTGACGTCATCGGCGACGGCGCCCTGGACATCATCAACGAGGCGGAGATCCCCTCCATCATCTACCGGGCCTTTACCGACCTGGGTCTGCGCCGCTTCCGCATCCGGGTCAACAACCGTAAGGTCTTAAACGGACTCTTCGCCATCCTGGGTCTCTCGGAGTGCGCGGGCGACGTGCTGCGCACCATTGACAAGCTGGAGAAGATCGGTCCCGACAAGGTCAAAGCCATCCTGGTGGACGATTTTGCCGTCAGCGCCGACACCGCCGCTTCTCTCCTCTCCCTTCTCTCCGCCGCCGACCCCATGGCTGCTCTGGCCCCCTTCAAGGGCAAGAATGACCTCTTCGACCAGGGGCTTGAGGAGCTTAATACCGTGGTGAAGTACATGGCCGCCTTCGGCGTACCCCAGGACCACTTCGCCGTGGACCTGACCATCGCCCGGGGCCTGGACTACTACACCGGCACCGTCTATGAGACCGTCATGCTGGACCATCCGGAGGTGGGAAGTATCTGCTCCGGCGGCCGGTATGATAACTTAGCGGAATATTACACTGAAAAACAACTCCCCGGAGTTGGAATTTCCATCGGTCTGACCCGCCTCTTCTTCGTTTTGCAGGATCAGGGGCTCCTGAACCCCCAGGCCCGCACCGCCAGCGCCGATGTGCTCATCCTGCCCATGACCGAGGACCTGTCCCACGCCATCTCCTTTGCCACCGCCCTGCGCCAGGCGGGAGTGCGGGCCCAGCTCCATTGCGAGAAGAAGAAGTTTAAGCAGAAGCTCTCCTACGCCGACAAGCTCTCCATCCCCTACGCCGCCTTCCTGGGAGAAGATGAGATCGCCGCAGGCACGGTGACGGTGAAGGACCTTCGCATGGCCCAGGACGCCGGCGAGTCCAAGCAGGTCACCCTCCCGGTGGACCAGGCGGTGGAGCTGCTCCGGCAGCGCCTGGAGCAGCGGACGGCCGCGGCCCCCATCGCCGAGAGCCAGGGGTAATGCCCCGCCTGTCTCCCGGAACGATTCGGAAAGTTTCTCGTCTAAAGGGAGATCATATTTGAAGGAGGACATCCCCTATGGTACGCAAGCTCATTTCCCTTACTCTCGCGCTCTCCCTTGCCCTGGGCCTGGGCACCACCGCCCTGGCCGCCGATGTGGCCGACCTGTTCCCCCCCATCAATGAGTATAACGGCTACGCCGACGTGTCCGACAGCGCCTGGTACGCCGACGCTGCCCAGGTGTGCTACGAGACCGGCCTCATGACCGGCACCAGCGCCACCACCTTCTCCCCCAACACCACCATGAACATCACCCAGGCCGCCTCCCTGGCCGTCCGGGTGTACGACGTGCTCCACGGCGGCGACGGGGTCATTGAGAGCCCCGAGGGCACCCCCTGGTATACCGGCTCCATCGCCCTGACCCGTGAGCTGGCCCAGGCCGCTGGACGGGTGGACCTGCTCTCCCGCCTCAATCACCTGAGCGACATGGCCACCCGCAGTGAGTTCTTTGGCTTCATGTCCCTGGCGGTGGGCGAGGAGCTGCTCACCCCCATCAACACCATCACCACGCTGCCCGACACCGATGACCCCTATATCCTCGCGCTCTACAACGCGGGCATCATGTCCGGCATGGACGCCTACGGCTCCTTCAGTGGCAGCCTGACCCTCCGCCGCAGCGAGGCGGCCACCATGGTGGCCCGGATCATCCGGCCCGAGCTGCGCCAGACCTTCACGCCCACCCCCCTGCCCCTGGTGTGCCAGGCCGCCCGGGTGCTGCCCACCACCGTCTACTTCCAGGCAGACAAGACCGTCACCGCCCAGGAATACCTGACCCAGGCCCAGGCCATTATCCTCGAGCTGGAGGAGGGGTGCGCCGCGGCCGGTATGGAGTTCAACTGGCTCAACACCGTGGGTGAGCAGACCTTCCTCGCCTATGTCAAGGCCGAGACTCTCTCCCGCCTTGGCCTCCCCGCCGACGCCAAGGGCACCGACGCCTTCTCCCAGCTGGACCTCCAGGTCTTTTACAGCCGCCTGCTGGATCTGTCCGGGACCGTGACCGCCTGAATCAAGGCCCCTCCCCTCTTCCCTTCCGGCGTGCGGGAATGGGGAATGAAATTTTCCTTTCCTAATTGTATTTTCTAATATTTATATTACAAATTGGAGTTGATTTCGAATGGAGCAGAGCAAGACGGCCTACCGCACCCACAACTGTGGGGAGCTGCGGCTTACCGACGCGGGCACGCAGGTGACCCTGGCCGGCTTCCTGGAGAATTTCCGGGAGGTGGGCGGGAGCCTCGGCTTCGCGGTACTGCGGGACTTCTACGGCACCACCCAGGTGGTGGCCGAGACCGAGGAGATGGTCAAGGCCTTCAAGGCCCTGAACAAGGAGTCCACCCTGGCCGTCACCGGCGTGGTGCGGGAGCGGGACGCCAAGAACCCCAAGCTGCCCACCGGCGAGATTGAGGTAGTGCCCGAAAAGATTGAGGTGCTGGGCCGCTGCCGCTATAACGAGCTGCCCTTCCCCGTGGCCCGCAGCCGGGAGGCCGACGAGTCCGCCCGCCTCAAGTACCGCTACCTGGACCTGCGCAACAGCGAGGTCAAGGGGAACATCGTGCTGCGCTCCCAGGTGGTCTCCGCCCTGCGCAAGGCCATGGAGGGCGAGGGCTTCATGGAGATCACCACCCCCATTCTCACCGCCTCCTCCCCCGAGGGAGCCAGAGACTACCTGGTGCCCAGCCGCAAGCACCCGGGCAAGTTCTACGCCCTGCCCCAGGCCCCCCAGCAGTTCAAGCAGCTGCTCATGGCCAGCGGCTTCGACAAGTACTTCCAGATTGCCCCCTGCTTCCGGGATGAGGACGCCCGGGGCGACCGCTCCCCCGGCGAGTTCTACCAGCTGGACATGGAGATGGCCTTCGCCTCCCAGGAGGACGTGTTCGCCGTGCTGGAGCGGGTCCTGCCCCCCATCTTTGCCAAGTACGGCACCTACAACGTGGCCTCCC
Organism: Candidatus Galloscillospira stercoripullorum; assembly: GCA_018715695.1. GTDB lineage: Bacteria > Bacillota > Clostridia > Oscillospirales > Oscillospiraceae > Galloscillospira_A > Galloscillospira_A stercoripullorum. The sequence continues at coordinate 3,456 of DVLB01000057.1, forward strand.
AGGCTCCCTTCCGGCGCATTCCCTACCTGGAGGCCATGGACAAGTACGGCTCGGACAAGCCTGACCTGCGCATCGACCTCACCGTGCAGGACGCCACGGCGGTCCTCTCCGCCTGCGGCTTTGGTCCCTTCGAGGGCAACACCGTCAAGGCCGTGAAGGTCACCGGCTTCAACGCCACCCGCAAGCAGATCGACAAGCTGTGCGCCGACGTGGAGGTCCAGGCCGGGCAGAAGGTATACTGGTTCCGCTATGATGAAAGCGGCGAGGTGGTGGGCGGCATTGCCAAGTTCGTCTCCCCCATCAAGGAGGCCGTAGTGGAGGCCCTGGGCCTGGAGAAGAACACCTTCGTGGGTCTCACCGCCGGTCCCCTTCTCACCGCTCAGAAGACCGCCGGCGTGCTCATCAAGATGCTCCCCGCCCTGGCCCCCCAGCACATGGACGCCGAGCGCTATGAGTTCTGCTGGATCGTGGACTTCCCCATGTACGAGATCGGCGAGGAGAGCGGCGAGCTGGAGTTCTGCCACAACCCCTTCTCCATGCCCAACGGCGGTCTGGACATTCTGAAGAAAGCCGCCGCCGGGGAGGTAGACCCCCTCAGCATCACCGCCTTCCAGTATGACCTGGTGTGCAACGGCGTGGAGCT
>DVLB01000005.1 GCA_018715695.1 Candidatus Galloscillospira stercoripullorum
GTGGCCAAGGTGGTCTCCCTCAAGGAGCAGGTGGTGGACTTCCCGCCCCAGCCCGTTATCACTAAGGACAACGTCACCATGCAGATCGATACGGTGCTCTACTTCCAGATCACCGACCCCAAGCTCTACACCTACGGCGTAGAGCACCCCATGAGCGCCATCGAGAACCTGACCGCCACCACCCTCCGGAACATCATCGGCGACCTGGAGTTGGACCAGTCCCTCACCAGCCGGGACCACATCAACACCAAGATGCGCTCCATCCTGGATGAGGCCACCGACCCCTGGGGCATCAAGGTAAACCGGGTGGAGCTCAAGAACATTATCCCGCCCCGCGAGATCCAGGACGCCATGGAAAAGCAGATGAAGGCCGAGCGGGAACGCCGGGAGTCCATCCTCCAGGCCGAGGGCACCAAGCAGAGCCAGATCCTGGTGGCCGAGGGCGAGAAGCAGTCGGTCATCCTCAAGGCCGACGCCGACAAGCAGGCCAAGATCATGGCCGCCGAGGCGGAAAAGGCCGCCCGCATCATGGCCGCCGAGGCCGAGGCCGAGGCCATCGCCAAGGTCCAGCAGGCCACTGCCGACGCCCTCCGCCTCCTCAACGAGGCCGCCCCCAACGACCAGGTGGTCAAGCTCAAGGCCCTGGAGGCCTTCCAGGCTGTGGCCGACGGTAAGGCCACCAAGATCATCATCCCCTCGGAGATCCAGGGCCTGGCGGGCCTGGCGGCGGGAGTCAAGGGCGTGTGGGACGCGGTAGAGCCCAAGAATCCCCCCAGGGCATAATCAAGCAAATAAAAGAACCCCCGGCCATTTGGGCCGGGGGTTCTCTTTGCTTTCCTATCAGGCGGCGGGCAGGATGAGCTCCTGGCCCACGAAGATCATGTTGGGGTTACGGATGATGCTCTTGTTGGCCTCGTAGATCTCGCTCCAGCGGTAGCCGCTGCCCAGCTCCCGGGCGGCGATGGTCCACAGGCAGTCGCCCTTGACCACGGTGTAGGTCTGCTGCTGCGCCTCGGTGACGATGCTGATACGGTCCTGGGTCTCAGCGTAGCCGGTGACCACGCCGTCCTGGAAGGAGGAAACGTAACCCGCAAGGACCATGTAGTCCTCCATCACATAGTCCAGCACGTTGACCGCCCCGTCGAACATGGCAAAGCCGTCGCCCAGGTCCCGGAGGGTGTAGTTATAGCCGGCCAGGTTGTAGCTCCCCGTCAGGTCCAGCGGCTCATAGGCCCCGGTCTCCTTATTGAGCACCTGCACGTCGGTGACCCGGTAGTCCCCGGTAGGGCCGCCGGTCCACACGCCCTTGTCGTCCTGCTGCACGGTGGAGGGGATGGTGGCGTCGATGGTGTATTTAAGGCCCGAGACCTGGAGGAAGCCGCCGTTTTCCACCGCGCCGTCCACGGTCACGTCCTTGGCGCCCCACTCCAGGGCGTCCAGGATCTGCTGGCCACTGACGGTGATGAGACAGGCCACGTTGCCGAAGGTGTGGATCTGCTTGCAGGTCAGGTAGGAGATGTCTCCGGTGACGGCGGTGTTGCGGATGCCGCCGCCGTTCATGATGGCCACGTCCACATCCATGCCCATGTTGTCAAAGAGGTAGTAGAGAGCGTCGGTGACAAAGTCGCCGGTGTTGGTCTCCTGCTTGCGCACCAGGCGCTCGCCGTCGGCGGTATAGTTGTCCAGCACGTCGGCGGTGGAGCCGATGACCTGTCCCAGCTGCGCGTCGATCTCGGCCACCCAGGCATCCTCCAGGGCCTTGACCTCGGCGTCGGGGGTGATGCCGGAGAGGTCCTCGGCGGTGAGGAGCTCACTGGTGATGGTGCCGTCGGCGGAAATAGTCAGCTTGCCCACAGCCCCCAGGTAGGAGCCGGTCTGGGTGAGGAGCACGCCGTTTCCGCCCTTGTCGGTGACGGTCTCGGAAGCGATGGTGGTGTGGGAGTGGCCGTCGATGAAGGCGTCCAGGCCGGTGGTGTTGGCGATGACCTCACGGGAGGTCCAGGGGCGGGAGGACTCGTCCACGCCCAGGTGGCCCAGGGCGATGACGTAGTCGGCCTGAGGCGCGGCCTCGTCGATGGCCGCCTGGACGGCGGCGTAGAGCTCGGAGCCGTCGGTGCCGCCGGCGATGCCGTAGATGTAGTTGCCGTTTTCATCCTGGAAGTAAGCGGGGGTGGACTTGGTGAAGGACTCGGGGGTAGTGATGCCGATGACGGCCACCTTCACCCCGTTCATGTCGAAGATCCGGTAGCTCTCCAGCACGTTGTCCCCCTTCACGCCGTTCTCCTCATGGTAGAAGTTGCAGGAGACATAGGGGAACGCAGCCCGCTCGATGGCGGCCATGGCGCCGTCCATGCCGTAGTCAAACTCGTGGTTGCCCAGCGTGGCCAAGTCATAGCCTGCGGCGTTCATCAGCGCGGTGATGGTCTCACCCTGGTCCATGGAGCCGTAGGCGGTGCCCTGGATGGCGTCGCCGGCGTCCAGCAGGAGCGCGTTTTCAAAGGTATCCTTGTAGGCGGCCACGGTGGAGTAGGTCAGGTCCTCGGTAATATAGGTGTGGATGTCGTTGGTGTAGAGGATGACCACTTCCTCCGGGGTCTCTGCCTCCTGGGCCAGAACGGGGGCCACCAGCAGACAGGCTGAGGCCAGGAGCAGGAACAGTAACTTGCCGATGCGTCTCATTTTCGCTCACCTTTCCTTCCTTCTTTTGTTTAAGGCCCGGTCATCCGGGCTCTTCAAACAGCGCCATGGTACCAGATCGTTCCATGTTCAACAAGCAAATCCAGGCGAAATCTTTGTAAAGTCCCTGTATACCCTCAGTGGATAAGGGGCAACACGCCCGTGGGCGGTCTGAATGGGGGCTGGCTGCGTTCTCAGGCCCGGCGGGCTTCCGCCCGTCAACGCGGATAACGACGCCGGACGTCTTTTCCGTCCCGAAAACCGTATTGCCCCTCGTCCACTGAGAATACGCATACAGGCGGGAGGGTACTCTGCCCCTCCCGCCTGCACGGCTTACTTTGTAACCCAGGTGCCGGTGGCGGCGGCGGTCAGGTACGCATTGATGAATCCGTCCAGATCGCCGTCCATGACGGCGCCGATGTTGCTGGTCTCATAGCCGGTGCGGTTATCCTTCACCAGCTGGTAGGGCATGAAGACATAGGAGCGGATCTGGCTGCCCCATTCGATCTTCAGCTGGGTGCCCTTGATGTCGGAGATTTTATCCAGGTGTTCCTGCTCCTTGATCTGGATGAGCTTGGAGCGGAGCATCTTCATACAGGTGTCCTTATTCTGGAACTGGCTGCGCTCGGTCTGGCAGGAGACCACGATGCCGGTGGGCTTGTGGATAAGCCGCACGGCGGAGGAGGTCTTGTTCACGTGCTGGCCGCCCGCGCCGGAGGCGCGGAACACCTGCATCTCAATATCGGCGGGGTTGAGCTCAAAGTCCACCTCGTCCACCTCAGGCAGCACTGCCACCGTGGCGGTGGAGGTGTGGATCCGCCCGCCGGACTCGGTCTCGGGCACCCGCTGGACCCGATGGACCCCGCTTTCAAACTTCAGCCGGGAGTAGGCACCATCC
>DVLB01000058.1 GCA_018715695.1 Candidatus Galloscillospira stercoripullorum
TGGGAGCCATCGCAGGCGGCTTCATCGGTGCCAGCCTGAACAAGAAGTGCAAGGAAGAGACGGTGGAGAAGGCCTTCAACGCCGTGCAGCTGCTGGTGCTGGCCATCTCCGTGTTCAACATCGTGCGCAACCTTATGGCCTAAGACAGACCTTCAACGCCCCGGAGCATGCTGCTCCGGGGCGTTTTTTTGTCGGCAACCTGGTGATACTGTGCAATTTATACAAAAAATAGCTGGACTTTTCTGCACTGTATCTGTATATTTGACTTGTAAGGCTGGGGGAAATCCAGTATGATGTACTTATAAAAAGTTAGCTGTGCTAAAAGTTTTTTAGCAGAGAGGAGAAATTACGATGGATTCTCAGATGCGTGACCGCGGCGGCGCGGTGTTTTCCTACCGGGGCATCCCCCCGGCGGGCCAGCTGATCCCTCTGGGCCTTCAGCATGTGGTGGCGGCCATCGTGGGCATCGTCACCCCCGCCATTCTGGTTTCCAACGTCTGCAACCTCTCGCCGGAGGACCAGACCCTGCTCATCCAGGTATCCCTGATCATGACCGCCCTGGCCACCCTGCTCCAGCTTTTTCCCATCTTCGGGCGGATCGGGGCGCGGCTGCCCGTCATCATGGGCACCAGCTTTGCCTATGTGCCCACCCTCCAGGTTATCGGCGCCGACTTTGGCCTGGGCGCCATCCTGGGGGCGGAGCTCATCGGCGGCCTGGTGGCCATTCTCTTCGGCGTGTTCGTGCGGCAGATCCGCAAGTTTTTCCCGCCCCTGGTTACGGGCACGGTGATCTTCACCATCGGCCTGTCTCTCTACTCCACCGCCATCCGCTACATGGCCAGCGGCGCCAACCCCGCCGACCCGGAGCAGTTCGGCAGCCTTACCAACTGGGCGGTGGCCCTGGCCACCTTCGCCGTGGTGCTCTTCTGCAACCACTTCGCCCGGGGCACCGTGAAGCTGGGGGCCATCCTCATCGGCATGGCGGCGGGCTACCTCATCTCCATCCCCCTGGGCATGGTGTCCTTTGACGCGGTGAGCAGCGCCGGCTGGTTCCAGCTGGCTGTGCCGGGGCATTTCCGCATGGAGTTCGTGCCCAGCGCCTGTGTCTCCCTGGCCATCGTCTATGTGGTCAACGCCGTGCAGACCATTGGAGACCTGAGCTCCACCACGCTGGGCGGCATGGACCGCCTGCCCACCGACAAGGAGCTCTCCGGCGGCATCATCGGCCAGGGGGTCATCAGCGTGGTGGGGTCCTTCTTCGGCGGCCTGCCCGTGGCCTCGTACAGCCAGAACGTGGGTATTATCACCGTCAACCGGGTTATCAACCGCTCGGTCTTCGCCCTGGCCTCGGTGGTGCTGCTCCTGGCGGGGCTGGTGCCCAAGTTCTCCTCCGTGCTCACCACCATCCCCCAGAGTGTCATCGGCGGGGCCACCATCTCGGTCTTCGCCATGATCACCATGACCGGCATGCGTATGATCACCTCCGAGCCCCTCACCATGCGTTCGTGCACGGTGGTGGGACTGTCGGTGGCCCTGGGCATGGGGGTCACCCTGGTCAGCGGCAGCCTGGCCGGCCCCGGCTTCCCCGACTGGGTGCACACCGTGTTCGGCTCCTCCTCCGTGGTGCTCTCCACCCTGATGGCCATCTTCCTCAACCTGATCCTGCCCAAGGAAAAGGCTCCCGCAGAGCCCGCCGCGAAATAGGAGCGTATATGAAAAGCTGCCTGGGGGGCGGGCGGCCTCCGCAGAGTATTATGGAGAAGAAGGAAGGACTTGCCGCGATGAATTTATATAAATGGTGCTGGGTGATACGGGGTGTTGCCGCGCTCTGCGCGGTGGTGTTCCTGATCGGAGCGGCATTTGGAGCCAAGGGGGATATGTCGACCTTTCGCAGCCTGCGGGCGGTGGCGATCGGCATTCTCGCGGTCGGATTCGTGATTGCCGTGATCACGCTGCGGTGTCCGCGATGCGGGAAGAGCATTCGCATGAACACAAAGATGAAGGTATGCCCTTACTGCGGCGAGAAGCTAATATAAACTGAACGCAGGAAGCCGGCTCAGAGCCGGTTTCCTGCGTCCTCTTTCTATGCCGTAAAGTCCCACTCCGCCGGGTCGCTGGAATAGACCTCCGCGATGTCGGTGATGTCGAGAAACCCCTCCTGGGCGTTGTAGACCGCCGGGGTGTCGCAGGTCATCCACTGCCGGCCATACTCGTCGGTGGCCCGGGCGGCGATGCAGTAGGTGTCCCCGTCCTCCAGAACGGCGCCCTCGGGCGCCTCAAAGAAGAGTGTGTCCCCCCAGTCCCCCTGGTAGCTGTCCGGCTTTTCACAGGGGGTGTACCAGGCGATGAGCTTCCGGTCCCGGAAGAGGCCCACCTCCAGCTCCGCAAGCCGGGTGGAGGCCGGGGTGGAGTCCACCCGGAGCGTGGCGTACCGATCGGGGAGGACGCCCTCCTCCCGGACAGAGCCCCAGAGGGTGTTGCCGTAGAACCAAACCTGGGGGAAGGTGTCGGACAGGAGATAGGTGAACACGTCCAACACCTGGGTCTCCCGCTTCTCCTCGGTGACAAAGACCACCGAGAGGGTGATGGAGTCGGTGAGGGGGACGGAAATTTCGGCGGAGAAGGACTGCCCATCTCCCAGGGTGCCCGGGAACTCCAGGGCCGCGCCGGAGCCGCAGTCGGCCAGGAAGAGGGCCTCCATGCCCTCCACATAGGTTTTGGGCACCGCCTCCAGGGTGAAGGTGGCCGTGCCCTCGCCGGGATCGGCGGAGAGGAACTGAGCGCTGTAGCTGGCGGTCAGGCTGTTCTGGGCTTTCAGGATTTCCTCCACCCGGCGCTCGATGGAGCCGATCTGGCCATTGACGCTGGAGGACACGTTCGCAATGGCGTTTTGCAGGCTCCCATAGTCCCGGCTTACCTCCTCCAGCCGGGAGAAGAGGTTTGCAAAGACGGTGGCCGCCAGCACCACGGCCACAAGGCCCATCAGGACCAGGGGCAGGCGGCTGCGCCGCTTAGGCTCCGGCGGCTTCTGGGCGGCGAGATACCGCTCGGCGATCTCTTGGGCCATTTTGAGCTGCGCCTCGGTGAGCTCGGTGGTCTGGGTGCCGGGATGCTCCTCCTCCCCCAGAAGCCAGCCAACGGATACTGAGAAGATCCGGCTCAGGGCTACCAGCTTTTCGATCTCGGGCAGGCTGGCGTCCGACTCCCATTTATAGATGGCCTGCCGGGACACTCCCAGCTGATCCCCCAGGCCCTCCTGGGAGAGGCCCAGCTCCTTTCGCTTCTGTGCAATGCGCTGTCCCACTGTCATGGCGTGCGCCTCCTTTCCTGCCTCCACCTTAGCACAGCTTTCCGCCTCAAAGCCACCAACTCCGGGGTGGATTTTTGTCAACCGGCGGTTTACACAGGCGCGGTTGGGGCAAAAAACTCAGGATTTCGCCTCGCCGATGTAGCTGTACAGGGTGTACTTGGAGATGCCAAAGAACTTGCACACCTTATCCCCCGACTTGGTGATGAGGAAGGCCCCCGAGTCGTTGAGGAACTCGATGGCCTTCACCTTGTCCTCCTTGGTCATCAGGGCCACCGGCTTGCCCACCAGGGCCACGCTCTGCTCGATGAGCTCGTCCAGCAGGTCGGAGACGTTGCGGGCGATGGGCTCGGGAGCCGCGCCGCTCTGCTCGGCGGCGGTGAACTGGCGCAGGGTGTCCTCCATGGCCAGCAGGAGGGTGATGTCGTAGTTGATGGCGAAGATACCCACCGCCTCCCCCTTGTCGTTGCGCAGGTAGACGGTGCTGGACTTGAGGACCTTGCCGTCGGAGGTGCGGGTCAGGTAGCAGAAGTGGTCCCGGAGCTGGGCACGGTCCCCCTTGAGGGCCTCCAGCACCACATGGGAGGCCCCGTCCCCCACCTTGCGCCCGGTGACGTGGCCATTTTCGATGAGAACGATGGAGCTGTCTGCCTCCCGGCCCTCCAGGTCGTGGTAGACCACCTCGCAGTTGGGCCCGAACTGGGAGGCGAGGGCCTTGGCCAGCTGGGTGAGAAATTGCAGAATGGAAGCCTCCATGGACTTCACCGCCTTTGCTTTCTTTCTGTCACAAGTATAGCACACCCGGCGGACGATTCAACAAAAAAAGTATGGCCTAAAAAATTTTTATGAGGACGAGAGAGCGCCGCTTGCAAAAAAGAGGGAAGTATGGTAAGATAAAAGGGCCCACAGAGGAGATCCTCTGTGCATAATAGACAAAAATAGAAAGACGGCTGTAACGGAGTGCTTCGCGCACGGGCTGGAGGGAGCGTCCCCCGGCCTGTGCGTATTTTTTTGAAAAAGGAGGCGGTCAATATGCTGCTGCTTGGAAACGGAACGGTCATCACCCGCGCCGAGGCCCATCCCTGGTATCCTGACGGCGCGGTGGCCATGGAGGGGAGCACCATCAAGGAAGTGGGCCCCCTGGCCGAGCTGAGGGAGAAGTACCCCCAGGCGGAATTTGTGGACGCCCGGGGTGGGATCATCATGCCCGGCCTCATCAACGCCCATACCCACATCTATTCCGGCCTTGCCCGGGGCCTTGCCATCGAGGGCAATAACCCCACCAACTTCCTGGAGGTGCTGGAGGGCATGTGGTGGAACATCGACCGCCACCTGACCCTGGACGGTACCCGGGCAAGTGCCTGGGCCACGGTGCTGGAGTGCATCCGCAACGGCGTCACCACCATCTTCGACCACCACGCCTCCTTCCGGGAGATCCCCGGCTCCCTCTTCGCCATCAAGGACGTGTGCCGTGAGGCGGGCATCCGCGCCTGCCTGTGCTACGAGGTGTCCGACCGGGACGGGGAGGCGAAGCGGGACCAGGCCATCGCCGAGAACGCCGACTTTGCCCGCTGGGCCGCGGCGGAGGACGACGACATGATAAAGGCCATGTTCGGCGGCCATGCCCTCTTCACCCTCTCGGACAAGACCCTGGAGAAGATGGCGGCGGCAAACGACGGCCTCACCGGCTTCCACATCCATGTCGCCGAGGGCATGAACGACGTCTACGACTCCCTGAGAGGCTACGGCTGCGCCCCGGTGGAGCGGCTCCTCCACCACGGCATGCTGGGACAGCGCACCATCCTGGGCCACTGCATCCATGTGAGCGGCGCGGAGATGGACATGATCCGGGAGACGGGCACCATGGTGGTCAACAACCCCGAGTCCAACATGGGCAACGCTGTGGGCTGCGCCCCGGTGCTCCAGATGATGGAGAAGGGCATCACCGTGGGCATGGGCACCGACGCCTACACCCACGACATGCTGGAGAGCCTGAAGGTCTTCCTCATCATCCAGCGGCACAATGCCTGCCTTCCCAACGTGGCCTGGGGGGAGGCCATGACCATGCTCTTCCGCAACAACGCCGCCATCGGCGAGCAGTACTTCAAAAAGCCCCTGGGCGTGCTGGAGCCGGGAGCCGCCGCCGACGTGATCGTCATGGACTATAAGCCCTTCACCCCCTTCTCCCATGAGAACATCGACGGCCATATGCTCTTTGGCATGATGGGCCGCAGCTGCACCCACACCATCATAAACGGCAAAGTGCTCTACAAGGACCGCGCCTTCGTGGACCTGGATGAAGACGCCATCAACGCCTGGACCATGGAGCAGGCCAAGAAGCTGTGGGGCGAGCTCAACCACAGAACCTACTGAATTTCCCCCAAATCCGACAACAAACGGTAATTTCAGACATTCAAGATAACGGGAGGTATTCGCCATGAGCGACATCATGCGCCCCATCCCCTTTGCGCAGCTGATGGACTGGGTGCTGGAGGAGTACGAGAAGGAGGGCAGCGTCTTCGGGGTGCGCAAGCTGGTGCGCCACGCCGGCGGCAAGGCCCTGCCCATCTTTGAAGAGAAGATCGAGGCCCCCTTCGGTCCCGCCGCCGGACCCCACACCCAGCTTGCCCAGAACCTGATCGCCGCCTACGCCGCGGGCGCCAGGTTCTTCGAGCTCAAGACGGTGCAGATCATGGACGGGGAGGAGCTCTCCAAGTGCGTGCCCAAGCCCTGCATCACCGCCGCTGACGAGTGCTATAACTGCGAGTGGTCCACCGAGCTCACGGTGAAAGAGGCCTACGAGGAGTATGTGAAGGGCTGGTTTGCCTGCAAGCTGCTCTCCCGGGAGCTCTCTCTGGGCGAGGGGGACGGCTTCGTGTTCAATATGTCGGTGGGCTATGATCTTGCGGGCATCAAGAGCGAGAAGATCGACGCTTACATCGAGGGCATGAAGGACGCCTCCGGCTCGGCGGTGTGGAGTGAGTGCATGGACTGGGCCCTCTCCCACCTGGATCAGTTCCGCAAGGTGGACGAGGCCTATGTGAAGGCCATCTCCCCGGTGATCTCCCGCTCCATCACCGAGTCCACCCTCCACGGCTGCCCGCCGGAGGAGATCGAGGCCATCGCCACCTATCTTCTCACGGAAAAGGGGCTTAATACCTACGTCAAGTGCAACCCCACCCTCCTGGGCTACGATTACGCCCGCAAGACCCTGGACAGCCTGGGCTTTGACTACGTCTCCTTTGACGACCACCACTTTAAGGAGGACCTCCAGTGGTCTGACGCCCTCCCCATGCTCCGCCGCCTCATGGCGCTGGCCGCCGAGCGGGGTCTGGAGTTTGGCGTGAAGCTCACCAACACCTTCCCGGTGGACGTGGCGGCGGGAGAGCTGCCCAGCCAGGAGATGTATATGTCCGGCCGGTCTCTCTTCCCCCTGACCATCGCCCTGGCTGCCAGGGTGGCCGGGGAGTTTGGGGGGAAGCTGCGCATCTCCTACTCCGGCGGCGCGGACTGCCACAACCTCAAGGCCCTCTTCGACGCGGGCATCTGGCCCATCACCATGGCCACCACCCTCCTAAAGCCCGGCGGCTATGACCGCCTTGCCCAGATGGGGGAGGAGCTGATGGATTGCGAGAGCGCTCCCTTCTCCGGCGTGGATGAGGCCAAGGTGCGGGCGCTTGTGGACCGCGTGGGGACGGACCCCCTCTTCCGAAAGCCCATCAAGCCCCTGCCCCACCGCAAAAACGGCCGGCAGGTGCCCCTCATCGACTGCTTTGACGCCCCCTGCCGCTCCGGCTGCCCCATCCACCAGGACATCCCCGCCTATCTCATGCGGGCCGGGGAGGGCAAGTACGCCGAGGCCCTGGAGATCATTCTGCGCCGCAACCCCCTGCCCTTCATCACCGGCACCATCTGCCCCCACCACTGCGGGGACAAGTGCATGCGCGCCTATTATGAGGAGTCGGTCCATATCCGGGATGTGAAGCTCAAGTGCGCCACCGAGGCCATGGAGCAGGTACTGCCCACCCTGAAAAGCGCGGCGCCCCAGAGTGGCAAGAAGGTTGCCGTGGTGGGCGGCGGTCCGGCGGGCATGGCGGCGGCCTATTTCCTCTCCCGGGAGGGGGTGGACGTCACCATTTTTGAGGCCACCGGCAAGCTGGGCGGCGTGGTGCGCCACATCATCCCCGCCTTCCGCATCTCCGACGAGGCCATCGACCGGGACGAGGCCATCATCCGCTCCATGGGCGCCAAGGTGCAGCTGAACACCTACATTTCCTCCGCTGGGGAGCTGGAGGCCCAGGGCTTTACCCATATTCTCTTCGCCACCGGCGCCCAGAAGGCGGGAGACCCCCGGCTGGAGTACGGCACCTATGTGAACTTCACCGAGGTCCTCGCCGCCATCAAGGCCGGCGCCGCGCCCGACCTGGGGAAGAACGTGGCGGTGGTGGGCGGCGGCAACTCCGCCATGGACACCGTCCGGGCGGTGAAGCGCCTGAAGGGCGTGGAGCACGTCCGGCTCATCTACCGCCGCACCCGGCGGTATATGCCCGCCGAGGAGGAGGAGCTGGCCCTGGCCCTCTCCGAGGGGGTGGAGTTTATGGAGCTGCTCGCCCCCGTGGGGGTGAAGGACGGCTTGCTCACCTGCGCGGTCATGGAGCTGGGAGTGCCCGACGAAAGCGGCCGCCGCAGCCCGGTGGACACCGGCAGAAGGCTGGAGGTGCCCTGTGACACCCTCATCGCGGCGGTAGGGGAGCGCATCGACGAGAGCGTGGACGTGGGGCGCTGGCCGGTGATCGGCGACCGGAAGCGGGGCCCCGCCACCGTGGTGGAGGCCATCGCCGACGCCCTGGAGGCGGTGCAGGCCATCGTGGCGGTGGACAGCGAGGCGGACGTGGACAAGAACGTCCACCCGGATTACCAGAAGCCCCTCGCCAAGCACGGCACCCTCCGCACCGACTGCTCCGAGTGTCCCGATAAGCGCTGCCTGGGCTGCGCCACCGTGTGTGAGACCTGCACCGAGGTGTGCCCCAACCGGGCCAACATCGCCGTGCGGGTGCCCGGCAAGCGCCAGCGGCAGATCGTCCATGTGGACGGGATGTGCAACGAGTGCGGCAACTGCGCCGTCTTCTGCCCCTATGAGAGCAGACCCTACAAGGACAAGTTCACCCTGTTCTGGAGCCGGGAGGACTTTGAGCACAGCGACAATGCCGGTTGGCTGCCCCACGGCGGCAGGACGGGCGTGTGCACCGTCCGGGTGGGCGGCACGGTCAGGGACTACGACGTCACCGACCCCCGCTGCGGACTTCCCGAGGACCTGCGGCAGCTCATCCTGGCTGTCAGGCAGGACTACGGCTACCTGGTGCGCCGGGAGAAATAAGAAAAAAGGGCCGGGCGGCACAAGCCGCCCGGCCCTTTCGAGGCTGTCGATAAACCCTCTTTGCCGAAGGCTTCGGAGGGAAAGATAGTGTGAAAGAAAACCGTCAGGGTTGTCTTTCGCGTCGGATCAAACCACTTTTGAAACTTTTTCGAAGTTTCAAAAGTGCCTCAGCCTGTCGAAAAGACTTTTCGACAGGCTGAAAAGGGCCGGGCGGCACAAGCCGCCCGGCCCTTTCGCGCCGTGGGGGAGGGGGCTTTAGACTCCCTCTCCCGCCGCCGGGGAGAACCGGGCGCAGGCCGGGGTATCCGCTGCCTTGTCCCGCAGGCGGGGACAGCCGCAGTGGCCCCGCTCCAGGGGGATAAAGCGCCGGGCGCCCTGGCAGACGTAGTGCCGCCGGAAATGACGGCACTGGGCGCAGGTCTTTTTCTCCTGCGGATCGGACATACTTTCACCTCCCAAGTGTCATTATACGGATAATAGACACTATTTTCAACTAGTTGAAACCAGATGCCATCCTTGGTATGCTGGATTTCAACAGGGGGGATGGGACATGGCCGATCCGATCTTGGTGAACCGCACCCGGTTCACCTCATCGCTGAAAAATGAACTTGTGCCCAAGTGGAACAAGCTCTCGGAGGAGACCCGCATCCCCAAGTCCCGGCTCCTGGACGAGGCCATTGAGGACCTGCTCAAAAAGTATGAAAAAAAGGACGGCTGACCATCGGTCAGCCGTCCTTTTTTGATGCGGTTTATTTTTTCTTTTTGCTGTACGGGGTATCCTCCAGGGGCAGGGAGGTGCGGAACTTCCCGTCGTAGTTGTAGTAGGCCAGCTGCACCGCCGGGGCGGTGGGGATGGAGCAGATCTCCCCGATGCCCTTGGCCCCGCAGGCCAGCTCCGAGTGGTTCTTCTCCACGATGATAGCCTCCACCTCCGGGGTCTGGTGGGCGCGGAAGAGACCCAGGGCGGCGTAGCCCACCGTGGGGCGGCCATCCCGGAGGGGCAGGTCCTCGGTAAGGGCGTAGCCCAGGCTCATGACCACGCCTCCTTCGATCTGGCCCTCCACGCTCACAGGGTTCACCGCCCGGCCCACGTCGTGGGCAGCCACGACCCGCTTGATTTTGCCCTCCTCGTCCAGCTCCACCAGATGGGTGGCGTAGCCGTAGGCGATGTGGCTGACGGGGTTGGGCTTGTCCGAGCCCAGCTTGTCGGTGATGCCGGTATACTCCTGGTGGAAGTTCACGCCCTCCACGGCGGAGAGGTCCCGATTCTCCAGGGCGGCCTTGAGCTCCAGGGCCGCCCGGCGGGTGGCCTCGCCGGTGAAGAGGGTCTGGCGGGAGGCGGTGGTGTTGCCCGAGTTGGGGGCGATGGAGGTGTCCGGCGCGTCCCACACCACCTGGGCGGGGGAGAGGCCGGTGACCTCACAGACGATCTGGCAGGTGACAGTGCCGATGCCCTGGCCGATGCAGGCCGCCGAAGTGCGCACATGGACCACGCCCTTCTCCACATGGAGGGTGACCCGGCCCGTGTCGGGGATGCCCACCCCCAGACCGGCGTTTTTCATGGCGCAGGCAATGCCCGCCTTGGGATTTGCCTCGTAGTAGGGCCGCACCGCCTCCAGGGTCTCCACCAGGGCGGTGCCCTCGTCGGCGATCTGGCCATTGGGGAGGACCTGGCCGGGGCGGATGGCGTTTATATAGCGGATCTCGAAGGGGGAGATGCCCACCAGCTCAGCGAGCTTGTTGAGGTTACATTCGGCGGCAAAGCAGCTCTGGGTCACCCCGAAGCCCCGGAAGGCCCCGCAGGGCGGGTTGTTGGTGTAGTAGGCTTTGCCGTCGATGACGATGTCCTGGTAGTTGTAGGGCCCGGCGGCGTGGGTACAGGCCCGCTGGAGCACCGGCCCGCCCAGGGAGGCGAAGGCCCCGGAGTCGGTGCGCAGCAGGGCGATCATGGCGGTGAGGCGGCCGTTTTCGTCGCAGCCGGTGGTGACCTCCATCTCAAAGCCGTGGCGCTTGGGGTGGCAGAGGATGGACTCGTCCCGGCTCATGGATACCTTCACCGGCCGGCCGGTGAGCAGGGCCAGCACCGCCGCGTGGTGCTGCACGCTCATGTCCTCCTTGCCGCCGAAGCCGCCGCCCACGCACTTGGCCACCACCCGCACCAGCTCCTGGGGCAGGCCCGTGGCGTCGGCGCACTCCCGCCGGGTCTGGTAGATGCCCTGGTCCCCGCAGTAGACCACCACCCCGTGGCCCTCGGGCGCGGCCACGGCGGTCTCCGGCTCCAGGAAGGCGTGCTCGGTGGGGGGCGTGCGGTACTTGGTGGTGACCACATATTTGCTCGCTTTCAGCTTGCCCTCCGCGTCACCCCGGACCAGGTGCTCGTGGGCAAAGCAGTTGCCCCCCTCCTGGAGCACCGGGGCGTCGGGGGCCATGGCCTCTTCCAACGTGAGGACGGGCTTGAGCACCTCGTAGTCGATTTTCACCGCAGCCCGGGCCTGGTTGAGGGCCTCCGGCGTCTCGGCGGCGATGAGCACGATGGGGTCGCCCCGGAAGTGGACCTCGCCCCCCACGGGCACCAGCACCCACTGGTCCCGCTTGAGGTGGCCCACCTTGCGCTCCCCGGGCAGGTCGGCGGCGGTAACCACCTTCACCACCCCGGGGATGGAGAGGGCTTCGCTCACGTCGATGCTCTTGATGATGGCCCGGGGGTAGTCCGAGCGCACCGCTCCGCCCAGGAGCATCCCCTCCATGTGGATGTCGTCGGCGTACTCGGCCTCGCCGATGGCCTTGGCGGGCGCGTCCACCCGGGGCAGGTTCTCCCCGATCCTGCCGGTGAAGGCCTCCCGGGGCACCGGCGAGCCCTCCCGGAACATCCTGGCCGCCAGCAGCACCGCGTCCACGATCTTCTTGTAGCCGGTGCAGCGGCAGATGTTGTTGCGCAGGGCGAACTTGACCGCCTCCCGGTCGGGGTCGCTCTGGGTGTCTAGAAGTCCCTTGGCGCTCATCACCATGCCCGGGGTGCAGAAGCCGCACTGCACCGCCCCGCAGTGGGTGAAGGCGTAGGCGTATACCTCCTTCTCCCGCTGCGTGAGCCCCTCGCAGGTGACCACCTGCGCGCCCTCCAGCTGGGATGTCTTGCGGACGCAGGCCTTGGTGGCCTTCCCGTCGATGAGGATGGTGCAGGTGCCGCAGGCCCCCTGGGCGCAGCCGTTCTTCACGCTGGTGAGCCCCAGCTCCTCCCGGAGGAAATAGAGCAGCTTCTCGTCCCGCGCCGCGGTGACGGTTTTGCCGTTTACGGTGAAGGTGAACATATTGGCCCCTCCCTTCTTTCAGGTGCGGGTATTTTAATATATGTATAGCTTACCATCAAACGGGGCGGAACGCAACGGTTACAGGGCCGGAATAAGGGAAAATATAAAAAATTTTTAGGTACCAGAAAAAATTTTCAGCAAACGCCTTGACTTATGGCCGCCGGGTGATATGATAGGCTCAGAAGAAACGCTGAAAAGGGGAGCAGGGAGCATATGGAGCCGATCCGGTGGGTGGAAAACAAAATGCCGAAGAGTGAGGACGGGAGACTGTCCATCATGGCGGTGGAGCAGGTGGAGAAGGCCAGGGCCTTCCACCGCAGCTTCCCCCAGTATTCCGTCACGCCGCTGGCCCGGCTGGACGGTATGGCCCGGTACCTGGGCCTGGGGGGGCTGTACGTCAAGGACGAGAGCTACCGCTTCGGCCTCAATGCCTTCAAGGTGCTGGGCGGGTCCTTCGCCATGGCCCGGTACATCGCCGGGGAGATGGGGCGTGACGTGGGGGAGATGACCTACGACTACCTCACCAGCGAGGCCTTCCGCAGGGAGTTCGGCCAGGCCACCTTCTTTACCGCCACCGACGGTAACCACGGCCGGGGCGTGGCCTGGGCGGCGAATAAACTGGGCCAGAGAGCGGTGGTCCACATGCCCAAGGGCTCCAGCCGCACCCGCTTTGAGAACATCGCCAAGGAGGGCGCCCAGGTCACCATCGAGGAGGTCAACTACGACGAGTGCGTGCGCATGGCCGCCGCCGAGGCCGCCCAGACCCCCCATGGCGTCATCGTCCAGGACACCGCCTGGCCCGGGTATGAGGAGATCCCCGCCTGGATCATGGAGGGCTACGGCACCATGGCCGCCGAGTGCGCCCAGCAGCTGCGCGAGTGCGAGGTCAACCGCCCCACCCACGTCTTTGTCCAGGCCGGAGTGGGGAGCCTGGCCGGGGCGGTGGTGGGTTACTTCACCAACCTCTACCCCAACGACCCGCCCAAGTTCGTGGTCATGGAGGCCAGCGCCGCCGACTGCCTCTACCGGGGGGCTCTGGCCGCCGACGGGGAGCCCCGCATCGTCACCGGCGATCTGCAAACCATCATGGCGGGCCTTGCCTGCGGCGAACCCAACACCCTCTCCTGGGACATTCTGCGCAACCACGTCTCCGCCTTCCTCTCCTGCCCTGACTGGGTGAGCGCCAAGGGTATGCGGATGCTGGGCGTGCCCGTGAAGGGGGACCCCGTGGTCATCTCGGGCGAGTCGGGCGCTGTGGGCATGGGTGTGCTGGACGCCATTATGTGCGACGATACATATAAGGACCTGCGGGAGAAGCTGGAGCTGGACCGGTTCAGCCAGGTGCTCATGTTCTCCACCGAGGGCAATACCGACCCCATGAAATTCCGCCGGGTCATCTGGGACGGGGAGTATCCCACCACCACCTCCCCCCAGCGGGCCTACTGAGCGGTCAACCATCGGAATATACAATACAGAAAGGAAGGGCGAGACCATGGACTTTGAACAGATCAAGAAGGCGGCCGAAGGCTACCGCGCCGACATGACCCGGTTTCTGCGGGAGATGATCTCCTATCCCAGCGAGAGCTGCGGGGAGAAGGAGGTCGTGGCGTGCATCCAGCGGGAGCTCACCAAGCTGGGCTATGACGAGGTGGAAGTGGACGGCCTGGGCAATGTCATCGGCTGGATGGGTCAGGGCGACAAGATCATCGCCATCGACTCCCACATCGACACCGTGGGCATCGGCAACCGTGCCAACTGGACCGCGGACCCCTACGAGGGCTGGGAGGATGACGCCATCATCTACGGCCGGGGCGGCTCCGACCAGGAGGGCGGCATGGCCTCCGCCGCCTATGGCGTGAAGATCATGAAGGATCTGGGCCTCATTCCCGCGGGCTACAAGATCATGGTGGTGGGCTCCGTGCAGGAGGAGGACTGCGACGGCATGTGCTGGCAGTACATCGTCAACAAGTTCTTCCCCCAGAAGGGCATCAAGACCGAGCAGGTGGAGTTCGTCATCTCCACCGAGCCCACCGACGGCGGCATCTACCGGGGCCACCGGGGGCGCATGGAGATCCGGGTGGACGTGAAGGGCGTCTCCTGCCACGGCTCCGCTCCCGAGCGGGGGGACAACGCCATCTACAAGATGGCTGATATCCTCCAGGACATCCGCGCCCTCAACGAAAACGACGACGCCGACGACAAGGCCGTCAAGGGCCTCATCAAGATGCTCAGCCCCAAGTACAATCCCGACCACTACGAGGACGCCCGCTTCCTGGGCCGGGGCACCTGCACGGTGAGCGAGATCTTCTACACTTCCCCCAGCCGCTGCGCCGTGGCCGACTCCTGCTCCATCTCGGTGGACCGGCGCATGACCGCCGGCGAGACCTGGGACTCCTGCCTCCAGGAGATCCGGGACCTGCCCAATGTGAAGAAGTACGGCGACGACGTAAAGGTGTCCATGTATATGTACGACCGGCCCTCCTGGACCGGGGAGGTCTATGAGACCGAGGCCTACTTCCCCACCTGGATCAACAAGGAGTCCGCCGCCCACGTCCAGGCCCTCATCGACGCCCACCACGCCCTCTTCGGCACCGAGCGCCAGGGCCACACCGACGCCGACACCGCCCGGGACGCCATGCACCTGCGCGCGGGCCGGCCCCTGACCGACAAGTGGACCTTCTCCACCAACGGCGTGGCCATCCAGGGCCGCTATGGCATCCCCTGCGTGGGCTTCGGACCCGGCGCCGAGAGCCAGGCCCACGCCCCCAACGAGATCACCTGGAAGGACGACCTGGTCCGCTGCGCCGCCCTGTACGCCGCGGTGCCGGGGCTCTACAAGGAAGAGAACAAGACTGCCGACGTGACCCAGTTCCGGGCCGGCAGCACCAATAACAATATCAAATAAAAACCAGGAAAAAAAGGAGAGAGCGCAAATGGACGCCAAGCTGCAGGAGTATATCGACAAGCTCAACAAGCTCAACTTCAAGGAGATGTACGAGGGTGACTTCTTCCTGACCTGGGAGAAGACCGACGACGAGATCGAGGCCGTGTTCACCGTGGCCGACGCCCTGCGCTATCTGCGGGAGAACAACATCTCGGTGAAGATCTTCGAGTCCGGCCTGGGGGTCAGCCTGTTCCGGGACAACTCCACCCGCACCCGCTTCTCCTTCGCCTCCGCCTGCAACCTGCTGGGTCTGCAGGTCCAGGACCTGGACGAGGGCAAGAGCCAGATCGCCCACGGCGAGACCGTCCGGGAGACCGCCAACATGATCTCCTTCATGGCCGACGTCATCGGCATCCGGGACGACATGTACATCGGCAAGGGCAACACCTACATGCATGAGGTGGCCTCCGCCGTGACCCAGGGCCACAAGGACGGCGTGCTGGAGCAAAAGCCCACCCTGGTGAACCTCCAGTGCGACATCGACCACCCCACCCAGTGCATGGCCGATATGCTCCACATCATCCATGAGTTCGGCGGTGTGGAGAACCTCAAGGGCAAGAAGATCGCCATGACCTGGGCTTACTCCCCCAGCTACGGAAAGCCCCTCTCCGTGCCCCAGGGCGTCATCGGCCTCATGACCCGCTTCGGCATGGACGTGGTGCTGGCCCATCCCGAGGGCTATGAGGTCATGCCCGAGGTGGAGGAGGTGGCCCGCGCCAACGCCGCCAAGAGCGGCGGGTCCTACACCAAGGTCTCCTCCATGGCCGAGGCCTTCAAGGACGCCGACATCGTCTACCCCAAGAGCTGGGCCCCCTTCGCCGCCATGGAGGAGCGCACCGACCTCTACGCCAAGGGCGACAGCGACGGCATCAAGGCCCTGGAAAAGCGCCTCCTGGAGCAGAACGCCCAGCACAAGGACTGGTGCTGCACCGAGGAGCTCATGAAGACCACCCGGGATGGCAAGGCCCTCTATCTCCACTGCCTGCCTGCCGACATCAACGGCGTCTCCTGCGTGGACGGCGAGGTGGAAGCTTCCGTCTTCGACCGCTACCGTGACCCCCTCTACAAGGAGGCCTCCTTCAAGCCCTACATCATCGCCGCCATGATCTTCCTGGCCAAGTGCGGCGACCCCCAGGCCATGCTCAAGGCCCTCTCTGAGCGGGGCGAGAAGCGCCGCCTGAGCCTGTAAGAATTCGCCGCCCGCCCGTCCGCAGATACGGTCAGCCACTGTATGTGCGGACGGGCCCCTCTTTTTTAACGGAGTGTGATCTTGAATGGACAAACAGCGTATCGTCATCGCCCTGGGGGGCAACGCCCTGGGGGAGAACCTGCCCGAGCAGATGGCCGCGGTGAAAAAGACCGCCCGGGCCATCGCCGATCTCATTGAGGCGGGGCATGAGGTGGTCATCGCCCACGGCAACGGCCCCCAGGTGGGCATGATCCAGAAGGCCATGACCCAGCTCACCCGCGCCGAGCCGGAGAAGTACATCCCCTGCCCGCTCTCGGTGTGCGTGGCCATGAGCCAGGGCTATATCGGCTATGACCTCCAGAACGCCCTGCGGGAGGAGCTGCTGGACCGGGGCATCAACAAGGGGGTGGCCACCGTGCTCACCCAGGTGGAGGTGGACCCGTCAGACCCCGCCTTCGCCCATCCCACCAAGCCCATCGGGGCCTTCATGACCCGGGAAGAGGCCGACAGGATGGTGGCCGAGCGGGGCTATGACGTGGTGGAGGACGCCGGCCGCGGATGGCGGCGGGTGGTGGCCTCGCCCCGCCCCCGGGACATTGTGGAGATTGACACCATCCGGGCCCTGGTGGATACCGACCATGTGGTGGTTGCCTGCGGGGGCGGGGGCATCCCGGTGTTCCGCACCGCCGGGCACCACCTCAAGGGGGCCGCGGCGGTCATCGACAAGGACTTCGCCGCCTGCCTGCTGGCAAGACAGCTCTCGGCGGACGCCCTCATCATCCTCACCGCCGTGGAGAAGGTGGCCATCCACTTCGGAAAGAGCGACCAGCAGTGGCTGGACTCTCTGACCCCCGACGAGGCCCGGCAGTACATGGCCGCCGGGGAGTTTGCCCCGGGGTCCATGCTGCCCAAGGTGGAGGCGGCGGTGGAGTTCGCCGAGAGCGCCCCCGGTCGCCGTGCCCTCATCACCCTGCTGGAGAAAGCCGCCGACGGCATCGCCGGGCGCACCGGCACGGTGGTCCGGACTCCGGACGGACGCTGAGAGAGGAAATATTGGGAAAAACGGCCTGTTTTTCGTGATTTTGTGGAAAATCGGCGGAAAAGACTTGCGCGGCGTGGGGGAACGCTGTATACTATTGGGGCCCGAAATGGGAGGGGACCGTCCGTTCCCACTCCCGTCGCCGCGGAGAGGAGAGCCATGAAGAGGCGTGACATACTGATCCTGGCCGCCGTGGTCCTCCTGGCTGCGGCCGCCTTCCTGGCCTCCAGAGCCCTGAACATGGGCGCGGAGGAGGATAGGGTGCTCATCTACCTCCATAATGAGATCTACGGCTCCTATCCGCTTGAAGAGCGCACTGTGCGCATCGAGCAGGAGAACGGCAGCCTCAACGTGTTGCGCATCACCGGGGAGGGAGTCTATATGGAGTCTGCCAACTGCAAAAACCAGGACTGCGTCCATATGGGGATGCGCACGGCGGACACCGTGGCTCACAACGAAAGCTGGATCACCTGCCTGCCCCACGGCGTGTCGGTGCAGCTGGTGCTCGCCGCGCCGTGAAGAGCACCCGGGACCTGACGCGCCTCGCCCTGCTGACGGCGGCGGCTCTGGTGCTGGGGTATATCGAGGGCCTTTTCCCGGCCCTGGTGCCCGGCGTGCCGGGCATCAAGCTGGGCCTTGCCAACACCGTGCTGCTCTACGCCGTCTATCTGCTGCCTCCGGGCAGCGCCTGGGCGCTGATGCTGGCAAAGGTGGTCCTTTCATCGGCGCTGTACGCCGGCTTCGGCACGGCGCTGTTCAGCCTGGGAGGCGGTGTGCTGAGCCTGGGGGCCATGCTCCTGGTGCGAAGGCTCTCCGGCGAGAGCGTGAGCGTCGTCGCCGTGAGCGTGCTGGGGGCGGCCTGCCACAACCTGGGGCAGAGCCTGGTCTTTGCCGCGGTGGGCAGCGCCCGGGCGGCGCTTTTCTACCTGCCCTATCTGCTCCTGGCCGCCATCGTCACCGGCGCCCTCACCGGCGTGGTTGCCCGGTACGCCATGCGCGCCATCCCCGGCGGGAAATGAGCAGACATACCCTGCCGCGGGGATACATAGTTTTTTCCTGGACGGACAGACAAATCATGTCTCTGGACAGACGGGCCGCGAGGCCCTTCTGTTTTGAGGATAGAAACCCACAGTAAGAGACTTTTAGAGAAAGGTCGGAGGGAGAAGAGATGTTCGGAAAACGAACGCTGGGGATCCACGTCAGGGATGAGAAGAACACCTCGGACAGCGTGCCGCAGGTGATTCCCATCCCCGCCAAGGTGACCATCCCCATGTCCATGCATGTGGGCGCCCCCTGTACCCCCGTGGTCAAGGTTGGCCAGGAGGTCAAGGTAGGCGAGCCCATCGGCACGCCCGGCGGGCTGGGCGCGCCCATCCACGCCAGCGTGTCCGGAAAGGTGACCGCCATCCAGGACCTGCTGATGCCCAACGGTTCCACCGTTCCCGCCGTGGTCATCACCAGCGACGGGAAGCAGACGGTCTGGGAGGGGGTCAAGCCCCCCGAGGTCCACGATCTGGCCTCCTTCACCGAGGCGGTGAAGCAGAGCGGCCTGGTGGGTCTGGGCGGCGCCGGCTTCCCCACCTGGGCCAAGCTCACCACCGAGGCTGACACCCTGCTCGTCAACGGCGGCGAGTGCGAGCCCTACTGCACCACCGGCTGCCGCACCATGCTCGACAGCACCGACGACCTGATCCAGGGCGCCAAGCTGGTCAAGCAGTACACCGGGGTGAAGAAGGTCATCATCGCCATCGAGGACAGCGCCCCCAAGGCGCTGGAGAAGATGCAGCAGGTGGTGCGCGACATCCCTGACTTTGAGGTCAAGCGCCTGCCTGCCCGCTATCCCCAGGGCGCCGAGAAGATGCAGATCTTCAACACCACCGGCCGCGTGGTGCCCGAGGGCAAGCTGCCCAAGGACGTGGGCGTGGTGG
Organism: Candidatus Galloscillospira stercoripullorum; assembly: GCA_018715695.1. Lineage (GTDB taxonomy): Bacteria > Bacillota > Clostridia > Oscillospirales > Oscillospiraceae > Galloscillospira_A > Galloscillospira_A stercoripullorum. The sequence goes on from DVLB01000058.1 coordinate 19,093, forward strand.
TGATGAACGTGGCCAGCGTGGCCTTCATCTCCGAGTACATCCGCACCGGCATGCCCCTGGTGACCAAGGCCGTCACCATTGACGGTCCCGCCGTCAAGGAGCCCAAGAACGTCATCGCCCCCGTGGGCATGGCCATCGGCGAGATCATCGAGGCTGCCGGCGGCTGCAAGGAAGAGCCCTCCAAGGTCATCTACGGCGGCCCCATGATGGGCGGCGCCGTGGCCAGCCTGGACTTCCCCATGCTCAAGCAGAACAACGCCTTCCTGGCCTTCGACGAGAAGACCGCCCGCCTGCCCGAGCCCACCGCCTGCATCCGGTGCGGCCGCTGCGTGGACGCCTGCCCCATGAGCCTCATGCCCGTGGACATCTCCAAGGCCTATGAGCTCAAGGACGCCCAGGGCCTCATGGACCTGCACGTGAACCTGTGCATGGAGTGCGGCATCTGCACCTATGTCTGCCCCGCCAAGCGCGGCCTGGCCTTCACCAACCGCCTGGCCAAGGGTTTTTTGCGGGAGCAGCAGAGTAAGAATCAGGAGGTGAAGAAGGGATGAAGCTCCTCACCGTATCGGCAAACCCCCATGTGCGGGATAACTCCAGCACCACTGCCATCATGCGGGACGTGATCATCGCTCTCGTCCCCGCCCTGATCGCCGCCATCGTGATCTTCGGCGTCCAGGCCCTTCTGGTGACCCTGGTGTGCGTGGTGGCCGCGGTTCTGGCTGAATTTATCTGGGAGAAGGCCATGAAGCTGCCCGTCACCATCGGCGATCTGTCCGCGGTGGTCACCGGCGTGCTGCTGGCCTACTGCCTGCCCAGCACCATCCCCCTGTGGATGGCCGCCCTGGGCAGCGTCATCGCCATCATCGTGGTCAAGCAGCTCTTCGGCGGCATCGGCTGCAACTTCGCCAACCCCGCCGCCACCGCCCGTATCGTGCTTTTCCTGTCCTTCTCCTCTCAGATGGCCAGCTTCACCTATGACGGTGTCACCGGCGCCACTCCGCTGCCCGGCATCGTCAGCGGCGAGGGTGCCGACCTGCTGACCCTCTTCCTGGGCACCCACGGCGGCTCCCTGGGCGAGGTGTGCGGCCTGGCCCTCATCATCGGCGGTATCTATCTGCTGGTGCGCAAGGTCATCTCCTGGCACATCCCCGTGGCCTATCTGGTCACCGTGGCCGTGTTCGCCCTGCTCGCCGGCCAGAACCCCCTGGAGCACCTGCTCTCCGGCGGTCTGCTGCTGGGCGCCATCTTCATGGCCACCGACTACTCCACCTCTCCCATGACCAAGCCGGGCAAGCTCATCTACGGCGTGATCCTGGGCCTTCTCACCATGGCCATCCGTCTGTGGGGCTCCTATCCCGAGGGCGTGTCCTTCGCCATCCTGCTGGGCAACATCCTCACGCCCCACATTGACAAGCTCACCCGCCACACCCCGCTGGGCGTGAGCAAGAAGAAGGGGGGCGCCAAGGCATGAAAAAGATGATTATGCCCATCGTGGTACTGGGCCTCATCTGCCTGGTGGTCACCGGCGCTCTGGCCGTCACCTACCAGGTCACCGACCCCATCATCAAGGCCGCTGAGGCTGCCGCCAACGAGGCCGCCCGGGCCGAGGTCCTGCCCGAGGGCAGCGGATTTGCCGCCGTGGAGGCCGATGGCCTGCCTGAGCGGGTCACCGCTGTCTATGCCGCCGACAACGGCGCGGGCTATGTCTTCAATCTGACCACCAAGGGCTATGGCACCATGAAGCTGATGGTGGGCATCGGCGCTGACGGCACCATCACCGGCGTGAAGGCCATGGACGTCAGCGGCGAGACCCCGGGCATCGGCGACGCCGTCACCGAGGAGTCCTTCTACGGCCAGTTCCTGGGCAAGGACGCCGCCCTGGAGGGCGTGGAGACCATCAGCGGCGCCACCTACTCCTCCGGCGGCTATATCGCCGCCGTGCAGGACGCGTTCACCGCCTTTGACATGATCGCAGGAAAGGAGGGGGCCTAAGCCATGAAAAAAGGAAATAGCGCACTCTCCAACCTGACCCGGGGCATCCTCAAGGAAAACCCGGTGCTGGTCCTGGTGCTGGGCACCTGCCCCACTCTGGCCACCAGTACCTCGGTGGTCAACGCCATCGGCATGGGCCTTGCCGCCACCGTGGTGCTCATCTGCTCCAACATCATCATCTCCCTGCTGCGCAAGGTCATCCCCGGCTCCGTGCGCATCCCCTGCTACATCGTGGTCATCGCCGGCTTCGTCACCGTGGTGCAGATGCTGGTGCAGGCCTTCTTCCCCGATCTGTACAGCGCCCTGGGCGTGTATCTGCCCCTCATCGTGGTCAACTGCATCATTCTGGGCCGGGCTGAGATGTTCGCCAGCAAGAACGGCGTGGGCGCCTCCGCCCTGGACGGCATCGGCATGGGCATCGGCTTCACCTTCGCCCTGTTCCTGATGGCCACCGTCCGTGAGGTCTTCGGCTCCGGCTCCTTCGCCGGCATCGAGATCCCCTTCCTGGTGGACTTCCGCATTCCCATCCTGACCCAGGCCCCCGGCGGCTTCTTCGTCTTCGGCCTCATGATGGCCCTGGTGTTCAAGATCACCCACGGCAAGGCCCCCGTCAAGAAGGAGATGGGCTGCGCCGGCTGCATCAACGCCGAGGCCTGCGCCCGCATCAGAAAGGAGGAGGCTAAGGGATGAGAGAATTCCTCTTTATCGTGATGAGCGCGGTGTTCGTCAACAACTACGTGCTCCAGAAGTTCCTGGGCATCTGCCCCTTCCTGGGCGTGAGCAAGAAGCTCGACCAGGCCACCGGCATGTCCATCGCCGTTATCTTCGTTATGCTCCTGGCCACCGCGGTGACCTGGCCCATCCAGACCTTCCTGCTCACCCCCAACAACCTGGGCTACCTCCAGACCATCGTCTTCATCCTGGTCATCGCCGCCCTGGTGCAGCTGGTGGAGATCGCCCTCAAGCGCTACATCCCCGCCCTGCATAAGTCCCTGGGCATCTACCTGCCCCTCATCACCACCAACTGCGCGGTGCTGGGCGTGACCATCCTGAACATCGACGAGGGCTACGGCTTCGGCCAGTCCCTGGCCAACTCCTTCGGCTCCGGCCTTGGCTTCTTCCTGGCCATGGTGCTCTTCTCCGGGGTGCGTTCCCGCATGGAGAACTGCAAGGCGTCCAGAGCCTTTGAGGGCCTGCCCATCACTCTGGTGGCTGCCGCCATCGTCGCCGTGTCCTTCTTTGGGTTCACCGGCGTGGTGGATACCCTGCTCGGTTAAGGGAGGAGGAGAACGATGAATCCGATTTTACTGGCGATCGTCTCTGTTGTGATCATCGGCCTCATCTGTGCCGTGGTGCTGGTGGTGGCCTCCAAGGTCATGGCGGTGGAGGAGGACCCCAAGATGGGCCTCATCCGCGAGTGCCTGCCCGGCGCCAACTGCGGCGCCTGCGGCTACGCCGGCTGTGACGGCTATGCCAAGGCTCTGGCCGACGGCAGCGAGACGCGTACCAACCTGTGCATCCCCGGCGCCGACGCCGCCGCCCACGCCATCAGCGATGTTCTGGGCGTGGCCGCCGCCGACGTGGTGGAGATGGTGGCCGTGGTCCGCTGCAACGGCGACTGCGACCAGACCAAGGACAAGATGGACTATGAGGGCCCCAAGAGCTGCAAGGCCGCCAAGAACTTCTTCGGCGGCGTGGGCGCCTGCACCTTCGGGTGCATGGGCTTCGGCGACTGCGAGGCGGTGTGCCCCGTCAACGCCATTACCATCGAGAAGAGCCTGGCCCGGGTGGACAGCGTGGCCTGCATCGGCTGCGGCATGTGCGCCCGCACCTGCCCCACCGGCGTGATCACCACCCTGCCCCGGACGGCCAAGGTGGTGGTGGAGTGCAGCAGCAAGGCCAAGGGCGCCGTGGTGCGCAAGGCCTGCACCGCCGGGTGCATCGGCTGCACCAAGTGCCAGCAGGTCTGCCCCAGCGACGCCATCCACGTCACCAACAACCTGGCCGTGGTGGATCAGGACAAGTGCACCGGCTGCGGCACCTGCGTGGAGAACTGCCCGGTCAAGTGCATCCACATGGTGGATAACTTTACCCAGTGGCAGGCGGCTCACAACCTGGCCCGGTAAGGACTTCACTTGCAAAAGAGGCGTCCCCCTGCGGGGGGACGCCTCGAGACTGTCGAAAAAGGCCTTTTGGCCTTTTTCGACAAAGGGTTGCATGACGGACAGGGTTCGATTTCTTGCGAAATTGTCACCCCGTCCGTCATGAGAAGTGTCATTTCCAAGGCACATGTCCTCGGAAATGACCGATTC
>DVLB01000059.1 GCA_018715695.1 Candidatus Galloscillospira stercoripullorum
AGAACAGCGGGGACCGGGAATTTTCCCGGTCCCGCCGTCTCACACTCCCGGTCATGCTTCGTCTGCTCATCGGAGCCGAGGGCGGGTCCTTGGCCTCCGTCCTACGGGCCGCAGGCATCGAAGTGACCCCCGCCGCGCTGTCCATGCGTCGCGGCCAGATAGACCCCGAGGTCTTCCAGGAGGTATTCGACCGATTTAACGCCGCTTGCACCGACACAGCCACCTTCCGGGGCTACAAGGTACTGGCCTGCGACGGCACCGCCGTCAACAAGCCCCGCAACCCCGACGAACCCAGCTTCGTGACCCACGGAGGCACGCCGGAGGGATACAACCAGCTCCACCTAAGCCCCCTATACAATCTTTTGGACCGCACATTCACCGACGCGGTCATCCAGCCCGCTCCCCAAAAGGACGAAATAGGCGCGTTGGTGGAGATGGTGCAGCGGAATAATTTTGATCAGAAAACGGTCCTAATTATGGATAGAGGGTATGAAAGTTATAATTTGATGGCACATTGCATCGAAAAACCGAACCTGGACTTTGTGCTGCGGGTCAAGCAGAACCACTCCGCTATGCGGGAGATTGCCCGCCTGCCCATGTTCGAGTTGGACTGTGACATCGCGTTCACTGTCTCCACCACGCAGACAAACGAGGACAAGGCGCGGGGGTACATCCATCTGCACGTGCCGAAGAAGAGCAAGCCCGGTTCCAAGACCAGCCGCACCCGTTGGGACCATCCCAGCCCCTACTCCATGCGGTTAAGGATATGCCGTTTTCAACTCGACGATGGGGCGGGGACCTTCGAGACGATAGCCACCAGCCTGCCCCGGTCCTTCACGCTTCAAGATATCAAGGAGCTGTACCATATGCGCTGGGGCATCGAAACAAGCTTTCGTGATTTAAAGTATAGCATCGGCCTGGTCAACCTCCACGGCAAGTCAGACGCCTATGCCACCCAGGAGATATGGGCCGCGCTGACCGCGTTCAACGCCAGCAGCCGCATTGTCCGCGAGGTGGTGGTTCGGCAGCCGCCGGGGAGCGCCTACGCCTACCGGGTGAATTTCAAACAGGCGGTGGCCATTGTAAAAGAGGCTATCCGCAATCCGAGCGGGGACTACTCCGACCTAGAACGCCAAATCGGCAGAAACCTGGTGGCCGTCCAGCCGGGGCGGCATGACCAGCGCAACCTGCGGGCCAAGGGCTGGGTAGGCTTTTTGTACCGCGTGGCGGCATAATGCACAAAAGAGACAGGGGGTGCGGTTTTTGGACCGCACCCCCTGCTGGCATTTATTTTTGAAAAGGCCGAAATTAGAGGTCCAAACCGGGGATTTTCAAAAAATAAATGCCAACCCCACAGCGGGGTGGGCGGTGGCTCTGCCAGACAGCGGACGCCGTGAAAAAATCTCAACTAGTCCGCCCCATGCCCTAAAAATTCGTTCAAATCTTGAAAATGCCCGAGAATGACGCTGTTGCGTTCCTCTCTACTAGTCCCCGGAACGGGCCAAAAATTCGGTTCCTTGGTTTTCGGGAAAACCACCGCCGTCATTTTCACAAGAGGAACAGTGTCGTTAAGATAGCAAAAACCGAAACTCTCAACTAGTCACCGCAATGCCTAAAAAATTGCCGCAGAACGAAAGAAACGCAATAGCCGCTTGCTCCATCTGGAAAAATCAACTAGTCTGTGGTATGCTAAAGAAAATCAGAAAATCATCCGCAGGAGGACACACGCCATGACAGATGCACAACAGCGGAGTGCCGCGAAACAGTTTGCCGCCGACTGGGCTGGCAAGGGCTACGAGAAGGGACACAGCCAGACCTTTTGGCTTGCCCTGCTTTCCAAAGTCTATGGCGTGGCCGAGCCGGACAAGTTCATCACCTTCGAGGACCAAATCATGCTGGACCACACCAGCTTCATCGACGGCTTCATTCCGTCCACCCATGTCCTGATTGAGCAAAAGGGCATCGGCAAGGACCTGAACAAGCCCATCAAGCAGTCCGACGGTTCCCTGCTGACACCGTTCCAGCAGGCCAAACGCTATGCCGCCGAGTTGCCCTACTCCCAGCGCCCACGCTGGATTGTGACCTGCAACTTTGCCGAGTTCCATGTCTACGATATGGAGCGGCCCACGGGCGAGGCTGAGGTCATCAAGCTGGCCGATTTGGAAAAGGAATACTACCGCTTACAGTTCCTGGTGGACACCGGGGACGAGAATGTGCGAAAGGAAATGGAGATTTCCCTGCAAGCAGGTGAACTGGTGGGCGTTCTCTATGACGCGCTTTTGAAGCAGTACAAGGACCCTGGCGACCAGGAAACGCTGAAAAGTCTGAATATGCTGTGCGTCCGTCTGGTGTTCTGCCTGTATGCCGAGGACGCGGGCATCTTCGGCGGGCATGGTATGTTCCACAACTACTTGCAAGCGCACCAGAGCGAGGCCCGCCGCGCCCTTATCGACCTGTTCAAGGTGCTGGATACCAAGCCGGAGGACCGGGACCCGTACATGGACGACGACCTCGCCGCGTTCCCCTATGTCAACGGCGGTCTGTTCGCCAATGAGAGCATCATCATTCCCCGGCTGGATGAGGCCATCGTGGATCTGATCCTGAACCGGGCCAGCGCAGACTTCGACTGGTCCGCAATCTCGCCCACTATCTTCGGCGCTGTCTTTGAAAGCACCTTGAACCCGGAGACCCGGCGCGCCGGCGGGATGCACTACACCAGTATTGAGAACATCCACAAGGTCATTGACCCGCTGTTCCTGGACGGACTGAAAGAGGAACTAGAAACCATCAAGGAAATCACCGTAGACCGTACACGGGACGCAAAGCTGCGGAGCTTCCAGATGCGGCTTGCAGGCTTGACCTTCCTCGACCCCGCCTGCGGCTCCGGCAATCCTGACGGAGACCTATATCTCCCTGCGGCGGCTGGAAAACGAGGTGTTGTTCCTGTTACAGCGCGGCCAAATCGCCTTTGGCGACGGCGGCGCGTTCAATCCCATCCAAGTGTCCATCGGCCAGTTCTACGGCATCGAAATAAACGACTTCGCCGTGACCGTTGCCAAGACCGCCCTGTGGATTGCGGAAAGCCAGATGATGAAGGAGACCGAGAACATCGTGCATATGTCCCTGGACTTCCTGCCGCTGAAATCCTACGCCAACATCGCAGAAGGCAACGCCCTGCGGCTGGATTGGGAGGGTATCGTGTCCAAGTATGAGTTGGACTACATCATGGGCAACCCGCCGTTTGTAGGCTACTCCCTGCAAAGCAAGGAGCAGAAGGACGATATTCTCTCCATCTATGTAGACGAAAAGGGCAAGCCCTACAAGACCTCCGGAAAAATTGACTATGTTTCCGGTTGGTATTTCAAGGCCGCCCAGTTGATGCAGAATACTGCCATTCGGACAGCCTTTGTGTCCACCAACTCCATCACCCAAGGCGAACAGGTAGCGGGCGTCTGGAAACCGTTGTATGACCGTTTTGGTATCCATATCGACTTTGCACACCGTACTTTCCGCTGGGATAGCGAGGCCAGCTTAAAAGCCCATGTGCATTGCGTAATTGTTGGCTTTAGTATTGCGGAGAATCAGCAGAAAAAGCGGCTCTATACATCCGAGCGAATGCAGATTGTAGAGAATATCAATGCGTATCTTCTCGATGCACCGCTTGTATTTGTTGAAAGCCGGAACCGCGTAATTGCAGATGTTCCCAAAATGGTTTATGGCAACAAGCCAGTTGACGGCGGCAATTTGATTATTGAAGCGAGCGAATACGACGACTTTATTAAACGCGAACCGTTAGCGCAAAAATACATCAAACGGCTGGTTGGGGCAAGGGAATTTATCAACGGTGAACTTCGCTGGTGTCTATGGCTTGTTGGCGTATCTCCCGCAGAATTGCGGCATATGCCCGCAGTCATGGAACGAATTGAGAAGGTAAAGAAAATGCGGGAAAATAGCCCGGATGAAGGGGCGAGGAAGTTGGCGCTGACACCTGCACAATTCCGTGAAACAAATAATCCTCCATCTGCTATTGTTGTTCCTTGTCACTCAAGTCAAAATCGCAGATATGTTCCGATGGACTTTATCGATGATTCCATTGTTGTAACAAATGCGGTTCTATTTATTCCGGCTGCATCTATTTACCACTTTGGTATTCTGGCCTCCAATGTTCATATGGCCTGGATGCGGGCGGTCTGTGGCCGTCTAAAGAGTGACTACCGCTATTCCAAGGATGTTGTCTACAACAACTTCCCATGGCCGACGCCCACGGACGAACAGAAGGCCAAAATCGAGCAGACCGCCCAGGCCATTCTGGATGCCCGCGCCCTATACCCGGATTGCAGTCTGGCCGACCTCTACGACGAGGTAGCCATGCCCCCGGAACTCCGCAAGGCTCACCAGCAAAACGACCGCGCCGTCATGCAAGCCTACGGCTTCGACATCAAGACCACCACCGAAACCACCTGCGTGGCTGACCTCATGCGGATGTATCAAGCATTGACCGAAAGGAGCAAATGATGAAACAGTTTATTTACCTTGATACGGATATTGTGAATTCCATTATTGCTCAAAAAGAAAAGGGTCTCGTTCTTGAAATGGCAAGTGAGCAAGAGGACACTTCGGGCGACAACAAAGCTAAATCTGGAAGTGTCACGCTTGATGGTTCGGTCGGTGGCGGTATCTGGAAATTTGCGCAAGCCCAGGCTGAGCTAAGCGGCACGGGAGAATTAACGTTTAATAGCCATTCTCAAACCGTTCTTAAAGAAATCGCGACAAAAACTTTACATGATGCGGCATTTGATATTGCTTATAAGCAAATCAAAACAGAACGCGATACAGACCCAACCAACGCAGATTTGGGTTCCTTTGTCGAACTGACGCAAACCTTTGATTTTGTTGACTTGGAATATATTGAAAACCTTTTTTCGGACAAAAACAGTTTTTTAGCCTTCATGAAGAAATCCGAAAGGGAAAAAATCGAAGCTCGAGCGGCGCAAGAAATCTCTGAGCACCTCAATCGAGAGCAACAGCGAAAAAACGGGAACGAACTCAAAAACAGAGTAAAAGAACTCGTTGAAGCAAACAACAGGCAGTATGAGAACATTTCTGATATTGTAAAAGCCATGCGACAGATAGTTCCATACACTCGTATGCTGGTATCTCCCGATGGCTATTTAATTCCTCTGGAGGATAAATATTTCCGAGACAACCCGCAGACTATGGGATTCAAACATGGCGGATATGTTACCTGCGTAGGCTATGTTACCAACGTAATTGGAGAGACCAGCACTCCGGACTCGGACAACATTTTCGCTCAATTGCAATTTATGGTAAATCAAGTTTTGGTTTCGATTTTGCCGACAAGAGAGAAAGATTTGTTCGTTATTCACCCGATAGCGATTTATTATGGGGAATGACGCTTACAGTAAAAAAGGCCCCACCCACCTGTTTCAAGAAACAGGTGGGTGGGGCCTTTTTTATAATAGGATTTTTCTTATCTTAATTGTATTGGGTATTTTCACCCCCCCTCTTTTTGAAAAAGTGCAAAAATAAAAAAGGCTGCCCACGTAAGACGGAAGGCAGCCTTGAGCGATTATGATGTTGTTAAACAAAACGCTCCCCCGTAGAACTGAATGAACCTAAAAACAAGGGAGTGAGTTGATGGCACGGCAAAGGAAACCACGCTATGAATATGTGGAATCAAAGCAGCTATTTCGTAAGCGTGTGAAAGGAAGAAATGGAACCTGGATCTCCCTTTATGCCAAGACCCCTGATGAACTGACTTCAAAAATCGAAGAGTTCGAGGAGGATTTGAGAGTTTTCAATGACAACAGGGAAAATCCGTTTGTCACGGACTATGCAGATTACTGGATTGCCCTTCAGGAAGGACATCTGACCTACGGTGCTTTTGAGGATTATAAGAGCATCATCAATAGGCATATCAAGCCACCGATGAAGGGATTTCGAATGCGCGATGTGTTGCCAGATGACATCACACGAATGATGAAAGATGTGGCCAATTTTAGCAAGTCAGTCCATGACAAAACCTATATGCTTGCAAAGCAAATGTTCACAAATGCCTATGACAATAAGCTTATCTCTGAAAATCCATGCCCCAAAATGCGCGCAGGAGGTCGTGATCCAGTGGAACATCAAGCTCTAACAAATGAACAGATGGATACCCTCATTGAGGCGGTCAAGGGCACAAGGGCCTATGTCTTTTGCATGATAGGCTTATACTCCGGCCTTCGCCGCGAGGAAATCCTTGGCCTCAAGTGGGACTGCGTCCAGTTGACAGGAACTCCTTCAATCCTTGTAAAAAGGGCCTGCCGCTTTGTCCACAATCGTCCCGTTGTTGAGGAGCGCCTAAAAACCAAGGCGAGCAAGCGTGTGATCCCTATTCCTCCACAGCTGGTACAGTGCCTGCAGGAGGCTAAAGCAAGTTCCAAGTCCTGCTACGTGATAGGAAATGAGGATAACACGCCTTATACCGAGACACAATTTAGAAGCCTGTGGGACTATGTGCGGAATCGAACGGTATCCAAGCGGAACGATTTTAGCGAAAAGGAATTTAGGGTGATTTTTATAGTAAGTTGCTTGCAGGGAATGTACTTGCATAAAACTGTAATGTCGAAATAGGGCTTTCCGGTTGAGGGCAGGCGGGCGTTACACCGCCTGTCTTGTTTTTTCCTCAAATACCAGGAGCGGCGCTGGCCCCCGCTTATGTTCCCCTTCCTTTTCTGGCTCTAAGTAGAGCCGCTGAAACTCGGAAAAGGAGACGTTGAACTCAATTTCCAACTCGTAGCTCCGCTTGACACGGACTGCTTTGATAAACTGTGCTGCAATCATCTTCTTTGCCTCGAAGGAGCAGTTGTCATAGAGTGTGGCCCAGTTCATCAGTTGGGCGCAATCCCGTTTCACTTGGTCGGGCCCGGACACCAGTTCCCGCAATTCCGTCTCTGCCGCCGCTATCTGCTGTTCCAGTTCGCTGATCTGCGCGGTGGTCTCTTCCGCCACACTGTTGAGCAAATCTACATTCAAACGGCTGGCCTGTTTATGGTGGCTCCCGCTTTCGGAGTCGCCAACCTGGGAGAGATCGTTCTGCTGGCCTTCCTGCCCACTCTGGTCATCCAGATCATCAAGGTGATCGGGGATGTGCGCCGGGGCAAGGAGAACTGAAACTGAAAAATCCCTGTCCGCCGATGCGGACAGGGATTTTTTCATGCAAGGGGCAGCAGAGCGCTGGCGATGTTGAAGTAGACCACCAGGGAGATGGCGTCCACAATGGTGGTGATGAGGGGGGCAGCCATAATGGCCGGGTCGGCCTTGAAGAACTTGGCCGCCATGGGGAGCACGCCCCCCACCGTCTTGGCCAGCAGCACCGTGACAAACAGGGCGGCGGCCACCGTCAGGGCGGTGGCGGTCTGGCCCGGGTAGGTGAGGATGAGCCGGACATAGTTTACCGTGCTGAGGGCGGCCCCCACCAGCATGCTCACCCGCAGCTCCTTCCAAAAAACCCTGGCAAAGTCCCGCAGGCGGATCTCGCCCACCGCCATGCCACGGATCACCAGAGTGCTGGACTGGCTGCCGGCGTTGCCGCCGGTGTCGGTGAGCATGGGAATGAAGGTGACCAGCAAGGGCATGGCGGAGAAGGCCGCCTCATACCGGCCCAGGATGCCGCCGGTGATCATGCCGGAGATCATCAGCACCAGCAGCCACACAATGCGGTGCCGGGCCAGGGTGAACACCCCGGTTTTCAGATAGGGCCTTTCCGAGGGGGCCATGGCCGCCATCTTCTCAAAGTCCTCGGTGGCCTCCTCCTCCAGCACGTCCATGCCGTCGTCCACCGTGACGATGCCCACCAGCCGGCCCTCCCTGTCCACCACCGGCAGGGAGAGGAAATCGTACTTCATCAGCCGGGCCACCGCCTCCTCCCGGTCCTCGCCGGTCCCGGCGGTGATCACGTCCCGCTCCATCAGGTCGGCCACCAGGGCCTGGTCCCCGGCCAGCAGCAGCTCCCGGATGGTGACCACGCCCTCCAGACGCCGGGCGGCGTCGGTGACGTAGCAGGTATAGATGCTCTCCGAGTCCGCCCCCGTCCTGCGGATATGGGCGATGGCCTGGGCAACCGTCATGTCCCGCTTCAGGTCGGTAAATTCGGCGGTCATGATGCTGCCCACCGAGTTCTCCGGGTAGTGGAGGAACTGGTTGATGAGCTGCCGGGTGTCCGGCCGGGCGGCCTGGAGCACCCGCTTCACCACGCCGGCGGGCAACTCCTCCAGCAGGTCCACTGCGTCGTCCACCCACAGCTCCTCCACAATGGCGGACAGCTCCTGGTCGGTGGCCGCCTGGATCAGGGCCTGCTGGTCCTCCGGCGGCAGGTCGGAAAACACCTCCGCCGCCAGCTCCTTGGGCAGGGCCCGGAAGACCGCCAGCATCTCCGGCCGGTCCAGCTCATCCAGCAGCTCCGCCAGGTCGGCGGGGTGGGTCTGGGTCAGTGCGTCCCGCAGGGCGCACATATCCCGGCGCTCCAGCAGCTGCCGCAGCGCCTCCAGGGTCAGATTCTGTTTCATGGGTCTCTCCTCCTGTCGTTAAAATACAGCGAGGAAGTGACCAAAACAGGCGCGCCGCGGCAAAGCGTCCGGGTTTCATACCCGGCCGCTCCCCGCGGCGGAACCTTCCGTATTTGGGAACAGACAGCCGGGCCCCGCCCGGCCTGCCCTGCTTACAGGGAAAACCAGGCGGCGCCAGCCCTGTCCCCTGAGGGAAGCTCACAGCCCGCGTTGGTACTTCGTCCGCATAGGTCCACCTGATTTTCCTCCTTTTTCCTATTATTTTGCTAGCCTTTGGCTGCCGTTCGAGGATATCACACTTTCCCCCAAAAGGCAACCCCAAAAAACAGAAGGGCCCGCCCCCCAAGGGGACGAGACCCTTCTGGATCTGCCTTTAGAAAGGTTACTCCGCCTTGCGCTGACGGATCTCCTCGATCATCAGGGGGAGGACCTTGGCCACGTCCCCCACGATGCCCACGTCGGCCACGTCGAAGATGGGGGCGTCCTCATCCTTGTTGATGGCCACCACATAGCCCGAGCCGCTCATGCCGGACACGTGCTGGGTGGCGCCCGACACGCCGCAGGCGATGTACAGGGCGGGGGCCACGATCTTGCCCGACTGGCCCACCTGATGGGCCCGGGAGACCCAGCCGTCCTCGATGGCGGGACGGGTGGCGCCCACCACGCCGCCCAGCAGGGCGGCCAGCTCCTCCACCAGGGCAAACTGCTCCTTGGAGCCCATGCCCCGGCCGCCGGTGACGATGACCTTGGCCTCCTCCAGGTTGACCGCCTCGGAGAGCTCCTTCACCGCCTGGGCCACCTTGACCTTCACCGCGTCGGCGGGCACCTGGAGCTCCACCGGGGTAACGGGGCCGGCCTGGCCGGCCTCCGGCTTGGCAAAGGCGCCGGAGCGGGTGGTGGCTACCACCGGCAGGGTGTCCACCACCACGTCGTTGAGCACGGTGCCGCCGTACAGGGGCACGGTCCACACCGGGGTGTCCCCGTCCCAGGTCAGGGCGGTGGCGTCCTGGACGCTGCCCAGCCCCAGCCGGGCGCACAGCCGGGCGGTCATCTCCCGGCCCAGGGGGGTGTTGCCCGCCAGCACCGCCGCGGGCTCATACTGGGCGGCCAGCTGCTCCAGCGCCCAGGTGAAGGCGTCCGCCGCCCCGTCGGAATAGTCCCCGCCGGTGACGGCCAGCACGCCGTCAGCCAGAGGGGCAACCTTCTCCGCCGCCCCGGCGTTGTCCGTGCCCATCAGCACGGCCAGAACCTGCCCGCCGGTGTGCTGGGCCAGAGCCCGGGCGGGGGTGAGGCACTCCAGCGCCCCGTTCAGGGCCTTTCCGTCCTTTTGTTCCAGAAAGACCAGAATATCCTTGCGATTTCCCCAATCCATACCGCTCTCTCCTTTACAGCACCTTGGCGTCCGCCATCATGGCGATGGCCTTGGCCACGGTCTCCTCGCAGGTCTCCTCTTTGAGCTTCACGCCCGCCTGCCGCTTGGCCGGCTCGTACACCTTCACCACATGGCTGCCGGCGGCGCCGGGGGCCACGCCGCCCAGCGCGGCGGCGTCCAGGGTGGGAATGGGCATCTTGCGGGCGGCCAGCTTGCTCTTGATGGTGGGATAGCGGGGATCATAGGGGGGCTTGTTTACGGTGACCACGCAGGGCAGGGGGGCGTCCACCAGGCGGTAGCCCTCCTCGGTCTCCTGCTTGGCCTGCACGCCGGCGTCGGTCTGCTGGATGTCCACCAGGTCGGTGACCACCCCCACGCCCAGGGCCTCGGCCAGCTGGGGGCCCACCTGGCCGGAGGCCTTGTCGGTGGCCTCCCGGCCGCAGAAGATCAGGTCGAAGGGCTTGCCGGCGTCGGCCTCCAGCTTGCGGATGGCGGCGGCCAGGATCTTACTCTTGCCCAGGGTGTCCGCCCCCTCGAAGGAGGGGTCGGTGATGAGGCAGCCCTGATTGGCCCCCACCGCCAGGCAGGTCTTGACCGCGTCCTTGGCCCCCTCGGGGCCGATGGTGATGGCGGTGATGCTGCCGCCCACCGCCTCCTTCAGGCGGGTGGCCATCTCCAGAGCGTAGGTGTCAAAGGCGTTGACCACGGGGGTGACCCCCTCCAGGTTCACCTCCTGGGTGCCGGGCTTCAGGTGGAGCTCCACCGAGTCGTCGGGCACCTGCTTGAGACATACCAGAATTTCCATGTCGTTACGCTCCCCGCCTTAGAATTTGCCGATGGTGTTGTTGGCCACCACGATGCGCTGCACCTCGTTGGTGCCCTCAAAGATCTGGAAGATCTTGGCGTCCCGCAGCAGCTTCTCCACCGGGTACTCCCGGCTGTAGCCGTAGCCGCCGAACATCTGGATGGCCTCGGAGGCCACCTCCATGGCGATGTCGGAGGCGTAGCACTTGGCGATGGCGGACTCCTTGGAGTAGGGCAGGCCCTGATCCATCAGGGTCAGGGAGTGGGCCACCATCTGGCGGGCGGTCTCGATCTTGATGGCCATGTCGGCCACCTTGAACTGGAGGGCCTGGTTCTTCAGCACGGGCTTGCCGAACTGGATGCGCTCCTTGCCGTAGGCGATGGCCTCCTCCATGGCCCGCTGGGCGATGCCGGTGGCCACGCAGCCCATCCAGGTCCGGGCCTGGTCCAGGGTCTTCATGGCGATGGAGAAGCCCTTGCCCTCCGCGCCGATCAGGTTGGAGGCGGGGATGCGGCAGTCCTCAAACACCACGTCGCAGGTGTTGGAGGTGCGGATGCCCATTTTGTCCTCCTCGTGGCCGGTGGACAGGCCGGGGGTGCCGGCCTCCACAAAGAACATAGACATGCCCTTCACGCCGGCGGACTTGTCGGTCATGGCGGTGACGCAGTAGAAGGAGGCGATGCCGCCGTTGGTGATGAAGCACTTGCGGCCGTTGAGGATGTAGCTGTCGCCGTCCTTCACGGCGGTGGTCTTGCCGGCGCTGGCGTCGGAGCCGGCGCCCGGCTCGGTGAGGCAGAAGGCGCCGAAGCCACCGTCCACGATCAGCTGGCAGGCCCGCTTCTTCAGCTCCTCGCTGCCGGCGATCAGCACCGGCTTGGTGCCCAGGCCGCTGGCGGAGATGGTGGTGGCAAAGCCGGCGTCGGCCTTGGCCATCTCCTCAAACAGGGCGGCCACGTCCACCCGGCTCAGGCCCATGCCGCCGTACTCCTCGGGCACCTCCAGCATGTGCAGCTGCATCTCGATGGCCTTGTCGTAAATCTCCTTGGGCCACTCGCCGGAGCGGTCGTACTCCTTGCACTGCTCCTTGACTTCCTTCTCACAGAACTCCTTGACAGCGCCCAGCAGCTCCTGAGCCTCTTCCGAAATCAGATATGCCATAACGGGTTCCTCCTTCTATGTAAGTCGTCTTTCTATTACAGCTTGTAGCAGACCTTGCCGGGATTGAGCACCAGATTGGGGTCAAAGACCTCCTTGATGCCGCGCATCAGACGCATGTTGACCGGGCCCACCATCTGAGCCAGGTAGTCCAGCTTGCCGTGGCCGATGCCATGCTCGCCGGAGATCAGGCCGCCCAGCTCGGTGGCCTTGGCGTAGGCCTTCTCCATAAAGTCGGCCACCTGCTGTTCAAACGCGGCCAGCTCCATGTCGTTGGAGCAGGTGTAGATGTGCAGGTTGCCATCGCCGGCGTGGCCGAAGCTCTTGACCTCAAAGTCGTAGCCTTCGGAGATCTCCTTGATGTAGGTGACATAGTGGGCGATCTGGTTCACCGGCACCACCACGTCGCACTCGTCCAGCAGCTTGGTGTTGGCCTCAATGGCCTCCAGGAAGGTGGACCGGGCGGCCCAGGCGTCCTTCTTCAGCTGGGGAGTGTCGGCCACCAGCACGTCCAGGGCGCCCGCCTCCAGCACCACCTCGGAGGCCTGCTCGATAATTTCGGTGAGCTGATCCTCGTTCTCGCCGTCAAAGGTGACCAGCAGGTAGGCGTTGACGTCGGTGCCCTCAAAGGTCTGAGGGAAGGTGCTCTTGCCCAGGTAGCTCTCGGACAGGCGGACGATCTCCCGCTCCATGAACTCCAGGGCCTGGGGGTGGAGGTTGGCCATCATCAGCTTGGGCACGGTGGAGATGCAGTCCTCCAGGTTCTCGTAGAGCACCACCAGGCTGATGACCTCCTTGGGGGCGGGGATGAGCTTGAGAGTGAGCTCGGTGATGATGCCCAGGGTGCCCTCGGAGCCGATCATCAGGTTGAGCAGGGAGTAGCCCGAGCTGGTCTTGGACACGCTGGCCCCCAGATGGACGATCTCGCCGGTGGGCAGCACCACCGTCATGGCCCGCACATAGTCCCGGGTGGCGCCGTACTTCACCGCCCGCATGCCGCCGGCGTTGGTGGCCACGTTGCCCCCCAGGGTGGCGAACTTCTCGCCGGGATCGGGGGGATAGAGGAAACCCTGCTTGGCGGCGTCCTCCGCCAGGTCGTTGAGCAGCACGCCCGCCTGGACCCGGACCACCATGTTCTCGGTGTCGTAGGAGAGGATCTTGTTCATCTTGGTGGTGGACAGAACCACGCCGCCGTGGATGGCCACCGCGCCGCCAGTGAGGCCGGTGCCGGCGCCCCGGGGGGTGACGGGCACCCGGTTCTCGTTGCACAGCTTCATGACGGCGGCCACCTCCTCGGTGGTCAGGCACTCCGCCACCACCTCGGGCATGGCCTTGCCGTAGATGGGCATTTCGTCGTGGGAAAAGTCCTCGTTGATGTCCCCGTTCACGCTGATCCGGCCAGGCACGGCGGCCTTCAGGGCCTCAATCAGCTCGGGGGTGACCTTGTTGTACTGGCTCATAAAAACACTCCCCTTTATTTGATAACATCACATCGGATTTGCCTTTACTTGCGTACGATGACCGAAACCCCGTCGGGAATGACGGTGATGGGGCTGTCTGCCTTACCCAGCAGCCGGTCGGCCAGGGCAATGGCGGCGGGCAGGTCGGCCGCCCAGTGGAGGTGCATGGCCTCCACCATCTCCCGGGGGGCCTGAGTCACCAGGATGACGGGGTGCTGCAGGAGCACCCGGCACAGGATCTGGGCCTCCCACTGGTCGGGGATGGTGCGGTCGCTGGGGGTGGCCAGGAACCGGTCCATGATCTTCCGGTTGTCCGGCTCATGGGCGAAGGTGTCGTAGAAGGACTGGCCGCCGTGGCCGTCGCTGCAGGCGGAGACCATGATGATCACCCCGCCGGGGGCGCAGGTGGCCTCCGCCGCCGTCATGCCCTTCACCGACTGGTACAGGTTCTGGTCCAGGGGGTAGCCCCCGTTGGTGGTGATGACGATGGGAGCGGGAACCGCATCCACGCCGGAGAGCTGGTCTACAAAGGCGCACCCTGCCCGGTGGGCCTGGTCGAAGTGTCCGGCGAAGGCGGCGATCACCCGCTTGTCAGCGTCGATGACCACGTTGCAGATAAAAGCCAGCTTGGCCTGCTGGGCGGCATACAGCATATCCCGGTGAATGGGGTTGCCGTCCAGGATGCCGGTGCGGGCATTGGGACTGTCAATAAAGGCGGAGCAGTGGTTGGCCAGCACGGTCTCCCGGCTGGACACCCCCGGCAGCACGCTCTTGCGGCCGCCGGAGAACCCGGCGAAGAAGTGGGGCTCGATGAAGCCCTCTCCCACCAGCAGGTCGGCCTCCGCCGCCAGCTTGTTGATAAGCAGTTCCCCGCCGGAGGGCAGGGTGCCCAGGTGGACCATGTCCTCTTTTTTACCGCTCTCATGGATGACGAAGCGCAGCCCGGAGTGGCGGTAAAGCGTCTCGCCGTATTTGTCCAGCAGCTCGGCCTCGGTGGTGGGCCGGTGGAAGCCGGTGGCCACCAGTACGGTGATCTCCGCGTCGGGATTTCCCGCCCGGAGTTCCTCCACCAGCTGGGGCAGGATCACCTTGCTGGGTACCGGGCGGGTGTGGTCGCTGCTGAGGATGACCACTTTGTTCTTGCCCGCCGCCAGCTCCCGCAGGCGGGGGGAGCCGATGGGGTTTTCCAGGGCCTGACGCACCAGCTCCGGCTGGTCCGCCTTGGCCTGATAGCTGTGGGCCCTGGACTGGAGCACCCCGGCCAGGCGGCCGTCGGGGATGTCCGCCGTGATGTGCCCCCGGCCAAAGGGCAGTTTGAGTTGTGCCATATGCCGTTCCTCCTTCCGGTGCGCCGGTCACAGAACCAGGGCCGCCAGCGGGTGGGCCAGCAGCGCGATGAGGCCGAACACCACTACAAACAGGATATAATATCCGATGGATTTCCGCAAGATGGTACTCTCCTGCCCCACCGTATCGGTGGCGGCGGTGGCGATGGAGATGCTCTGGGGGGAGATGATCTTGCCCGCCGTGGCGCCGATGGTGTTGGCGGCCACCAGCCAGACGGCGTCCATCCCCAGGGCGGAGGCGGTCTCCGCCTGCAGGCCGCTGAATAGCACCGAGGCGGAGGTGGCGCTGCCGGTGACGAAGGTGCCGATGGAGCCGATGAGGGGGGCCACAATGGGGTAGGCCGACCCGGTGACCGCCACCAGGAAGGCGGCGATGTCACTGGTCATGCCGCAGTAGCCCATGATCTTGGCCGCCGCCAGGATGGACACCAGGGTGATGATGGTCTTGGACATCTGCTTCAGGGTGGCCCACAGCACCTGGCCCATCACCTTCAGGCTGGCCTTCTGCAGGGCGCCGCCCACAAAGGCGGCGATAAAGATCAGTACGCCGGGGGTATTGACCCAGGAGAAGGTATAGGGGCTGGCCCCCTGGCCGGAGTAGATCACCACGTCGCTTTTGACGGCCGCCAGCAGGTTATGGATGGGGGGTACCAGGCTGGAGGTGGCCAGCAGCAGCACGAAGATCAGGATGAAGGGGGACCAGGCCAGCGCCCCGTCCCTGACGGTGAGGCCGGTCTGCTCCTGGGTCCTGGGCAGGGCGTATTGGGCGGGGGGTTCCCCCTTGAGCAGCTTGGAGAGAAGGATGGTTACCACCATGCACACTACCGAGCCGGTGACCGCCGGCAGCTCCGCCCCCACATACTTGGCGGTGAGAAACTCGGGGATCACGAAGGCCACTCCGGAGCCCAGGGCCACCGGCCAGACCCTCTTCAGGGCCCGGACCCCGCCGCCGGTCATCATCACCATCAGCAGGGGGGTGAGCACCACCATCAGGGCCAGCTGGAGCACCACCACCACCGCGGTGGGGCCGGCCTCCAGTCCCGCCACCGAGGCGGCGGTGATGGTGGGGATGCCGATGGAGCCGAAGGCGGTGGGGGTGGCGTTGGCCACCAGACATACCAGAGCGGAGAAGATGGGGTCGAAGCCCAGGCCGCACAGGATGCCTGCCGGAATGGCCACCGCGGTGCCGAAGCCCGCCATGCCCTCCATAAAGCTCCCAAAGCCCCAGGCGATCAGGAGCACCAGCACCCGTTTGTCCCGGGTCACCGCGGTGAGCATCCCCTTGATGCGCTCCATGGCCCCGGTGCGCACCGTCAGATTATAGGTGAACACCGCCGCCACGATCACCAGCGAGATGGGCCACAGGGCCATGACGGCTCCCTCCAGGCCGCCGGTCAAAACCTCCGTCCCCGGACTCTTCCAGTAGAACAGGGCCAGCAGCACGGTAAGCGCCAGCGCCAGGGGGCAGACCTGATAGGCGGGGCGTTTCCAGACGCTGAGGGCCACAGCCAGCCAGAGGATGGGAAGCAGAGCAAGCACAAACCGCACAAACACAGCCAGACACTCCCTTACACCGTCATTCTTATGGTAGAACCAAAAGAAAATCTATACGCACCCGTTTGCTTTTTTCAAAAGCAATATTAGGCGCATGACGGCAAAATGTCAAGGGAATATCCGGCTTTAATTGGCATTTAAGCTAAATTTGTATGGGTGCATAAGTTTCCTAGTGTCATTTTTGTGCAATTTTGGACCTACCAGTTTTTCGAATTGGCACTACTTTTACAACTTGTTGACTGATGTGGTATAATGGTTACAATCTGACAAGTCCACAGATATCGTTTGGAAAGGGAGGCTGAGCATATGGTGGAGCAGCAGAAATCCTACGAGCACGTACTGACCTATTTGGAGGACGCCCTCCGGGATGGCAAGCTCACCCTGGGCCAGTCCCTGCCCCCCGAGCGGGAGCTGGCCGAGCAGCTGGGCATCAGCCGCAATTCCGTGCGGGAGGCCGTCCGCCTGCTGGAGCACATGGGCTTTCTGGTGAGCAGCCAGGGGGCGGGCAATTTCATCAGCTGCAACATCCAGCGCAATTTGCAGGATTCCTTTGACATGCTCATTCTGCTCCAGCAGATCGACTACCACCAGCTGGCCGAGCTGCGGTCGGGGCTGGAGCTGCAGGCGGCGCTGCTGGCGGTGGACCGGATCACCGACAGCCAGGTGGACCGGCTGGACAGCCTGGTGCGGCAGATGACCGCCTGCCCGTCGGAGATGGGGGCCCAGCTGGACAAGCAGCTCCACGACGAGATTGCCGCCATTTCGGGCAATCAGCTCATCATTCAGATTCTCCGGGCCCTGTCCTCCACCATCGACCGGTTCATCAGCGACATGCGCCGCCGGATCCTCCAGAATCCCCGCACCGGCAATCAGCTCCAGTACGCCCACGAGCAGATGGTGGACGCCCTGCGCCGCCGGGACAAGACCCACCTGATGCTGGCGGTGAACCACCATTTCAATGTGGTCAACAGCAACATGACGGCGGAAGAATAAACGGCAGAAAAAACACCATCGCCTGAGGTGCCTTTTGACAAGGGAGACGTTGCAGGCGCCTGAAACCCGGAGAAAACGGGCGTAAAAGAACATAGGGCAGCAAGTGCAAAAGAATCAGGGCTTGTTTAGCGGAGAATTCTACGCAGACGAGTCCAACCGAAAATTGGTAAAGGGTCGTAGCTTCATCCCTGTGAGTGCATTTTGACACCAAAATGCTATGCTTGCGCGGACAGCGGCGCACTGCGCCGCTGTCTACCGTGTGGGGGCGGTGCTGCGCTTTTTCAAGGGCTGCGGTTTCTTTTTATGTGCGGTTTTTGGATCTTCTTTGGGGCTGCGGCGCTCATGTGGGGCAGCAGCCTGCGTTTCAAGAGGCGATCCCGCTTTTTCAGACGGCGGTGAAGGGGGGTCGCCCTCCGACTGCTCCGGCAGGTCCCCGTCCTCCAGAAGGGAGAGAAGGTCATCCGCCACCTCTTGGGGCGTGCGCTCCGGGACCTCCACGGTGTAGCCTGGGAGCAAAACACCGTTGACGCAAAACCGGCCCTTTTGATCCTGTGGGATAGGTGGGGAAATTTCCGTGAACAGGTGGGCGTAGGCTTTGATCCGGCCTTGCAGGTATCGCTCCATTTCCTCCTTAGTGGCAAACACTTCGTCGCTCTGCCCAGCGATCTTCCAGCCGGGGCCGGTGTAGTCGGGAGTAGGATGCTGGAGCGTATTATAATGAATATCCCAGGATAAAGCGCAGTTGATAAGAGTTCCATCCGGCTTCTTATGCTCGGACACGCGATACGACATTTTATACACCATGTTGCTCAATACGTGCCAGCCGAATTGATTGACTTTCCACTGGTTGGACGTGTGCTCCACCGGCAGGGCCCGCAAATACTCTCTTGCCTTACGGAGCGCCGCCGTCTCCGCCGCCTGTTTCTTCCATTCGGTCTCGATCTCAGAACATTTGGAGAAAATGGTTTTTTCCTTTGCCACGCTGGCCTCCTCCATGGCAGCTAATTCCTCCCGCGGCAGTTGGATCAGTTCCGCGACACGGTCCGCGTTTTTATCCGAATAGTAATGGGCGGACATTTCGATCTCCCAGCCAGGGGTGATATGCGTGTATGCCATACCCGCCCTCCTATCGCACCAGTGCAGGCCGTTTTTTCAACGGCCCCTTCTTCTTGGCGGCAGGGGCGGGCTTGGCAGGCGGCGGTTTCTGCTTTCGCTCCTCCCACTGTCCCACCGCCTGGGCCTGCTCCTTCATGGTCTCTCGCACATCCGGGTTGTCCCGTGATGGCTGCAATTCATACTGGATCAACTGGTCTGTGGTAAGGGGGGCGCGATAAGCGCCGTACAAGCGTTTTGCCCACGGGCAAAACCTTGGCGCAGGGCGGATTCACTCCGCCCGCGCATGTGCACTCACGGGGTCCCCGGACGGCCTGCGCCGCCTGGGGCGCGCAAGAAGTGCGGCCTGAAGGCTGCCCGCCGCGCTCCCCAGTTCAGCAATCGCTGATTTTACTGCCAAGTTTCCAAAGCGGCCGCCCATATGGGCGGCCGCTTTCTTGCGTCTCATGAAGCGATGCGCCCCTCCTACTTTACCTGAACCGCAAATATCTTGACACGATTATAAATTTCTGGTAGAATGCCATTAGTTAGTTTAAGCTAACCGCTAGGGCGGTTAGCTATTATTATGATTCATGGTTAGCATATGCTAACGAAATGAGGTCTGAGGGAATGATCAACGCTCGGCTGATACACATCCTGGGCAAGGGCAAAAAATATGTGTCGGCACAGGTGCTTTTTCAGTGGATTTCTTTGCTTTGCAACATTGTGCTGATGTCTGGGATCGCGCTTTTTTAAGTCAGCTTTCCGCCGGGATGGACCTGGGAGCGTGGAAGAAATTCATATGGCTCCTTCTGCCTGCCCTGGTCATACGATACGCGTGCACGGCCCTGGCAAGCCGGATGAGCCACCGCGCCGCCAAGCAGGTAAAAGAACAGCTGCGCGTCATGATTTATGAAAAGCTACTGGGGCTGGGCCTTGCGTACCAGCAAAAGGCCCGCACCTCCGAGGTGGTCCAGCTGGCGGTAGAGGGTGTGGATCAGCTGGAGGTGTACTTTGGGTCGTATCTTCCCCAGCTGTGCTATTCGATCCTGGCGCCTCTGACCCTGTTTGCGGTTTTGAGCTTTGTCAGCCTGCCCTGCGCGGTCATCCTATTTCTCTGCGTGCCGCTGATCCCCGTTACGATCGTGGCGGTGCAGCGCTTTGCCAAGAAGCTCCTGGGAAAATACTGGGGGGAATACACCTCCCTGGGCGATTCCTTTTTGGAAAACCTGCAGGGGCTCACCACCCTCAAAATTTATCAGGCCGACGCCCACCAGCACCAGAAGATGAACGAGCAGTCGGAGCGCTTCCGCAAAATCACCATGAAGGTGCTCTCCATGCAGCTCAACTCCATCATTGTCATGGATCTGATCGCCTACGGCGGCGCGGCTCTGGGGATCATCCTGGCGGCCTGGCAATTCCACGGAGGGCACCTGTCCCTGTTCGGCGCCCTGCTGGTGATCCTGCTGGCGGCGGAATTCTTCCTGCCCATGCGGCTGCTGGGGTCATTTTTCCACATCGCCATGAACGGAATGGCGGCCGCAGACAAGCTTTTCGCTCTGCTCGACCTGCCGGACGCGCAGACCGGGACCCGCCCGTTCCCTGACGAACGCACGGTGGCCTGCAAGGATCTGCGGTTTGGCTATGAAAAGGGCCAGGAGATTTTGAATGGCATCCACTTTTCCGCATCGCCCGGCAGTTTTTCCGCCCTGGTGGGAGAGAGTGGGTGCGGCAAGTCTACCCTAGCCGCCATCCTCATGGGGCGCATACGGGGCTTCCAGGGAGAGCTCACCATCGGCGGGGTTCCCGTGGCGGACATTGCGGAGGATGCCCTGATGGCAAACATCACCTATGTAGGCCACCAGAGTTATTTGTTCCGGGGAAGCGTGAGGGACACCTTGAAGATGGGCAGTCCCACGGCCACGGATGCCGACTGCTGGCGGGTGCTGGAGCAGGTAAAGCTGGCGGACTTTTTGCGGGAGCAGAAGGGCCTGGATACGGAGCTATCCGAGAACGGCGCCAACTTTTCCGGCGGACAGCGCCAGCGTCTGGCGGTTGCCCGGGCACTGCTCCACGATACGCCCATCTACATCTTTGACGAAGCCACCTCCAATATCGACATAGAAAGCGAAAACGCCATTATGGAACAAATCAAAGGGCTCGCCCGGAATAAGACCGTCATTCTGATCTCTCACCGGCTGGCCAACGTGGTGGGCGCCCATCAAATTTGCGTGCTGCGGCAAGGGGTCATTGCCGAGCGGGGCACCCACGAGGAGCTGCTCTCCCAGGGTGGCGAGTATGCCCGTCTGTGGAACGCCCAGCAGCAGCTGGAGGCTTACGGAAAGGGGGCGAAGGGATGAAACGATCCGGAATCGAAGTGATGGCCCGTCTGGTTGGTCTGGTAAAACCTCTGACCGGGTATATGAGCCTGGCTGTGCTTCTGGGGCTGCTGGGCCATCTCTGCGCCACCGCCATCACCGTACTGGGCGGATTTGCCCTGCTGCACGCACTGGGCATAAAGCAGCTTTTCTCTCTTCCGGCACTGTTTCTCCTGATCGGCCTCTGCGCCCTGCTGCGGGGCGTGCTGCGCTACGGTGAACAGACCTGCAACCACTTTATCGCCTTCAAGCTGCTGGCCTTGCTGCGCCATCGCGTCTTTACCGTCCTGCGCCGCCTGTGTCCGGCCAAGCTGGAGGGCAAGAACAAGGGAAACCTCATCAGCGTCATCACCTCGGATATTGAGCTGCTGGAGGTGTTCTACGCCCACACCATCTCCCCCATCTGCATTGCGGTGCTGTATACGGCGGCCACAGCCGCCTTCTTATCCCTCTACCACCCCATACTGGGCGGCATCACGCTCCTTGCCCACGGCACGGTAGGGCTGGTGATCCCCTGGCTGACCTCCCGCTGGAGCGGGGACGTGGGGCAGCAGGTCCGCAGCCAGAGCGGAGAGCTCTCGGGCTTTGTTCTGGACAGCCTGCGGGGACTGTCTGAAACGCTGCAGTACGCTCAGGGCCAGAGCCGCCGGCAGGAGCTGGAGCGGCGGGGAGCACAGCTTTCCGCGCAGGAGGAGAAGGCCAAGCGCATCGCCGGCCGCAACAGCGGCCTGACCAACACCGCCATCCTGGTGTTCGATTTCATCATGCTGTATGCCTCGGCCACGCTTTGCGGATTTTCGCCCGCCCTCATTGCCACCCTCACATTGATGAGTTCCTTCGGGCCCAG
The DNA here is from genome assembly GCA_018715695.1 of Candidatus Galloscillospira stercoripullorum. Lineage (GTDB taxonomy): Bacteria > Bacillota > Clostridia > Oscillospirales > Oscillospiraceae > Galloscillospira_A > Galloscillospira_A stercoripullorum. The sequence goes on from DVLB01000059.1 coordinate 21,573, forward strand.
CGTTGCACTGGCCGCTCTGGGCGCCACCTTGCAGAACACCTTTGCCGCAGGCAACCGGGTACTGGATCTTCTGGAGGAGCAGCCGGTAGTGGAAGACATCCACGGCCATGCCCCGGTGGGGTTTGAGGGTGCCGCCGTAAAAGACCTGAGCTTTTCCTACGACCGGGAGGAGATCCTCTCCCATGTGGATCTGGAGCTCCCCAAGGGGAAAATCATTGGCATTCTGGGGCGAAGCGGCAGCGGGAAATCCACCCTGCTCAAGCTGCTCATGCGCTTCTGGCAGGCGGAGCGGGGCGAGATCTGCATCTCGGATCGCCCCATCGGGGACATCAACACCGATGATCTGCGCTGCATGGAAAGCTATGTCACCCAGGAAACCCATCTGTTTCACGACACCATCGCCAACAATCTGAAAATCGCCAAGCTGGACGCCACCCAGGCGGAGCTGGAGGAGGCCTGCCGCAAGGCATCCGTGCACGACTTCATTTCCTCCCTCCCCCAGGGCTATGATACGCCGGTGGCCGAGCTGGGAGACTCCCTGTCCGGCGGGGAGCGCCAGCGGTTGGGCCTGGCCCGGGCATTTCTGCACCAGGCGCCCCTTCTGTTGCTGGATGAGCCCACCAGCAATCTTGACAGTCTCAACGAGGCGGTCATTTTGCGCTCGCTCAAGCAGGTGCAGGGAGAGCAAACCGTTGTGCTGGTATCCCACCGGCGGTCCACCATGGGAATCGTGGAACAGCTCTATTCCGTGGAGCAGGGGCGCATGAGCTGAACAAATCGCCCTTTTTGTGAGGGCGCTTTGTTTTGAACGACGGTTAGTTTATTCTAACCAAAAAGGATGAAAGGGGGCACCATATGAAATCCGCCACGGATAAGCGGGAGCAGGAAAAGCGGATCGTTGGGCAGATGATCCATCTCTTCTGCAGAAAGCGGCACCATCAGGCCCATTTATGTCCGGACTGCCAGGCGGTTTTGGCCTACGCCGCGGACCGCTGTGACCACTGCCCGTTTATGGAGAGCAAAACCTTCTGCTCAAACTGCAAAGTGCACTGCTACCGGCCGGAGATGCGGGAAAAAATCCGGGCAATCATGCGCTTTTCCGGCCCCCGGATGCTTCTCTATCACCCTGTTCTGGCGGTGTCTCATATGCTCTTAACTTGGAAGGAAAGGATGAACAAAACATGAGCGGCAAAAGGATTTTATACATCTCCCTGGGCATTTTGGGCCTTGGGCTGGGCGCTTTGGGGGCGGTGCTGCCTTTGCTGCCGGCATTTCCGTTTTTGATGCTGGCTGCCTTTTGTTTTGGCAGGAGCTCTGAAAAGCTGGACCGCTGGTTCAAGGGTACAAAATTATACCGAAACAACCTGGAGACCTATGTAAAGGGGCAGGGCATGACCTGGAAGACAAAGATCCGCGTAATGATCACCGTCACCCTTCTCATGCTGCTGGGCTTTTTCATCATGTTTCAAAGAGCGCTGTACATCCCTTGCGGGGTCCTTGGCGCGGTATGGCTGTTCCATATCCTTTACTTCTGCTTCGGGGTGAAAAACTATGTGATCAAAGAGGAGCCCGCAAAATGAAAAAAGCCTTGAATGTCCTTTTGATGACCACCTTTGTTGTGACGCTTCTCGTGCCCCTTACCGGTGTTGTGGTTCACAAAATGGCATCGCTTTTGTTTCTTCTGCTCTGTCTGGTACATACCGGCTTGCACTGGCGGGCGCTGAACGCGCGAAGGGTGACCGTCCTTGGATTGGTCCTTGCCTCCTTTCTCACAGGGCTGTTTGGACTGATTTGGGAAGAGATCCCCATGGTGCTTGGGCTGCACAAAGTAATTTCCATCGCGGTGGTCTTCTTCCTGGCAATTCATATTTTTGTGTTTACCTGCAAACGTTGCCCCGGCAGCAGAAAAAAGCAAATGGCCAAAGGCGGATAGCCGTTTGGCCCCTTCCGTGGCTCGCCATACCGATCCGCCCCTCCCCGGTCGTGGAGGGGGCAAAGGGCTCATGAAACCGGAGTTCATACGCCGGTAGACAGATTCTCGCGCTTATGGTAAAATATTGTCAAAGGATTTTCCAGATTTTTCTTTCCTGCTTGCACTGTTATGACGTTCCGGCTGTGACAGAGAGGAGGGGAGTCCCATGTGGCCCGGAGCACCCGCTGAGCGTATCCGCTGAGCCGCCGCAAGACTGGAGGAAGCACCATGTCGCGCAAAAAAGCCGTCCCCATCGTCATCGTCTGCGCGGCCCTGGCCGCGCTGGCCGTTTCCTTCGCCGTGTACTTCACCGGCGAGAAGGAGCCCATCCCCGCCAACCTCACCACCGTCAAGGTCCTGGAGTGGGCCTCCCGGTCGGAGCTGGAGGAGTGCGACACCCTGTACCGCAACCACCTTGGGGAGGAGTGGGGCTGGCGAAACGCCGAAGCCATCGACCTCTCCCAGCAGGAGGGGTACTATCGGGCCACCGTGACCCAGGATCTGGGCGGGCTTTTCCAGGTCCGTCTCATCGCCTATTTCTCCGACCCTGAGCATCAAAACTGCCTGCTGGTCTGCCTGGAGCCCGACGTCCCCGACGACCTGGACGTCCAAATCTCTCCCATCTCGGTGGTCCAGGCCCCCCTGGGCGAGGACGGTACCTCCCTCCTGGCCCGGTACACGGTGTCGGCGGAGCGCGCCGACCTGAGCCAGGAGGAGATTGCCCGGTTCCAAGGCCTGATTCTGGACGGCGCGCCCTGTTTTCAGGAAAACGAATTTGGCTTTTCCGCCACCTTGGATGTGGAATTTCACATCTCCGCCGACTCCCCAGCGTAAACGCCACCATCCTGCCGGAGAATGGACAAATGCCTCTGGACATCCGCCCGGCGGTGCAGTATAATAGGCCAGCGTGATGATTTCGCGCGGCTTATGCCGCGCTCACATGGCTGCCACAGACCGCCGGTCCTGTCGGGCCGGCGGTCTTTCGCGGCGGCGGCCGGGAGACCCACGAATCAGGGAGGCGAGAGATGACCATGGAACTGGATACCGCGCCGCTCACCCACGGCTCCATCTGGAAGAAGATGCTGTTCTTCGCGCTGCCCCTTCTGCTGGGCAATCTGTTCCAGCAGCTCTACAACACGGTGGACTCCCTCATTGTGGGCAACTTCCTGGGCACCAGCGCCCTGGCCGCCGTCAGCTCGTCGGGCAGCCTCATTTTTATGCTCATCGGCTTTTTGAGCGGCATTGCCGCCGGCGCCGGCGTCATCGTCTCCCGCTACTTCGGGGCCGGGGACCACGAGAAGCTGCGCCTCACCGTCCACACCACGGTGGCCTTCGGCCTGGTGGCCGGGGTGCTGATGACGGCGGTGGGGGTCCTCCTCTCCCCCCAGATCCTCCGGTGGATGGACACCCCGGAGAGCGTGATGCCCGAGTCGGTGGAGTACCTGCGGATCTACTTTGCCGGAAGCCTGGGCTTCGTGATGTACAACATCTTCGTGGGCATCCTCCAGGCCGTGGGGGACAGCCGCCACCCGCTTTATTACCTCATCGTCTCCTCGGTGGTCAACCTGGTGCTGGACCTGGTGTTCATCGGCCTTTTCCACACCGGCGTGGGAGGGGCCGCCCTGGCCACCGTCATCTCCCAGGTCATCAGCGCCCTGCTGTGCCTTGTCCAGCTGCTCCGCTCCAAGGGCCCCTATCGCCTGCACCTGCGGGAGATCCGCTTCCACTGGGAATATCTGTGGCAGATCATCCGCATCGGCCTTCCGTCGGGGGTACAGAACTCCATCATCGCCTTCGCCAACGTCATTGTCCAGTCGGACATCAACTCCTTCGGCGACATGGCCATGGCGGGCTATGGGGCCTACACCAAGGTGGAGGGCTTCGGCTTTTTGCCCATCAACAGCTTTACCATGGCCCTGACCACCTTCGTGGGCCAAAACCTGGGGGCGCGGCAGTATGAGCGCACCCGGAAGGGGGCCCGCTTCGGCATCCTGGTCACCGTGACCATGGCCGAGCTCATCGGCGTGGTGGTCTTTTTGCTGGCCCCCTGGCTCATCGCCGCCTTCGACTCCACCCCTGAGGTGGTGGAGTTCGGCATCGCCAAGGCCCGCACCGCCGCCCTCTTCTACTTCCTGCTGGCCTTCTCCCACTCCATCGCCGCCGTGCTGCGGGGGGCGGGCAAGACCATGATCCCCATGCTGGTGATGATGGTCTGCTGGTGCGTGATACGCGTGACCTTCCTGTCCATCACCATCCCCCTCACCAACAGCATCCAGATGGTCTACTGGGTCTACCCCCTGACCTGGTTCCTGAGCTCCCTGGCCTTCCTCATCTACTACAAGAAGGCCGGATGGATGGAGCCAAAAGGGCCGTGAACATCCCATAAAGCGAAAAGCCGCCGGTCCCTTTTGGGGACCGGCGGTCTTGTTATGCCTCCACCATGACCAGGCCGCCCGGGTGGCGGAGAATGCGCACCGGGCCGTAGAGCGCCGAGAGGGCCTCCTCCACCTCCTGGGGCGTGGCCTTTGCGAGCACTACCTGGCCGCAGACCGCCCCGTCCTTCATAAGCAGCAGCCGGTCACAAAAGCGCATGGCGAAGTTGGGGTCGTGGAGGGAGATGAGCCCCGCCCTCCCCTGCTCCCGAAGCAGCTGCCGCACCTTGCCCAGCACCATGCCCCGATTCACGAAGTCCAGGGCGCTGTCCGGCTCGTCCATGAGCATGACGGGGGCGTTCTGCACCATGGCCCGGGCCAGAATGACCAGCTGCTTTTGCCCCTCGCTGAGGGTGGCGAAGTCCGCGCCCGCCCTGTGGGCAAGCCCCAGCTTCTCCAGGGCGGCCACGGCCTCCTGCCGGTGGCGCTCCCCCGGGGATTCCAGCAGCCCCAGCCGGGGATTGAAGCCCATGAGCACCACGTCCAGCACCGAGCGGCCGGTGATGATGCTTAAGCGCTGGGGGATGTAGGACAAGAGAGCGGCGCGCTTCTTCTCATTGAGGCGGGTGGTGTCCTGCCCGTCCACCAGGCAGGCGCCCCGCACCGCGGGGAGGAGCCCGCAGACGGCCTTGATGAGGGTGGTCTTGCCGCAGCCGTTGAGCCCCAGCAGGGCGCACAGCTCCCCCGCCGCCACGGTCAGGCTCACGTCGTGCACCACCTCCCGCCTGCCGTAGCCGCCGGAGAGGTGCTCCACCTGAAGCAGGGGCCTCATACTCTGCGCTCCTTTCTCGCGTACATGAACCACACCAGGATGGGCACCCCGATAAGGGTGGTGAGGATGCTGATGGGCAGCTCCGCCGAGTGGAGGGAGCGGGCCAGGATGTCGGCGATGAGCAGCACCGCCCCTCCCACCAGGGCGCTGAGGACCATGGCGTAGCCATCCCGGCGGCGGATCATGAGAGCGGCGATGTGGGGGGCGATGAGCCCGGCGAAGGAGATGAGCCCCGTCACGCAGATGACCGACGAGACCAGCAGAGTGGAGAGCCCCAGCACCGTCCACCGTACCTGCCGCAGCCGCACGCCCAGGGCCCTGCACTCCTCCTCACTCAGGGAGAGCAGCTGGATCTGTCGGCGCAGCAGCAAAAGGCCCACAAAGCCCACCAGCCAGAAGGGCAGCACCGAGAGGACCTTACTGGCAGTCACCGCCGCCAGGGAGCCCATGGTCCAGTACTCCATGGCGGCCAGCTGGCTCTCCGAGTCGGCAAAGTACTTGAGCAGCATGATGACCGCTTGGGCCACCGAGGAGATGATGATGCCCGAGAGCACATAGGTGGAGGTGGAGGGCGAGCCGGTGGCCTGGACCACCAGCACCACCAGCACCACCGCCACCAGTCCCCCCAGGAAGGCCCCCACCGCCACGCTGGTCACGGCGCTGCCCACGGCGGCGATGGCCACCGCCGCCCCCAGGTTGGCCCCCGAGGAGATACCCACGATGTCCGGGGAGGCCAGGGGGTTTTTGAACACGCTCTGGTACACACTGCCCGCCAGGCCCAGGCCCATGCCGCTCAGCGCGGCCATGGCGGTGCGGGAAAGGCGCAGGGTGTAGAACACTTTGCCGGTGTTCCCCTCCACCTCACCGCCGGTGAGAATGGCCAGGATCTCCCCCGGGGAGATGGGGTACTTGCCCACGCACACCGACACCGCCGCCGCCAGCACCAGCACCGAGGCGGTGATGGCAAAGGCCAGATACAGCCGCCTTTTCTCCGTGTTTTGCCGCTCCATATGCTCCCCTCCTCTCTGTATCCGGGTAAAATACGGGCGCCGCCGGGAAAGGCGGCGCCCTTTATGGCAGTTATCGCGCCGGAGCGGTCAGGACGCCAGATCCTCCGCCGCCGGGGTGAAGCCGTAGAAGGTGGTATAGAAATCCTGGACGTCGGTGACGAACTCCTCCTGGCTGTAAAGGTCGGGGTGGAGGGTCTTGAGCATCCAGAGGGTGCCGAGGATGCCCGAGGGGGCGGGGGAGTCCCAGGCCTCAAAGCCGCTGATCATCTGGTAGACGGCGCCGTTTTTCACGGCGGTCACCTCGCTGAGCTGCTCGTCGGCCATCAGGTCACCGGCAGCGTAGTCGGGGGCGCCGGTGGCGAAGCTGTTGGTGGGGATGACGATGACGTCGGGGTCCATGGCCAGCAGCTGCTCGTAGCTGATCTCGGTCCAGGAGCTGCCCTCGATGCTGTCAGCGGCGTTGACGCCGCCGGCGGCGGTGATGAGGGAGGCCTGGTACATCCCGGCGGGAGCGGTGGTGAGGTAGCTGCTGGTGCCGCCCATGTAGACCACGGGCTTGTCATCGTCGGACAGGCCGGCGGTGCACTTCTCCACCTTGCGCAGAAGGTCGGTGTAGTAGGAGGAGAGGGTGGCCGCCACCTCGGCGGTGTTGGTGGCCTCGCCGATGAGGGCGAACATCTCCAGGATCTGCTCGTGGCTCTCGGGCATCACCAGCAGGGTGGGGATGTCCAGCTCCTCCAGGGCCTGGGCGGTCTCCTGCTGGCTCATGGGCAGGATGACCAGGTCGGGCTCGGTGGCCAGGCAGGTCTCCAGGTCGAAGGCCTTGGCGGTGCCCACGTTGGGCAGCTCAATGAGCTGGG